>JBKPNQ010000207.1:0-58438 GCA_046732715.1 Acidobacteriota bacterium | reverse complement strand
CGTACGCGCTGAGCGTTGGGGCGCGCCACGCGGACTGGGCGTTGGCGATTTCCGGCCCTTTGCTGGTTGTCGGGACCTTGTTCCTCTGGAGTTGGCAGCACCGACGGCTGCTGCCGACTCGCTGACCGGCGCCTGATAGCTGCTATTTGTTGAACGATGGGGCGGCGAGCGTTTCAACGTCGGACGACAGCCCGATGGCGCGCGATCTGCGGCCTCGCGCTGACCGCCGCGCTGAGCTGCGGCGGATCGGGTAGCCCTGCCTCCCCGTCACCGGCGCCGCTGCCGGTGATGTCCGAAACCGTCAGCTTCCGATATCACTACGCGACCGGGGATTCGGTCGACGCGAACTGGCAGGAGGCGTACCACGCGTGGGCGATCGACACGCTCGGCGTCAGGGTTCCCCAGAAAATCGAGTACTACAAGTATCGGACGCGGCAGGACATGGGCGATCACACCGGGAACTACAACACGAATGGCTTTGCCGAGCCCGCGAGATTCGAAATTCACACGCTATTCTCGACTGACAATCACGAGGTCGTGCACATCTATACCTCGCTGCTTGGGCGCCCTTCGGACTTCTTTAATGAGGGAATTGCCGTCGCGATGCAGACCAATCCACCGGCGGGCAATCTCGACGCGTTCTTCAATGGACAGCAAGTACATGAAGCGTGCCGGCAATATCTCCAGCTCGGCACGCTCGTCGTGCCGCTCGATCGCGCGATCCAGACCGACAGCTTCCGCGCGATCAGCGATCAGGTGCTGAGCTACCGCGAAGCTGGATCGTTCGTCCGGTTTCTGATGGACCGCTATGGGATGTCGCAGGTCCGCGAATTCTTCCGAATCAGCAGCCGAGATGACGCCAACGCGACGATCAAGCAGCATTTCGGCGCCGCGTTCGGTGTCACATTCGAGACCGCTGAGAGTGCGTGGACGACGATGCTCAAAACCCCCTGAGGAGTTCAGTCCCTGTCCGGCCCGCTCACTCTGTGCAAGGCGTTGTCGACAGAGTGGCCGATGGTCAGCACCGCCAACGTGAGGACGATCGATATCGTCGCCGCGCGCCACAGCCCTGCTCCAGTGGCGACGCCGGTGGCGGCCACGATCCAGATCGAGGCGGCGGTGGTGAGTCCGTGCACCGCCCCCCTGCCCCGATGGAGAATAACGCCGCCACCGATGAATCCGATGCCGGCCACCATTCCTTGAACGACTCGGCTCGCGGCTGCCATATCGCCTGACGGCCGGCCGAACTGCAGGCCCACATACGTCAGCAGCGCGGCACCGAGCGAGACCAACGCATGGGTTCGCAGACCGGCTGGTTTCAGCGACATCTCCCGGTTCAGTCCGACCGCTGCTCCGAGGATCGTTGCCAGCGCGAGGCGCAGAGCGAGGGCAACCGTGTCGGCAGGAACGCTAATCGTTTCCATGGGGCACGGCTGCGCCGGATAGTTTCATCGTCCCGTAGTTTACTCCCCGGCCAGCGCGCAGGTCGCCTCCGGTTGCGAGCACTCAGTCATGAGATCGCCATCAGGCGGCGCCTTCGTTCCTTTCCATTCCATGCTGTCCTCGATTCCTGAAACGACTTCTGGCAACTCGAGGAGGATTTGCGCAATATAGATGTGCGAACGGCGCTCTCGAAACCGGCGGCTTGAACCACCCTCGTTCCATCGGCCGAGCAATCGTCCGCTCGAGTCGCCGAGAATCCGTCAGCCGCGACCTCCAGTCAGCACAGTGGAAGCGGCCCGAGAGGTGCTCACAGACCTCGTATGTCACCGACTGCTCCTGTTTTCCAGTACAGCGCCGACATCGTCCTTCGCGATGGGTCGACCGTCCATCTTCGGCCCATCCGTCCTGACGACGACGGCCGGCTTCTCGACCTCCTGCATCGGATGTCCGAGGAAGCGCTGTATTACCGCTTCCTGCGCGTGCCCAGGATCGATCAGGACACCGCCCAGGAAATGGTGCGCGTTGATCCAGATCGGCATCGCGTGCTGGTCGCCGAGTACGCCGGCACCAT
The DNA here is from genome assembly GCA_046732715.1 of Acidobacteriota bacterium. Lineage (GTDB taxonomy): Bacteria > Acidobacteriota > Vicinamibacteria > Vicinamibacterales > 2-12-FULL-66-21 > JALZOC01. The sequence continues at coordinate 56,424 of JBKPNQ010000207.1, read as the reverse complement.
TGTCGCGACCGCTGGTTATTACTTCGCCGGGCAGGCGGAGCGAGCCGAGGTCGCCTTCGCGGTGGCCGACAGCTGGAGGGGGCGCGGCGTCGGCACGCGCATGTTGGAATGTCTTGCGGACATCGGTCGACGCGCCGGGGTCCGAACGTTCGACGCCTACGTCCTCGGCGAAAACCGTCGAATGCTGGACGTGTTTCTCGAGTCTGGTTTCGCCGCAAGCCGGCGCCTCGACCGTGGCGTGTTCCACGTGTCGCTCGATCTCGAGATTTCGCCGGCGTTCACCGAGCGATCGGCTCACCGGTCGCAGCTCGCGGCGGCCGCCTCCATGCGTCCCTTTTTCGAGCCCAGCGTCGTCGCCGTGGTTGGGGCCAACCGGTCACGAGGTCGCATCGGGTCGGAGATCCTGCACAACATCATTGCGAGCGGTTTTCCCGGACGGATCGTGCCGGTTCATCCGGACGCGCATGCGGTGGAAGGGCTCGCCGCGGTTCGACGGGTCTCGGACATCGACGGTCCGGTGGATCTTGCCGTCGTCGCGGTTCCAGCGGCGGCGGTCTTGGCCACGGTCGACGATTGCATCGCGAAAGGAGTCAAGGCGCTGGTCGTGATTTCCGCCGGGTTCGGCGAGACGGGCGGCGCCGGCACGGAACTCGAGGCGCAGCTGGTCGACAGAATTCGCGCCGCAGGCATACGCATGATCGGCCCGAACTGTATGGGCATCATCAACACCGATCCGGCGGTGAAGCTCAACGCGACCTTTTCTCCGGTGTACCCGCCCGCAGGGCGAATTGCGTTTTCGACCCAGAGCGGAGCGCTTGGACTGGCGATCCTGGAGTACGTCACCCGGCGGAACCTGGGAATGTCGACGTTCGCGTCGATCGGCAACAAGTCCGACGTTTCCAGCAACGACCTGATTCAGTTCTGGGCCAATGAGGACAAGACCGACGTGATCTTGCTGTATCTCGAGAGCTTCGGGAATCCGCGCAAGTTCTCGCAGATTGCCCGCCGCGTCGGCCGCCGCAAGCCGATCGTCGCCGTCAAGGCAGGTCGGTCGTCGGCCGGCGCCCGTGCGGCTTCGTCCCACACCGGGGCCCGGGCGACCAACGATGTTCTGATCGACACCCTGCTGCGGCAGTCCGGAGTGATCCGTACTCACACGCTGGAGGAAATGTTCGACGTGGCCGCGTTATTGGCCAATCAACCAATTCCCGAATCGGGACGTGTCGCGATTGTGACGAATGCGGGCGGTCCCGGGATCCTCGCGGCTGACGCCTGCGAGGCAAACGGCCTGACCGTGGCGTCGCTCACATCCGCGACGACGACCGCGCTGCGGGGTTTCCTACCAGCGGCCGCCAGCGTCGCAAATCCGGTCGACATGATCGCCTCGGCGAGTGCCGACGACTACCGGCGCACCATCGAAGCCGTTCTGGCGGATCCGAATGTGGACAGCCTGCTCACAATCTTCATTCCGCCGATCGTCACGCTGGCCGAAGAGGTCGCCAGGGCGATCCAGGCCGCTGCGGCAGGTTCGAGCAAGCCGGTGCTGGCCACGTTCATGGGTGTGCAGAACACTCTCGCCGTCGGCACCATTCCGACGTATCTATTTCCCGAATCCGCGGCGGTTGCGCTGGCTCACGTCACCGAGTACGCGCAGTGGCGGCGCCGACCGATTGCGGCGGCGCCACATCTCGCAGATTTCAAGCGTGATACGGTGCGCGCTCTCGTTGCCGATGCGCTGGCGTCGGGCGGCGGCTGGCTCGATCCGGTTGCGGCAACCGCGCTTCTGAAAGCTGCTGGCGCCGTGACCGCAGACGCCCGGACCGTGAAAACGGCACCGGAAGCCGAGGAGGCGGCGGCCGCCATCGGATTTCCAATCGCGCTGAAGGGGTTGGGACACACGCTGCTTCACAAGACCGAAGCCGGCGCCGTCAAGCTTGGACTGAATGACGCTGCGGCTGTTCGATCGGCCGTGATCGAGTTGCAGTTGCGACTGGGAGAGCGCCTCGAGGGCGTTCTCGTCCAGCGCATGGTGGGCGACGGGGTCGAGATGGTGATTGGTGGGCTCAACGACCGTTTGATCGGCCCGGTCATCATGGCGGGGACGGGCGGTGTTTTCGTCGAGCTCCTCAACGATACGGCGTTCCGGATGTGTCCGTTGACCGAGCCGGAGGCGGGCGCGTTGATCGACGAGTTGAAGGGACGACTTCTGCTGCGAGGCTATCGGGGCGCGCCTGCCGCCGACGAGGAAGCCTTCCGCACGCTCCTGCTCGCCATTTCACAACTGCTCGATACCTGTCCAGAGATAGAGGAGATGGATCTGAATCCCGTGATGGTGCGTCGAAAAGGTTCGATTGTAGTGGACGCGCGCATCAAGGTCGGCGTTTCTTCGGAGCTGCACCGATCTCGCCGCGTCTCCTATTGAGGATGAGCGGGGAATCTTTCCCAGGGCGGGGAGATTTTGCGCGTCTTTGGGTTTGCGCCGAACCATCTTGCTTACAGAAATGGTGCGACACGAACGGTACATGTATTGCTCGGGTAACTGAGACCTTCCTATCCAGAGGATGAATCATGATCGCAGTCCATCCTGCTCATCGTTCGTCACCACATCTCGACTTCGTCCGGTTGCTCGAGATTGTTCGAGGGGAGTTTCTGGAGATGCCCGGACTTCGTCTGACCAGCCAACAGGCTCGCAGGCTTTGGGCGCTCGACCCGGACACGTGTGACGCGCTGCTGGCCACGCTCGAGGGTGCGGGATTCCTTCGCCGCACGCGAGAAGGAAAGTTCATGCTGGCCTTCCCGAACGCCTAGGGACGACATTGCCTCGAGCGTCCCGCTCCGTCTGAAACCGTTTGCAGACACCTGTCTCGGCTGACGTGTTTATTTCTTCGGCAGTTCCACCCAGATCCAACCACGCAGATCTCCATCCCTGAAGCCAATTGCCTGGTCCTTCGGGTATCGGTCTTTCAGTTCGGCGCGCACTCGCGGGTTCAGTTGTTCCTCAATGCCGTGACAGGGCGAACAGGTCGCGCGGTGGGCGATCGGACGCATCACCCCGACCCGTTCCCCGAGATCGACGACGAAGCCATCAACCGAAGACGCCTTACTGTTTTCGTACTGCTTCACGATGGGAGCCGCCCAGGCTTTCGGCGCGTTCGACGGGGTACGGAGCCGTGCCGACGTGCGACCCGCCGCGATCCCTTGCTCGCGGGCGATTCGCTGAGTCAGGGACGTCGCCGAAAGGTGGCAGACGCGAACCGCATCCCCAGGCCCACCGCTCGTGAGTTCGCGGGTCAATTCGGCCGACGTTGCGTTCTGTATTGACGCAACGATCAAATCCGCGTGCTGAATGGTTGGACGCAGCTCAGTCGGTGCGTCCTTAATCGGATACGTCGGCCATTGCTGCGGCTGCTGCCCCTCAATCATGGTCGCAGAGAGGAACAGGAAAAGTGCGGTCACGTATTGACCACGGCGGGTCATGTTGTCCCCCTTTCCGGAGCGATCGGTCGGTGCCTACCACGGCCGGCGCGCTCTGTCGATCCAAGTCAAGGCACGACTGCTGCCGTTGCGAATTGCCTGCGGCATCGAGCGATGTTGTGGGCGGGCGACGGATTCCCGTCAGCGGAAGAATCCACTCCGCAAAAAGCACCGCCTGCGAGTCCGCCTGTCGCGGAACGGCCGTTGCACTTTGCCCGGCTGGAGGTCACCATGATTAAGGTGAAAACCGTTCTGGTCCCCACCGATTTCAGCGACTGCTCCGAAGCAGCGGTGAAGTACGGGTATGCGCTCGCCGAGGCGTTCGGCGCGACCATCCACTTGCTCAACGTCGTCCAGGATCCGTACGCGATGCCGTGGGCCGCTGATGCGTTTGCAGCGCCGATTGGTGACATGATCACCGAATGGGAGACGCAGGCGAGACATCGGCTCGTCGAAATCGTGCCCGAGGCGTCGCCGGCGCCGACCGTGCTCAGGACGCTCGTGGGTTCCCCTTATTCGTCGATTGTGCAGTACGCTGAACAACACCACGTGGACTTGATCGTGTTGGGTACCCACGGTCGAGGCCCGCTCGGACACCTGCTGCTCGGGGGTGTGGCTGAGCGTGTTGTGCGTACGGCTCCGTGCCCTGTGTTGACGGTCCGTCACCCACAGAGAGAGTTCGTGACGGTGGAAGGGCGCGACGGAATCGGGGCGGTTCACGTTCCAGTAGCTTCGTGAACGCATCCGCGGCCCGCCGAGTGGCAGTCGGATTGCGTATTCAGGTGACAACTATGACCTCGATCACATCCGTACTCTGTCCAATCGACTTTTCAGACGGGTCGCGCGGAGCGCTGCGATACGCCAACGCCCTGTCAGCCCATTTTTCAGCTCAGCTGACGCTGCTCGTGGCCAACGATCCGCTGCTGACGGAGGCTGCCCATCTGGCGGCTGGCGGATCGCACCTGGTGTCGGACAGCGTCAAGGAAATGCAGAGGTTCTATCGGCAATCCGTCGGACCGCAGGCGATCGCCGCCGTGGACTTCGAGGTCGCGAGCGGCAAGCCGGCGTCGGAAATCCTTCGTGTCTCGCGGGCGCGGCACACCGACCTGATCGTTATGTCATCGCACGGATCGTCAGGTTTTCGAAAGCTGTTCTTTGGATCGACGACGGAGCGGGTGCTTCGCGAAACGACCGTGCCCACACTGGTGACGTCGGGCAGCGATGCGGGTCCGACCGACATCAGCGACATCCGGAAGCTCGTGCGCCGTATCGTGGTCCCGGTCGATCTGACGGCGGCGACGCCACACCAACTGTCGGTTTCAACAGGTGTGGCGAAGGCGCTGGGCGTGCCGCTTCTCCTCGTCCACGTCATCGAGCCGTTACGTCCTCTTTCCGGCCATCAGGATGTGCACACGGTTGAAACGGAGCGTCGCTACCGGGTCGAAACTGAGCTCGAACGCCTGACTGGCTCATCTCCTGAGGGTGGTACACCGGAGGCGCTGATCGTTTACGGTGAACCCGCGGAAGAGATCGCGAAAGTTGCTGGCGATCGTGACGCCGGCCTCATCGTCATGGGGTTGCATTCGTCTCCGCTCCTCGGTCCCCGCATGGGATCGGTCACCTATCGAGTGCTGTGCCTGGCTCACAGGCCCGTGCTAGCCCTGCCACCCCAGACCGATGCCTCGGGTCGGATTGAATCCGACCAGACCGTCGCACACGAAGCCTAGGGTTTTTAAGGAGCCGTTCCAGTCCAACGGATTTCGGCCGCCGTGGGATGTGGTCGTGCAGGCGCTGCCGGCTGGAATCACACGACGGCCGCCACGCTGCTCGGTCTCAGCCGCGATCAAATCCGCTATCGAATTGAGAAGTTTGGGTCTCGAACAGACCGCCGGCCGCGAATAATCCCACGTCGACCGGAAAATTCCCCGCCCCTTCACGCCCTCTACGATGTGGCAACGGCCGTGCCGCGCCGTGATCGCGTCATTTTCGAGCCAAAAGCGACCGATCGGTCGTGGCACAGCGGTTGCTCTGACGGATTTCCGTCAAATCAATTTCAGGAGTTGAGATCATGATGTCGAGGGAGCACGTCGAATCGGTACTCGATCGGATCAGACCGCTGATGCAGGCGGACGGCGGCGACATCGAGCTCGTGAACGTCGATGGCAACACCGCAAGGGTGCGCCTGATGGGGATGTGCTCGGGTTGTCCGAGCGCGCACTTGACGCTGTATATGGGGATCGAGACGGCGCTGCGGCAGGAGATCAAGGAGTTCGAAGAATTGCAGGTTGTTTAAGGCTAGCGCGTGTCGGTCAATCGGTTTTAGGCCTTTTGTTTTGGGTTCTCTGTTCGGTGTCCCCAAAACGACTCCTATCCCGTCATCACGGTGAGCCCATCATGAGAGCGCCTACACAGTTTTCAATCGATCAGGTTGTCGTCGGTCATAGCCCGCGGATGCGTGCGATTTTTGACTTCGTGAAAGTCGTCGGCCGCAGCGACAGCAACGTCATCATCACGGGCGAGAGCGGGACGGGCAAGGAAGTCATCGCCAACCTCCTGCACTATCAGAGCCCGCGCCGCCATCATCCGTTCGTCGCGGTCAGCTGCGCGCTGTTTTCGGAATCGCTCATCGAGACCGAGCTCTTTGGCCACGAGCGCGGAGCATTCACCGGTGCGATCAAGGACAAGCCAGGCCGCTTCGAGCTGGCGCAAGGTGGCACGTTATTTCTCGACGATATCGACGACGTGCCGATGTCGATGCAGGTGAAGCTCCTCAGAGCGCTTCAGAATCGAGAAGTCGAACGAGTCGGTGGGACCAGGACGATTCCCGTCAACGTCAGGATCATCAGCGGCACCAAGCGCGACCTGTCGAAGATGGTCGCCGAGGGCAAGTTCCGCGAGGACCTGTACTACCGTCTGAATGTTCTGCCCATCGTGCTGCCGCCGCTGCGCGAGCGCCGCGAGGACATTCCCGTCCTGATGGAGCACTTCTTCAAGAAATTCGCGCTGGAGCGCGGCATCGATGTTCCCGAGGTGTCGACGGTCGTGCGTCGTGCGATTACGCGGTATCGCTGGCCGGGAAACGTCCGCGAACTGGAGAACGCGTGCGAGCGGATCATCCAGACCTGCTCCTGCGGAACAATTCGAGTCGGCTGCCTGGCGTCACACGTGCTGTTTGGCGCGGGCAGTGGCGCCGAGGAAGTCGGACCGGCGCCGGATACGTCGCCCGCGGTCGCACCGATCTCGCTCGACGATCGCCTGAGGGAAGTCGAGACAAACCTGATTGGGTGGGCGTTGAAGGTCGCTGACGGCAACAAGTCCAAGGCGGCGGAGCTTCTGAGCATCAAACGGTCCACGCTCGGCGATCGCATTGCCCGCTGCGGCCTTTCCGAACCGCGCAGTCACGAAGAGAGCGTACCCGCAGCCTCATGGCGGACCGCATCCGGCGCCGCTGACTCGGCCGCCCGTACAACCGATTCGGCAATGGAATCGGCTTCGGCGACACACGAGTTGATTGAGACGCCACGGTAGGAGTTTCCGGCGACCAGCAGACCCGGGTGCCGAGCGAGCCGCTGGGCAATCTGCGCGAGTTGTGTCAGGTGGCCCCGTTCGTACTGCGGGATACCGAGGTGATGGCGGATCACCCGAGTCATCTCGGGCGCGGCCGAGAGGTTCATCGTTCGCGCGAGATCGGTTCTGACACGCTGCAGCAGCGCATCGTCCGACAGCGAGATAGCGTCAGTGTCGCGCGCTCCACCCATCATGACGCGAATCAGCGTTTTGCCGACAGGCGCCCGGTGTTCGTAGATGCTCGTTTCCCACAACGCGCCGAGGATCCGTACGCCCTGGTGTCGCGGCACGAGGAAGCCGAACCCGTCCAGCCGGCACTGAGACCGAATCGTCGCGTCATCGTATCCAAGGCACGCGACCACCATGGGCGCGGTTCGAATCGGAGTGAGGAGGCTGCTCAGCACCGGTTCGTGGTCGCGGAGGATTCTCGCGGACTCGAACGCCGATCCTGCCAGCACGACGGCGTCCGCGTGAAACGTCTCGAGCGGGGTCGTGACGGCAAACCTCCGAGGCAGCATTGCGGTACGTGTCGAGCCTTGCGACACGAGGGTGAGGACCGGCGACGAAGTCTGGACCACCGAACCGAGTGAGCGCGTCAGCGCGTCGGTGAGTTCCGACATGCCCGCGACGAATGAGGTGAGGCGTCCTGCCGGTCCAACCGGAGTGCCTGACGAGCGGCGGGTGCGCCGGGTCGCGATCCAGCCTCGCACGAGACCACCGTGGTCTCGCTCGAGCTGCCAGAGTTTTGGAAAGCAGGCTCGGAGCGACAATTGCTCGGGGTCACCGCCGAATACTCCTGAAACCATCGGATCGACGAATTGCGTCGCGGCCTCGTTTCCGATTCGGCGGGTTGCGAAGGCCAGAATCGATTCGTCTTCTTCGCTGGAGGCTGACGCGATCGGCTCGCACAAGACTCGCAGCTTGCCGTGCGTGCTCAGTAGAGGAGTCGTGAGGAATGTGCCTGGCGACGTCGGAACGGCCGACAGCCGGCCGTTGCTGAAGAGATAACGCCGCCGCGCACTGTCGTTGCTGGGAAGGAGCCGCGATTCCAGTCCGATTTCCCTGACCAGCGCCATCGTCGCCGGCGCGCTGTCCATGAATCCGTCAGGCCCGGATTCGCACACAAATCCATCGATGCACTCAGTCCGGATATTGCCCCCCGTCTGCGCGCCGCGTTCCAGCAGCACGAGATCGACCGCAGGATGACGCTTCCTGATCGCCCACGCGATCGACAAGCCGGCGATTCCGCCGCCGATGATGACGATTCGAGTCTTATCGCCTGCCACGCTGTATTCCTGATCACAAACAACATGCCGGAATTCCGGCGGCCTCGAAATCGGGCAGAAACAGGCAGCTGTTAGAGCGCCCGGACGGCGGCCGCAATGGCAACGGCATTCCCTGCCACGACATAGGCGATCCGTCCGTCAGGCCCGAGCACGTACACGATTGCCGGATGGGAAAGGTCGCCGGTTCTGTCGTTGCGAATGCGAGGAACGCGCCACGCGTTGAGCGCTCGTTCAACCGCTTCCGGAGCGCCTGAGAGCAGGTGCGCGTCCGATCCCATCCTCCAGTCCTCAGCGATCGCATTCAGCCGGCTCGGGGTGTCACGCCACGGATCCAGTGTGACGACGACGACAGCAGGTGAGCGGTCCGTCAACTGTCGCTGTGCGGCGAGGACATCGGCGATGACGACCGGGCAAACCGTCTGGCAATGCGCATACGCGAACGTCACGAGGACCGGCCGGCCGCGAAAAGCGTCCAGGGTGAGTGTTTGGCCACGCTGATCAGTCAGCGCGAACGCAGGCGCCTCATCGTTCACACGCGTGAGCGTCAGGGCGATTTCGCGATCGGGTCCCGCAGAAAACTCGCGATCGTCCCAGCCGATCACCCGTACGACGACGGCACCAATGCCGACAACGATAACGGCGCCAACGACCCCAGTCAGTGCCTGGCCGGCGCCGCGACGCATCGCCAGCGCAAATCCCGCGCGAAGTTCGGTCCCCCACACCGCCACCAGCAGAAAGAGGAGTCCGACCGGTTGCCCGATGAGGAGCAACCATCCGCCAGCGTTCGGCAGGCTATTGAAAGTTGCACCGAAACACACGGCGCGCGTCCGAAGGAACCACTCCGGCGTCGCCGGGCCGATCGGCCAGAGTGCCAGCGACCACCAGGCTGCCGTGATCGCCACGATCGCGGCAAGCGTGCCGATCGCCGCCCATGCTCGCGTGTGTGTGCTTAGCCGATCTTCCATATGAATGACAGAATCTTCCAGTTGACGAAGAAGTACACGATAAACGTGGTCAGGAAGATGAACACCAGCACGACCGTGCCCGGCATCGGCCCCATCAAGCCGCGAGAACCGTCATGCAGCGCCGCATTCCTCGCGTCGACATCGGTGGCATGGATTGGAGGGTGGGTCAGGCCTGCGGGTATGCCGGTGACCGCAACGCCACGCGGAATCTGACCGATCGCCTCTCCCAGGAACACCGACTTCACCGCGATTGCGACGAAGACGAAAGCGCCGGTCGCGGCCACGAGGCCACCCAGGCCCACGAGCGCGAGAAACACATCCACGAGTGGATTGAATTGCACATCGAAGGGAGCGAGGCTGAAGCTGATGTCCCAGTGTCTCCGCGGCACGCCAAAGCTGCCGGCGAAGGTCATCGACAGGGTGAACAGTAGCATGCCGCCGGCGAACAGATACGGCTGGATCTGCGCCAGCTTCCAGAACGCCACTTTCTTCTGAAAGATGAGGGGAATCAGGTAATAGGTCGCCCCCATAAAGGCCATCGCGGTACCGCTGACGACGGTTGCGTGAAAATGTCCCGGGACCCGCAGCGTGTTGTGCACGATGATGTTGATCTGCTCGGTTCCGATCGTGACGCCGGTGATCCCGCCGACGAAGCCAAACACGAACACCGAAAAGATCAGCGAACTGAATCCCGGGTCGTGCCAGGGAGCCCGGCGCAGCCACTCGAACATGCCGTTGGTGTATCCGCGCAGCCGCATTCCCAGCTCCATGCCCGCCGGCACCGTGAAGCCGTGAATCATCGACGCCAGGACCGCCATGTACATGAAGTAACTGGTGTTCACGATCTTCCACGCCGGTCCGAGCCCGGGATCGACGAGGAGATGGTGTGCCGATGCCATCGAGATGAACAGGATGTACAGGACGAACGCCGATCGGCTGATCTTTTCGTTGACGACCACAGCCCCGATCGTCAGTGCGCCGAGCATGTACCAGATCGCGACCATGGCCGCGACGTTGATCTGCTGTGACGAATGGCCGAGACCCCACCAGACGACGCGGTAGATCTCGGGATCGACATTCATCAACCCGAGCGACCACAGGTAAGTCGGAATGTAGATCGCTGCGCCGTGCAGCAGCGTGATCACCGCGATGATTGCCGCGGTGACGGCGCCGTAGACGACCAGCGGCAAGGAGCCTTCGTACCGTCGCTCACGCTTGGCGACGACCAGGTTGACGAAGAAAACGAACACGCCAATGAGCGCTCCGACCGCGAAGAGGATGACGCCCAGGTAGAAGTTCGGATCGGCGCGCAGCGGCACGTAGGACGTGAACAGCACGTCGGCCTTTCCCGACCACATCATGATCTCGACCAGGACGGCGCCGATCGCCATGAGCGCGAATCCGACCCACGACGTCTTCGGCGCACATCCGCGCGCGTTGATCAACGCCGTGCTCGTGAAATGGAGCACCGCAATCTCGAAGAAGATGATGAAGAAGATCAGCATGCTCATGCCGTGGACGCCGAGAATGCGATAGAACCACTCCGCCGGCAGGAGATGCACCGCCTGCCAGCGCGTCAGCACAATCAGTACGGCAGCAACGGCGCCGATGAGGAGCGACACGATCGATGCGACCGCGTGGGCCTTGACCAGCCGTTCCGCGCCAATCTCGATCTGGCGTCCGGTGGCTTGACAGGTCCGAAATACTCCACCTCCGGACGGGGAGGAACCGACGACCGCGATTGGAGCATTCATGGGTTCCTCCTCGCCGTCGCGACAGCCGGAGCGTCCTCGACGATCACACGCCCGACCATCATGTGGTGGCCGATACCGCAGAACTCGTTGCAGAGAATACGAAAGTCGCCGGCGGCATTGGGCGTGACCCGCAGGCCGTAGTCGTACCCGGGTACGACTTGAAAGTTGACGTTGATTGGATAGAGCGAAAAGCCGTGATTGACGTCGAGCGCTGACAGATGGAGCGTGTAATCCACGCCTTTCTGCAGCTTCAGGATCGGCAGCCATTGAAACTGCACTGCGGCCAGGTACACATCGGCGCCTGGCGGCGGCGTCACGATGGGGATGCCGCGATCCTGCCCGGTCTGGTACTGCGCGATGAATTCACCCAGACGCGCCCCGTAGGCGGCGGGTGTCGTGTGGCGGCGAATCCCGGACGGATTCTGTCCGCCCTTCCAGTGCCACAGCGGCATCATCGCGAAGAGCACCATGCACCAGGCGAAGGCGATGCCGACCCAGACTTTCTCTGCCTTGTGGGCGGGCTTCCACCAGTTGCCTTTCGGGGAATCAAGCCCCGTGTGCGTGTCGAAGTACATGGCCGTACGACCCTTCAGGGAAGGCGGGCGGCCGGGAGGTGAGTGATCTCCCAGAGCCCCCAGCCGGTGTAGAGAACGAACATGACGAACAATCCCGCGGCCAGTAGCAGAAAGATGTTGTCGAACAGGCGTTGTCCGATTGGAATCGGTTCCGCCGGCACGGACCGGTCAGTGTGTTCATGCATGTGGGCGCTCCGTTGGGTGAAGCGGGACGAGAACGACTGGCGGCCACGATATCGCGCTTTGGATCGGCCACTTATGACCGCCGTCATACGGCCACCGCGAAGCGCATCCTAGGATTGCGATCGGTTCCGTCTGGAGAAAGCAAGACGCAAACGAACGAAGGACGTGAGCCACGCGACCGGAGTGGGGCACCGGGCCCTGCGAGGGGGCGTGTTGAGGAGTTCGAGAGGCTAGCCCGTGGTTGAGAGAAGATGGTGCGCATAGTCGAACGTCTCGCGCTTCGAGTTCTGGCCGCCTGCGATGCGACCGGGAACCGGCTGTACGGCTGGCGGTTCAATCCGCTTTACCAAAGCGGGACGATCGTCGTGGCGCTGTACCTGACGATCGTGGCGACCGGCCTGTGGCTGATCCTCTTCTATCGCGTCGGCTCTCCCTGGGAGTCGATCGCGAGCCTGACAGCGAATCTGTGGATTGGGAACTGGGTGCGGGGCCTGCACCGATACGCCAGCGATGCCGCAGTCATTGCCACTGCCGTCCACGCCTTCCGGATGTTCGCGCAGGGACGAAGCTGGGGTCCCCGGGCGCTCGCCTGGGTCAGCGGCGGTGTGCTCCTCTTCCTGCTGCTCCTCTGTGGATGGACCGGGTACGTGATGGTGTGGGACACCTTTGGCGAGTATCTCGCCCGCGAGAGCGCGAGATTGCTGGATGCGCTGCCGATCCTGTCCGAACCGACCAGTCGTGCGTTCACCGGCGAGCGACCGGTACCGAGCGTATTCTTCTTCGTCACGCTCTTCGCCCATATCGGCCTCCCACTCGGTATGGGTGTGGTGTTCTGGCTTCACATCAAGCGACTCGAACGTCCGGTGCTTCTGCCACCCCGGCCACTCGCTTGGGCGACGATGGGGCTGCTCGCCGGCGTCGCCATCGCGCGTCCGCTCGTTATGGCGCCGAAGGCGAACGCTTTCGTGCTCCCTGCGGAGATTCCCGTCGACGTGTTCTTTGCCTTCTGGCTGCCGCTCGTTCGGGCTGTGCCTGGCGGCGTGGCGTTATCGGGGTTGGTCCTGGCAGCGGCGGTGCTCCTTGTCCTGCCAGCTCTCACGGCGCGACGTGGCACGGCCAGGCCGGCGCCATCGACGGTTGACGAAGAGATCTGCACAGGGTGCCGGCAGTGTTCACTGGATTGTCCCTACGGCGCCATCCAGATGATCGCGCGGACCAGTCGCCGCTCCATGGAGGTCGCCCGAGTCGATTCCACCCTGTGCGTGAGCTGCGGCATCTGCGCGGGATCCTGTGCGCCGATGGGGGTTGGTCCACCGGGGCGCAGCGGCCGCGAACAGATCGCCGGCGTTCAGGCGTTCCTGGCGGCGCCGGAGCGCCGTCCTGGCGCGGTTGTCGCGATCTGCTGCGCGCACGGCGCGGTCGCGCACAGATCGGCGCTCGCAGCTACGGAAGCGGTCGCCTACCCGATCGACTGTGCGGGGAATCTCCACACCTCTGTCATCGAGATGCTGCTGCGCGGCGGTGTCGGGGGCGTCCTCGTGTTCGCGTGTCCGCCCCGCGACTGCCTGAATCGAGAGGGACCACGGTGGCTGGTGGAACGGATCTATCACGAACGCGAGGCGGAACTGCAAGCGCGGGTCGATCGAGCTCGAGTGCGCGTCGTACATGTCAACGCTGGCGAGCAGCACGAAGCGGTTTCAGCCCTCCAGAGGTTTGCCCTCGATCTCTCGGCGCTCGCCGCGCCTGCGGTCGATCGTGCCACTGCGGTTGATGCGGTATGCGAGGCGTCAACGACAGGAGTGCATTCATGACACCGATTGGCCGCGCCGTCGGCGTCGTTGCGGCGCTTGTGGCACCGATCGGGATCGGCTGGGCGTCGACGTTGCGAACCACGCCGAACGATTCGGCGAGCGCCGTGCTTCGCCTGGCGTGGACCGCCCGGCCCGAGCGGATCGAGAACTGCCGGGCTCAGAGTGACGACGAGTTGGCAAAGATTCCGGCACACATGCGTCAGGCGGTGGTGTGCGAAGGCACGACAGCCGCCTATCGGCTTGAAGTCCGGCGTGACAGCTCGCTCCTTGTCGATCAGATTGTGCGGGGCGGAGGCGTGCGTCGCGACCGCCCGCTCTACGTCTCCCGCGACATTGCCCTGCCGTCAGGCGACGCGATGGTCAGCGTCCGATTCACGCGCATCGATTCCGTCGAACCGCCGGGCGCCGCGAGCGCCAGGATCGCGCACCGTGAACGGGACGAGAAGGATGGCGAGGGGCATTCAGCCGTGATGGATCCCGATCGTCGGCGCCACGAAGACGAGGATCGCGTCCGGCTGCGTGGTGAGATCGCGCCGGCAATCCTGTCGCTCGAACGGCGCTTTCGATTCGCGCCGCGTCAGGTGATTCTCGTGACCTACGATTCCGATCGCCGCGAGCTCGTCGCCAGGGCCGGTGCGGCGCGCTGACGGGGCTCTCTAATTGATCGCGGCCGAACACCGACCGGCCGGCGGCTCGAGCCGCGCACGTTTGTCGATCGGCGCAGCTGGGCCGATCAAAGACTGGAGCTGGTCGTCCTCAGGCAACGCTCGCCGTCGCGAGGTCAGCGTCCCGGCGGGCGCTCTGGAGCAAGTCCTCGGGGATGTGAAGGTGCTCACGAACCAGGCCGGCGAGGGCGTCAATGAACAGCGGATGTGAGTTCAGCGCCGGCGTCCGGTAGTAGCCCGTGATCCCTGCGGCGCGGGCGACATCGGCAAAGAGCATGTCGACTTCGTACAGCGTCTCGATGTGGTCGGACACGAACGAAAGCGGAATGATCAGGACGTCTTCAACGCCCTCTTCGCCGAGCTCTCGCAGGACCTCCTCGGTCCCGGGGCCGATCCATTTCACCGGCCCGGTTCGCGACTGGAAGGCGAGCAGCTGCCGGTTGGGAAGCTGCAGCCGCTCGAGGACACCGAATCGGGTGGCGTCGATGTGCGCGACGTAAGGATCCCCCTCATCGATGAATCGTTGTGGCAAGCCGTGCGCGCTGAAGAGCAAGACGGTCCGTAGCCGGCGTGCCGCCGGGATCGCATTCCAGGCGCTCCGGACCGTTGACGCGAGAGCGTCCAGGTAGCGCCGGTTGTCGGGGTAGTAGTCGATGTGCGTGACGTCGAATCGCTCGTGGCTCCACCGCGCGGTGGCAAGGGCGCGATCGAATTCCTTTTGCGACGATCCGGTGGTCGCCTTGGACCAGTGAGGGAACAGCGTCAGCGTGATGATACGCCGAATTCCCGCCGCCGCGATCCGGCTGAGCGCATCATCGGATGACGGCCGCGAGTAGCGCATCGCGATAAAGACGCGGTATCCACCATCACTGCTCCGGTTCAATCGATTCTCGAGCGCAGAGGCCTGCTCGCGTGTGAGCCGCAGCTGCGGCGAGCCGCCGCCAATACGCCGATAGTTGTTGCGCACGGATGGTCCGCGCATCTTCGCGATGAGCCGGGCCATCCACGGCTGCAACGCTGGACCGCCAGGCAACTGGATGATGTCGCGATCCTGAAACAGGTTCACGAGAAACGGCTCGACCGCGCCGAGATCATCGGGGCCGCCGAGGTTGAACAGCACGATTGCGGTGTGTGGCTTCATGACGTCAAATTGTCCGGGAGAAGACCGGCTTGTCGGCATGACGCCGGAGATACCGATCGAAGTGCATGCAGATGCTGCGGACGAACAGCCGGCCCTTGGGCGCGATCGCCAACGAGTCTTGCGTCAACGTGGCGAGGCCGTCCGCGATCGGACCGTCAGGGGCGCTCATCATCTCGATGTCCGCGGCAAAGTACCGTTCAAAATCAATCGCAAACCTGGCTTCCACCTCGTTCCGGTCGACGAAGAAGTTGCACATCAGTTCGCTGATCACGAACTGCCGGATGCGATCGTCGGTGGACAGCGCGTAGCCACGATCGACCGGGAAGCGACCCGATTCGAGGGCGGCGTAGTAGGCTGGCAACTTCTTGGCGTTCTGCGCGAAGGCGCCGCGTACGTGGCCAATCGCCGACAGTCCCACGCCGAGCATGTCGGTTGCCGGCTTCGTCGTGTAGCCCATGAAGTTCCGGTGCAGCCGGCGCTCCCGCATGGCGATCGCCAGCTCATCGTCTGGCAGCGCGAAGTGGTCCATGCCAATCGCCAGGTATCCTGCCTGGACGAAGGTATCGATGGCCGCGCCGATCAGCTGGAACTTGACGTCGCGCGACGGCAGATCGGACGGCTGGATACGCGATTGATGGGGTTGTAGCCAGGGGACGTGGGCGTAGGAGTACACGGCGATCCGATCGGGGCGCATCGCCGCGACCATCGCGAGCGTCTTCGTGAACGTGGCACGCGTCTGACGGGGGAGGCCGTAGATCAGATCGAGGTTGATCGCGCTGAAGCCAATCGAGCGGGCGTAATCATAGAGATCGCGCGTCAGCGCCGCGCTCTGCCGCCGGCCGATGGCGTCTTGCACGTCCGGCGTGAAATCCTGGACACCCATCGACAGTCGGTTGAAGCCCAGCGATCGCAGGAGCTGCAGCTGTTCGCGAGTCGTCACCCGGGGGTCGATTTCGATCGCCAGTTCCGCACCTGGCTGGATATCGAACTGCCGCGAGATCGCGGCATGCAGTCGTTCGATTTGGTGAACCGACAGGTAGGTGGGTGTGCCACCGCCCCAGTGGTGCTGGACCACAGTTCGGCGGTGTCGCAGCGCGGCCGCGAGCAGTTCGATCTCGCGCTCGAGGTATTCGAGGTACCGCGCGGCGACATCGCGCTTCTGCGTGATAACCGTCATGCACCCGCAATACGTGCACCGCGCTTCACAGAATGGCAGGTGAACGTATAGAGAGAGCGATTCGGCCGGTGCCTCCGCTGCCGCGTTCAGGCGCTCCCGATAGGCATCTTCAGTGAAATCGCCAGAGAACTCGACCGCCGTGGGATAGGACGTGTACCTCGGGCCCGGCCGGTCATACCGCTGAAGAAGACCGGCCGTTTCCTGCCCGGCTCCGTTCGCGGCCGAAACAGCACTCGGTACGAGTGAATTCATCGCGAGTGCGTGCTCACAAAGGCCGTACCGTGGAGCCTGCGATCATCGCTGCGCCAAATCGCACGTGATCTTGTGGTTTCCTGGGCAGTGGGTCGCCTCGCCTCGGCATGTTGCCGGTTTTCCGGCAGCAGCTTCGAACCCGCAGGTCATTCCCGTCAGCGACGCGGAGGAAACCCACCGTTACTTGGCAGGAGCCGGGCCGATCGACCGCTGAACTTCGCTGGCACCGACGTTGCGGTGGGGTCACGCGCACGACAACAGGGAGGTCGCTGTGATGGGCACCGCTATCAGGGACGTCTGGCAAATGCCTCAACCCGTGGCACTGGATCTTCGTGTGGAAGGCCCCGACGTCCGGGGTCTGAACGACGCTGACGTTGGGTGGCTGTTTCCGGAGCGCGTGACCGGTGAGCGGCTGAACCGACTCCGTAACTGGCGACGGCTCGTGGTTCGGATTAATGACCGGACGGTTGGCGTCGCTACCTACACGCAAACGCCGACCGAAACGCATGTGCCGGACTTTGCCGTAGTGATTCCGCCGTCGATCGACGCCCAGTATGACAGCGTCGCCGTCCAGGTACTCGACGCGCTGTTAGGCGCGATTGAAATCGCTTCGCTGGCTGGCGGGTGTCATCGCGTGGTGTTGATCCCGCAGGGACGCGTGACAGAATTGGAGCGCCGCGGCTACAAGTGCATCCACGAGCGATGTGGCGGCTCATGGATGGAGAAGGTGCTTCTCTAGCGGCGACAGGTACGCGCTATTCATCCTGCGAACGCGTCGTTCGTCGTCCGCTCATGTGATCGATGTTGATGCGATAGACGACGACCGATTCATGTTCCGAACCGTGGAGCGTGGCGGCGCCGGGTAACCACCACTGTGGGCGCTCGCTGAACAGATGCAGCGCCCGTTGCCGGAGAGCCCGCTGTGCCGGAGCGTCGCTCAACTCATCGTACCGGCCGAGGATCACGACGGTCGTCCAGTTGAACCGATCGTCGAGGTCTTCAACCTCGACGCACACGCTCGGGTTCGCCCGCATCCACTCCACTTTCTTCCCGATCATCGAAAAACTGAACAAGCAGACCTGGCGCGGGTCGTAGACGATTGAAACCGGCACCACGTACGGCTGATTCATGCGGCAACAGGCCAGACGGCCGACCGTGGCTCTGGAGAGCACGTCAGCGCAATCGGCGGGTGCGAGGTCGTGAACGATCATGATGGCTTATCTGAGTATAGCAATGCCGCTCTCCTGGTGCCTGACGGCTGCAGTCGTGCGGGCGTTCGATGCCGCCGGGAATCCGGCGAAAGCCCCCTCGACGTCCCGCAAATCGAACGGATCGACCCGTTCATCGAGAGGCATGCTCCTTGCCCCTGTCGGGCCAACGCCTCTGGAGGGTGCGAGATGTCCCCCGCGAACCTCGATCACGCGGGGTCCTGACCCGGAGGCGCTCTAGGAGGAGACATGGGTCGCTTCAGGCGACCCTTCGACAGGCTCAGGATCGCCCTGAGCGAAGTCGAAGGGCGAACCCCGGGTCCGCGGGCCGCTCTCGGTGGCGCCGTACTCATCTGGCTTGGCGTCGTGATTGCCGTGGGCGCCAGCGCCTCATCACCGCAGGGCAGGCCGGCGGCTGCGGGCAGCACCACATCAACTGACGCGAACCTTCCCCCCGCCGCACCCGGTGCACCATCCGGCGTGAAAAGTGGCGAGTACGTCGGCGAGGAAAAGTGCATCGAGTGTCACGAGGATGAGGGCAAGCAGTATCACGCCACTCCGCACAGCCGCGCAAAGAACCAGCGCACGCCAGCAGCGAAGAATTCCTGCGAAACGTGCCACGGTCCCGGCCAGGCACATGTGGAGGCCGACGGCGAGGGCCACATTCTGAACCCGGCGAAGATGAGCCCGCGGAGCGTCGGTCAGATTTGCGTGACCTGTCATGCCCGGTCCGAGCACACCAACTGGGCCGGCAGCAAACACGACTCCCGCAATATGTCGTGCACGACCTGCCACAGTGTGCACGAACCGAAGTCGCTGGAAGCGCAGCTGAAAAAGCCGACGGTCACGGAGACATGCGTGCAGTGCCACAAACGCGAGGTGGCCAAGGTCCACCGGTCCTCGCACATGCCAGTACGCGAGGGAAAACTCGAGTGCACGACGTGCCACAACCCACACGGGTCGCAGAACGTGAAAATGCTGCGCGAAGGGAACTCCATCAACGAAGCCTGTGCGACATGCCACGCCGAGAAGCGCGGGCCGTTTGTGTGGGAGCACGCTGCCGGGCGTGAGAACTGCGTCACCTGCCACGACCCGCACGGCTCGAACAACGAACGGATGCTCGTCGCCAAGCTGCCCATCCTCTGCCAGCGGTGCCATGTCTCGAGTCGGCACCCGGCAACGATCTATGAAAATACCCAGCTCAACGTCAGCAAAAGCAACCGCGTCATCGGCCGCTCCTGCGTGAACTGCCACGCGATGATTCACGGATCGAATCATCCATCGGGCGCGGTCTTCTTCAGGTAGGCAGGAGGATTGTGATGCGCATCAGAATCCCAGTCCTGATTGGAGCGCTGCTGCTGGCATTTGCCGCCCGCGCCATGGCTCAGGACGCAGCGCCGGCGACGCAGGCGTCCGCCCAACCGGCGACGAAGGCGACGGCTCCTGCGGACATTCCTGCGGTGAACGTGCCGAAGCTCGGCACCGTCGACTTCGGCTTCCGCGGCACCAGCATCGACGGTGATTCCGCCCGCTATTACCGGTTCAAGGATTGGCGCGACGGCGGCTTCGTCGAGCGGTTCCGATTCGAGAGGGTCACAGACGATTCGCTGTGGCATGCCGAAGCGAACAACGTCGGCTATCGCGATCAGCGCTACTTCGCGGAGTATCAGTCAATCGGAAAGATCAAGGCCGACGGTGAATGGAACGAGATTCCGCTCTACATCAGCCAGGACACCGAGACGCTCTACACGGTGTCGAAGAGCGGCTTGTTCTCGATCGACGACAACATTCAGAAGGGGATCGAGTCCGGAGCGACCACGCTGGCGAACGTCATCAATCGGGTTGCCCCGTTTGACGCACGCACACAGCGCGATACGGCGCTGTTCCACCTCACGTATGCCGCGTCGCGTGACGTCGACGTCAAATTCAGCCTGAGGAGCAGTCATCGTGACGGCTACAATTTGCAGAGCCTCAACTTCGGGTTCTCGAACACGATTGAATCGGAAGTGCCGCTCGACGATCGGACGACCGACGTCAAGGCCGGGATCGAATTCGCCAACGCGAAGGGGCTGCTGAGCATCGGGTACGACGGATCCTGGTACGACAATCAGATTTCCGCCTATCGCTTCGATAACCCGCTGCGCTACACCGACATCGTCGGTGGCCCTTCGGTCGGCCAGATGTCAACCTGGGCGAACAACAACATGCAGACCGTCAACCTGAACGGCCGGTACGGGCTGCCCGGGCGGACGCGGGCGTCGGCAGCCATATCGGTCGGTGCAGCCAATCAGAACGGCGCATTACTGCCGCCAACCGTCAATACCGCTCTGGTCGCCCCGGCGCTCGAACGATCGACGGCGGAGGCAGAAGCCCGTACGCTCACGATGGTGTACACCGTCAATTCGCGGCCGAATGAGTATCTGTGGTTGAACGCGAAATATCGTTACTACGACTACGACACGCGGACCCCTCCGTTCTTCATTTCATCGATGGTGGTCGCAGACAACACGCTCGGTGCCGCCAAGGAGAGCGAGCCGCTGGACATCAAACGTCAGACGGTGGATCTCGAGGCGTCGTTCACGCCGTTCCAATTCGCATCGCTGAACGTCGGCTATACCAGGGAAGACGCGGATCGCACGTTCCGGATCTACGAGAAGACCGCCGAGAACATCGTTCGCGCCTCAATCGACAGTACCGGCAATCAATACGTTACGGTTCGCGCCGTCGTCGAAAAATCCTCGCGAAAGGGATCGGGCGATGACTTCGAGATGCTCGCCGAGATTGGCGAACAGACCCAGATGCGTCACTTCGACATTGCCAACCGAGACCGAACGCGTACCAGCCTGATTTTGCAGGTCACACCGATCGATTCGTTCGGCGTCAACGCCACCATCGCAACCGGGCACGACGACTACAGCGAGTCCTATTTCGGCCTTCGCGACAACAAGAATCGCAGCTATTCAATTGGCTTCACGGTTGTGCCAAGGGAGACCGTCGACATCGACGCGGAATACGTGTCCGAGAAGTACGATGCCGTGCAGTGGTCGCGAACGTCGAACCCATTACCCAGCCCGTCATTTGACGATCCCTCTCGCGACTGGGGAATTGATTCCAGCGACAGGGTCAATACAATCACCGCGAACCTCAACTTGATCAAGACCTTTCCCAGGACCGACATCCGATTGGGCTTTGATCTGAGCGACGGCAAATCGACCTACGTTTACAACCTGGGACCGAACTCGACCGTCCTCACCGGTGTGAACTATGGGCCGGGCAACGTCTTCAATCCGATTCCGGTCGTGCAGCTGTCGCCGAACCGCACGCACCTGGCGACCGGTCGCGCGGATGCGCAGTACTTCGTCAGGGCCAATGTCGCGCTCGGCGCAGGTTACTGGTACGAACAGTATCGCGCCGAGGACTTTTCACTGAACGGGACGACCATCAACCAGTTGAACCTGCCCTCGGCGATTCTTTCGGGCTATTACTACCGTCCGTACACGGGACAGACCTTCTGGTTGCGGATGTCGTATCTCTGGTAAGGCGGTCCGCGGTTTAGGCAGCTCCGGAACGGCGAATCGGAGGCTGCGAACCGCGACCGGCGGCGAGTGCCGAGTTTCCGGTGGTGCCATTGCGTTTACGCAAAAAGAGGCCGGAAATTCGGCGGCCCCCGCCTTGCCACGGTCGGGACATGCCCTGTGCCATGGCCCCGGGCGGCGCGATTGCCGCCCGCACCCCTTCAATCCTCCGCCTTCGGGCGCATCCACTCAAGATCGCGCTGGTTGGGAACCCCAACGTTGGAAAGAGCGTCGTATTCGGCCGCCTCACCGGCCGGTACGCGACGGTGTCCAATTATCCGGGGACCACGGTTGCCATCATCAGCGGTCGCGCGCTCATCGGTGGCGAAGTCTGCGACGTGATCGACACGCCGGGCGTGAATGCGCTCGAAGGCGTCCTGAGCGAAGACGAGCGGATCACCAGACACCTGCTCATGACCGGAGGCGCCGAGCTGGTC
Source organism: Acidobacteriota bacterium (assembly GCA_046732715.1). Classification (GTDB taxonomy): domain Bacteria; phylum Acidobacteriota; class Vicinamibacteria; order Vicinamibacterales; family 2-12-FULL-66-21; genus JALZOC01. The sequence continues at coordinate 34,354 of JBKPNQ010000207.1, read as the reverse complement.
GTCCAGGTGGCCGACGCGCGCAATCTCAGGCGCGCTCTGATGCTGACGTCGCAGATTGCCGACGCCGGTCTGCCGATGATCCTCGTCCTCAACATGCTGGACGAAGCGCACGCGCGCGGGATCACGATCGATGCCGACGGCCTGTCCGAGCATCTCGGCATTCCGGTCATCGAAGCGGTTGCGCCGGAAGGACGCGGCGTCGCCGAATTGCGCGAGGCGCTGCCGTCAGCCGATCGTGCGCGCGCCGCGCATCACGGGCGAATGAGTCACGTGGAGTGGGCAGACGCAACCGCTGTGAGCTTTCGGCGCATGAATACGGCGTCGCTCGGCCGGCTCCAGGAGTGGACGGGACGCGCGGTGAGAGAGCCGCTGACCGGACTGCCCATCCTCGCGCTCGTGCTGTACGCCACCTATCTCTTCGTGGGCGTGTTTGGTGCGCAGACGCTCGTCGGCGTGCTCGAAAACGGTCTGTTTAAAACGGTCATCAACCCGGCGGCGACGACAGCCGCGGCGCATATTCCTTTTGCCATCGTTCGTGACTTCCTCGTCGGGGACTACGGCCTCGTCACCATGGGCCTGACCTACGCGATCGCCATCGTCCTGCCCGTCGTCACGACGTTCTTCCTGATGTTCGGCTTTCTGGAGGACAGCGGCTATATCCCGCGTCTCGCCATCTTCAGCGATCGGCTGTTCCGATCGATGGGGCTCAACGGCAAGGCGGTCCTGCCGATGATTCTCGGCCTCGGCTGCGACACGATGGCGACGATGACGACGCGCATACTTGGAACGCCGAAAGAGCGCCTGATCGCGATCACACTGCTGGCGCTGGGCGTACCCTGCTCGGCGCAGCTGGCGACGATCATGGGAATCCTTGGCGGCATTTCCATGTGGGCACTTCTGCTGCTCTTCGCGGTTGTCCTGTCGCAGATGATGCTTGTCGGGTTTCTGGCCGCTCGTGCGCTGCCCGGCGACCGATCCGATTTCATCCTCGAGCTGCCGCCGATTCGCCTGCCGCGGCTGCGCAATCTCGTGACCAAGACGGCGATCAGAGTTCGGTGGTATCTCGGTGAGGCGGTGCCGCTGTTCCTCATCGGCACGGCGTTGTTGTTCGTGCTCGATCGCCTGGGTGCGCTCGACGAGCTGACAAGGGCCGCGCGGCCGATCGTCACCGGCGCGCTCGGACTGCCCCCCGAGTCCGCTGGCGTGTTTGTGATGGGCTTTCTGCGTCGTGACTATGGAGCTGCAGGATTGTTCAGGATGGCGCATAACGGCAGCCTGACTGGTGTTCAATCGGTCGTGGCATTGACGGTGATGACGCTGTTCGTGCCCTGCCTGGCGAACCTGTTGATGATTGTGAAGGAGCGGGGCGTCCGGATTGGACTGGCCATTTTGGTTGCGGTCACGGTAATCGCCCTCGGTACCGGATCGATTCTCAACTTCGCACTGTCGATATTGCGCGTCAGCTTTTAGCGTGAGGCACTCGCCGACCATGATTTCAACGGCTACGCCGCTTGCGCAATTGAGTGCGGGAACGCGCGGTCGGGTTCTCCGAGTCGCCCGCGACTTGACCGGGCGTGCCGAGCGATTGGCGGCGTTGGGGGTCACGCCCGGCGCGTCGATCAGGGTGCTGCAGACGTTCCCGGGCATCGTGTTCGAGTGTGATCAGACTGAGATGGCTGTCGAACGTGCTGTGGCTCGATCGATTCTCGTCGACGTCGAATGACGGCTTTCCGTCACGGGTGGAGCAGGCGAGGTCGGTCTCGCAATAAACACCGGAAATAGCGGCGCTCCAACGTTTGCGCAACACGGACCGCGCCTTGCACCGCACCCGACAAATCGCGCAGGAGGCGGGTGCATGAAAGGGTCTTTCCGGGACTTCGAGCATCTGGTCAGACTGGCCGCCATTTTCGGCGCGGCCCTGCTGCTCTTCACCGTTGTCCGCGCTGAGCTCGTTCCAAAAGACTTCGGCAAGTACGGCCACTATCGCGCTGGCGCGATAGACCAAGCGGCTTCGCGTCCGCTCTCGTACGCGGGACGCGGCCGGTGCACGGAATGTCACGAAGACGAGGTCAACGAGGCCGCGCCTTCAAAACACAAGGTCATTTCGTGCGAAACATGCCACGGCGCGTTGTTGAAGCATGCCGACGACCCGGCCGTTGACGTGGCGAAGGCGGATGGACAAGCGCTCTGCCTGCGGTGTCACGCGGCCAATACCGGCAAGCCCGCGCACCAGCCAACGGTCGTCGCCACCGACCATTCCGACGAGGACAGCTGCGTCCCCTGTCACAAGCCCCACAACCCGCGGATGGATCAGGAGTAGCCATGGACACCACACGGCGTGACTTTCTGATGGTCGGCACGAAGCTCCTGGTAATGACCGCCGCGACCGCCTCCGTACTCGATGCCGTTCTCGCCGGAGCGCCGGTAGCCGCCACCTCCTACAGCGTTGCCGACCACTGGTGGGCCATGCTCATCGACGTGGAGAAGTGCATTGGTGGCGGGCACTGCGTGCGCGCCTGCAAAACCGAGAACGATGTCGTCGATGAGCCGATGTACTTTCGAACGTGGGTCGAACGCTATCACGTCGACATGAGCGACCCGGATCACCCGGTCGTCGATTCGCCGGACGGGGGCATCCAGGGATTCGCCGAAAAGTACGCCGATGGCAACGGCAAGACCTTCTTCGTGCCGAAGATGTGTAATCACTGCGCGGACTCACCCTGCACCCAGGTGTGCCCCGTCGGCGCCACCTTCCGGACGAACGACGGCGTCGTCCTGATCGACAAGGACTACTGCGTCGGCTGCCGCTATTGCGTGCAAGCGTGTCCCTACGGGTGCCGCTACCTCGATCCCCGGACACACACCGCCGACAAATGCACGCTGTGCTATCACCGGCTGACGAAGGGAATGGTCCCGGCCTGTGTCGAGGTGTGCCCAACCGGGGCGCGTCAGATCGCGGACCTGAAGAACCCGAACGACCCGGCGCATGAATATCTGCGCACCCACAAGATCCAGGTGTTGAAACCGCAGATGGCGACCGGGGCAAAGGTCTACTACAACGGGCTCGACGGCGCCGTTCGGTAGAACCGGCAAGGCCACGCGAACGGAGCGACCCGGCGAAGCGGCGAGCGAGAGAGTGTATCGAGGAGTCGAGGGGCGAAGCCCTCGGGAATGCGAGGATGGAAATGCCAGGCGTCGACGGGTTCATGTATCCGAACGAAGTCGAGCTCCAGTGGAGCATCCTCATCGTCCTGTATCCTTTCATCACCGGGCTGGTGGCCGGCGCATTCATCCTCGCCTCGCTCGAGCGTGTCTTCAACGTCGAGGCGGTCAAGCCCACCTATCGGCTTGCGTTGTTGACCGCATTGGCCTTTCTGCTCGTCGCGCCATTGCCGCTGCAGTTGCACCTCGGACACCCCGAGCGTTCGTTCGAGATGATGCTGACGCCGCACCGGACGTCGGCGATGGCAATGTTCGGGTTCGTGTATCTCTGGTATCTGATGGTCGTGCTGCTGGTCGAGATCTGGCTGGAGTATCGACGGGAGCTGGTGCTGGCGGCTCGCGGCAGCACGGGCTGGAGGCGGATGTTCTACCGCACGCTGACGCTCGGCTCGGACACCATCACTCCAGCGTCGCTGCGAATCGACGACCAAGTCGGCAAGATTGTCACGATCATCGGCATCCCATCGGCCTTTCTCCTGCACGGTTACGTCGGGTTCATCTTCGGCTCGATCAAAGCGAATCCCTGGTGGTCAACGCCGATGATGCCGATCGTCTTTCTGTTCTCAGCAATCGTCTCGGGCATCGCGCTCGTATTGCTCCTCTACGTCGTCAGCACCCGAGTCCGGCGAGTACCACTCGACGTCGCCTGCGTCGATACCGTGGCGAAGTACTTGCTTTACGCGTTCCTCGTAGACTTTGCGCTCGAGATGATCGATCTGGTTCATCGGATCTATGAAGCTGACGAATCGTTCCGCGCACTGGACTTCATGGTGAAGACGCGGCTGTTCACGTCACAGATCGTTCTGCAGATCGCCGTCGGGACGATTGTCCCACTGGCGATGCTCGCCGCGACTCAGCTGACGAAAATGTCCGATCGCACGCGCGTCCGGTTCTACGTGGCGGCGAGCGTCCTGACCCTGATCGGGATTTTTGCGATGCGCTGGAACGTGGTGATTGGCGGACAGCTCTTTTCGAAGAGCTTCCTTGGCTACACGACTTACAAGATGGGCTTTGCGACGCGCGAAGGATTGCTGCCTGCGATCCTTGTCCTGCTGCTGCCGCTTGGGATTCTTGCCGGGCTGGTCAAGCTGTTGCCGCCGTGGACGTCGGTGGAGACACACTCCTAGATCTGGATGGACGTCATTCGCTGGCGACACCCTCCAGCGCGACCCGATCGATCACGACAAAACCGTCCTTCTCAGTGTGGACGATGTTTTCTTTGCCCCAGCGGCTCATGATCCTGATGCAGGTCTCAATCGTGGTGCCGGTCATGTCGGCCAGCTCCTGGCGGGACAGCGACAGCGGGATAAACGTTCCGCCGCGCTCCGCACGCCCCATCTGATCGGCGAGCTTGAGGAAGAGCCGGGCGAATCGTGCTTCGATCCGTCCGCCAGTCATTTCGGCCAGCCGATTGGTCAGCTCGACGATGCGGATGGTGAACCCGAGGAGGAGTCCGCGCACCAGCGATGGATGCTGTTCGAGCAGGCGAAAGAACTCGGCCTTCGGGATGACGACGCAGGTGGTGTCCTCTAGTGCGGCCGCGCTGGCGGGGAATGGGCGGCCGACATAGGTCGCCACGGCTCCTAGCGGATCACCGGGCCCAAAGACCTCCAGGATGACGTCCTTGCCATTGGGCATCATCTTGAAAATCTTTACCCGGCCCGAGGCAATCGCGTAGAGCGCATCGGACGGGGATTCCTGCTCGAAGATGACGTCGCCGCGCTCGAAGCGTCGCACCGTGGCGACTTCAGCAATCTTGCGCCGGTCGTCAGGGGACAGTCGGCTGAAAATCGGCGTGGTTCTCAGGAGCTCGTCGGCGGCGGCCATGGCCGCAGTGTACGCGAGGGTATGACCGGCGTCATACCGCACTCTCGGCAAGGGGGGTACCCTCTTCGTGGTTGAAGGTTTCACGAGGTTCTACGCGAGGTGCCGATGACTCCCACGCTTGAAATGACCATCCGCGACATCGTCGCGAACGACTTTCGAACTGCCGCGGTGTTTCAGCGTCACGGCATTGATTTCTGCTGTAAAGGAGGCCGATCGATCGAGGATGCCTGCCGCAACGGCCGCGTCACTGCCGACGAAGTGCTGAAGGAGATCGAGGAGGCCACGGCGACGCCTGCCCACGGCGGGGCGCGCTTCAATTCCTGGGATGGGAGCACGCTCATCAGCTACATTGTCGGCAACCATCACGCGTTCGTGCGCCAGGCGATACCGGTGCTGCTGACCCACACGAAGAAAGTGGCCGCGGTGCACGGCGATCGCCATCCTGAACTGCCAGAAGTGGCGCGGCTGTTTAGCGAGGTTGCCGACGAGATGACCGCCCATATGGGGAAAGAAGAGCAGATTCTCTTCCCATACATCGCGGCCATGGAGGAAGCGTCGCGTAACGGTGGCGGAAAGCCGTCCGCACCGTTTGGCACCGTGCGCAATCCCATCCGCGTGATGGAGTTGGAGCACGAGTCAGCCGGCGACGCGATGGCCCGCATTCGTTCACTGACTTCTGACTACGCGATTCCAGAGGGAGCCTGCACAACCTATCGCGTGTGCCTGCAGGAGCTCGAAGCGTTCGAACGCGATCTGCACGAGCATGTGCATCTCGAGAACAACATTCTGTTCCCCAGGGCTGCGCGGCTCGAGGCCGAGGTGGGGTAGCAGGTGGTTTCAAAATCGAGTCCGACAGTGCGAACGGGCACGGGCCGAGGCCAACGCTCCGCCGAGGTCTCGCCGTAGCGCTTCGAGCGAAGGCGGACGCGAGTGATTAAATGCGACGTGACCAAGCCACGTTGCATCCCCGATTTCCGGAGAGGATTTGCTGGGGATGCGACAAATTCTGCCCCGCGGGCGATCTGGCCTGCGGAAACGGCACGATTCGCACGCCACATCCACAGGAACTATTCGGGGAGGATTGGCTGACCTGGTGTGACGGTTTCGTCGACACATCAGGCGGTGGTTCAACAAACGGCCGGGAGCGATCAGCGTTGCTGCACGCTCCGGTCGCGGCGGACCCTGGCATCGAAGGTGACGACATACCGGAGCAGAAGCGCATTGAAGATGAAGAGCACAGCTGATGCGACGGCAGCTGGCATCAGCGCCTGGTAGGACCGCGCGAGAAACGCCTCGAGCGCTGCCGTCAACAGCCACAACTGGATGATGACCAGCGTGGCAATGAGCACCAGGATGCCTGCGAAGAGCGCCGTTCCCTGCTGCAGCGTCTGCACGATCAGAAGTCCAGCCCGATAGCGTAGACACCATCCGCGCGAGTCTGCAGGGCGACGCGAGGGAGCCCACGCGTGGGTGGGCCGCCTGTCGGCCGGCCGTCCTCGACAGCGAAAAATCCCCGATGACAGGGGCAGGCAATAGTGTTGCCCTCAGGCTCATAGCGCACCGCGCACGACAGGTGAGTGCAGACCTGCGAGTACGCTTTCAACTCGCCGGCGCTGGTCTTGATCAGAATGCACGGGTCCTGATCGGTTGGATAGCGGAACAACAACGACGTGCCCGGCAGGAGTTGCGTCGCCGAAGGAATCAGCATCGCCGGGTATTCACCGTTCGGGCTCTCAGTGGCGGCGATCGCTAGCGCGCCAGTAGCGCACGCGAGGATGCCTGAACCGAGCGTCAGGAATTTGGCGAGCTCGCGCCGTGTCAGATAGTGATCGGCATCCCACCTGACCGGGAAATCTTCCCGCCAACGCGCCACAGGCTTCGAGTCGTCGCTCATCGCCATCACAGTCCTTCGAGGAGGGCGGCCACATCGTCAGTCGCAGCCGGCATGGGCGCGTCCGAAGTATGCCTGCGGATGCTGTTGACCTGCATCGCCGACTGCTTCGCTGGCAGCATGACGAATACCTTGGTGCGGACCATTTCGTTGCCAAATCGCCACGTATTCACTGGCACACCGTGACGAGTCCGCTCGATCTCTTCAAGCGTTGTGAAGGAGAGCGCCTGTGACGGGCAGACGGTCGCGCACATCGGACGCTTGCCGAGGCTGGTGCGGTCGTAGCACATGTCGCACTTCATCATTTGATCGACATAGCCGTCGTACTTCGGCACGCCGAACGGGCACGCCAGGACGCAGTTCGAGCAGCCAATGCATCGCGGCTTGAGCGAGTTCTGCACGACGCCGTCGGCGGTCTTTTTGATCGCATCGGCCGGGCACACCTGGGCGCAGATCGGATCGTCGCAGTGCATGCAGACCTGCGGCGCGGTCTGGACTGAATCGGCCCGCTTGATCGTTTCGAGATGAATCATCGAGCGGCCCCGGTGGGTGTCGCACTCTTCGCAGGCCTGCACACACGCCTGGCAGCCGATGCAGCGCGAGTAGTCGATGATGAATCTCAGTTCCTTCACCCAAGGCCTCCAGCCTGCTGCGGCACGCCAGCCATCGCATCGGTTGGCCGAGACACCTTCGTGACTCGAACCGCGCAGATCTTGTATTCAGGAATGTTGGAGACCGGATCGATCGCCCGTGAGGTCATGTTGTTGGCCGATCGATCGTGAGGCCAGTGATAGGGGACGAACACGGTGTCCGGCCTGATCGTTTTCACCACCATCGCACGGACGACCACCGCTCCGCGGCGGCTTTCAACCCGCACGAAATCGCCATCAGCGACTCCGAGCGTGTGTGCCAGCCGCGGGTGCATCTCACAGCATGGTTCAGGGCTCTGTGCGACCAGTCCGCCGATTCTCCGCGTCTGAGTGCCTGAGAGGTAGTGCGCGACGACGCGTCCTGTGGTCAGGATGATGGGATAGTCGTGGTCGGGTTCCTCGGCTGCTGCTCGCCATTCCACGGTTTGAAAATGAGCCTTGTGGTCCGGATGGCCAAACCGGTAGCCCTCGTAGAGCCGTGGCGTCCCAGGGTGATCTTCAGACGGGCAAGGCCAGAAGACGCCATATTCGCGGTCGATTCGCTCCCACGTGATGCCGTAGTAGTCGGCCACGCCGCCTCGTGATGCGAGTCGCAACTCGTCGAAGATCTCGCGCGGTGATGTGAACCGAAACTTGTCGCCGGCACCCAGCTTGGCTGCCAGATCGCAGACGATTCGCCAATCCTCGCGTGCTTCGCCCGGTGGGTCGACCACTTTCCGGTGGTGAATCACTCGTCCCTCGACGTTAGTGGTCGTGCCTTCGTCTTCCTCCATCAGCGCCGTCGGCAGTACGACATCCGCGTAGCGCGACGTTTCCGACATGAAGAAGTCGACGTTCGCGTAGAACTCGAGACGTTCGAGTGCCTCGCGGACAAAATTACCGTCCGGCAGCGAGACCGCCGGGTTGAAGCAGAAAGAAATGAGCGCCTTGATCCGGCCGTCGTGAATCGCTTCGAAGAGCGGAACGACCGAGAGGCCCTTGCGCGGAATCGTCGATTCGTCCACTCCCCACACGTGAGCGATGTGCCGGCGATGGTCCGGGTTCTCGATGTCGCGGGCACCGGGGAGCTGGTCGGCCTTTTGTCCTTGTTCTCGCCCCCCCTGGCCATTGCCCTGCCCCGTGATCATCGCGTAGCCACAGCCCTCACGACCGATGCGGCCGGTCGCGACGACAAGGTTCAGTGCGGCGGAGCAGTTGTCGACGCCTTTCGAGTGATGCTCGATGCCGCGCGCGTGCAGAAGGAAGCTGGTGCGGGCCGGTCCCCACATCTCGGCGGCGCGGACGATCATCGAGGCGGGAACGCCGGCGATCTGCGCGCCCCGCTCCGGAGGGTAGTTTCGGATCGTCTGCTCCAGCGCCTCCCATCCTGTGGTGTGGTTGGCAATGAACTCACGATCGATCCAGCCACGCTCGATGAGCACGTAGAGCATCGAGTTGAAGATGCCGATGTCGCCGCCCGAGCGCACCGGAATATACAGGTCCGCCGTTCGGGCAATCGGCGTCATGCGCGGATCGAGCACGATCATCCGTGCGCCGTTTTCGCGCGCGCTCCAGAGATAGTCGGTGGTAATCGGCGCACATTCGGCGACGTTCGAGCCGGCGATGAGAATGACGTCAGCCTGTGGAATATCACTCCATGGGTTCGCACTACGGTCGACGCCGAACATCTTCTTGGCGGCCGCGGCAGCCGATACCATGCACAGTCGTCCGTTGTAGTCGATGTTCGAAGTGCGGAGCGCGACGCGGGCGAACTTGCCCAGCAGATACGCCCGCTCGTTCGTGAACGAGGCGCCGCCGAGAACCGCCACGGCGTCGCGACCATGCGCGTGCTGCACTCGCCGAATCTCACGCACCACTCGGTCGATGGCGTCGTCATAGCCGATGGGAACGAATCCGGTCCCTTCGTGACGCTCCAGCGCCGTCAACAGACGATCGGGATGTTCGTTCTGCAGATAGCGCTTGACGCCTTTCGGACAAAGCTTCCCGCGGTTGAACGGAAACTCCTCCCAGGGCTCGAATCCGACAACCTTGTTGTCCTTGACCTTCAGCTGGATGCCGCACTGCTGGCCGCAAAAGCAGCAGTGGGTCTGGACGAGTCGATCCGGTTCCCCGGTGGACTGCCACCCTCCCGGAGGCGCGATATTCACATGCGGACCGAATTGCTCAATCAATTCCGGGAGGCGAAGGGGAAGTCTGGCCATCAGCCATTCGACTCCGCGGCATTGTGTCCGCCAGCTTCGCGCCAGATCGCGTCTTGCGTGACGGCCAGATTCTTGCGCCTGCACGCCGGGCACACGTCCTGATAGTGGGTGTCAGCGCCGAGTTCGTATCGAATGCCCAGCGCGGCTTCGACCAGCTTCAGGTCTTCAATCTGCAGCCGCGACGCGAACGCGGCGCCGCATGCCAGACAACGCGCTTGATCACCTCGCTCGCCAGCTCGCTTGTAGAAGCTCACGCCCATCTGAGCGGGACGCTGAAAGATGTGAAAGAACTTGCCGAAGGGAAGATAGAGAAGCGTGAAGATCACGGTGACGGCGTGCAACTGCGAGAGAAACCCGTACTGCAATCCGCCGAGAAGATGCGTGGAGGCGGTCAGGAGCAGTCCAGTCACCGACACGGCAAACAACATCGCCAGGGGCAGCAAGTCGCTCGCGAACTGCTGAACTGCCAGGGCGCCGCGGTCCCGGCCGCGACGCCACAGCGCCACGAACACGCCCACCAGCACCATGACCGCGGCGATGTCCAGGATGTTGAACACGAGCGGCGCGATCCAGCTGTCGAGAGGAAACCTGAATACGGGAACGCCGAAGACGAACGCCTGGTAAACGCTCTGGGAATTCTGCGCGCTCTCGAAACGAATCCAGCCAAACGACAGTGGAAAGGTGACGGCGGCTGCGAGCAGGCAGCCCCAAGCGATGAACCAGTGCGCGACCCACCGTGCGCGGGATCGATGTTCGATGAAACGCTGCGCGACGACGTTGTCGATGAAGAGTCGTGCGAATTCGAGAAGATGGTGGGGTAGCCGCCGCGGTGACAGAAAGATCTGCCACCCCCGGCGCCAATACAATCTCGTCGGCGGCCGGCGGAGCCACATCGCATACCGATAGCCTACGCCGAACGCGGCGAACACACTCGCGCCGGCGTAGGACACCAGCGCCGGATCGAAGTCCCGGAACCTGCGGCTGCCCGCGTAGATGCCAGCGATCACGATGGCCGCGGCAAGTGATGCCCAGGTCAGGGCATGCCGCACATCCGAACCGCTCGTTGCCGCCGGGTTCGATTGAGTGCGCGTCACCATGATCGACCCTGGGTTGAGTATACGTCTCATGGGATCGTACCGGGATCCGGGATCGGCGAGTCCGGCCTCGCGAGGAAGACGCGAGCGACGCGAACGGCGGCTCGGGAGAGAGGATGTGGGGAGTCCGAGGGTGCCCTCGGCATGATTATGACGGTCGTCATCGAATCGCTCCCGCATCCGCGGTAACCTTCGGTCGGAGAGTCTTTCGCATGGAGCAGTCGGGCCCGGCACGCCCAACGATCGTGTTGGCGATGAACACGCTGGCCTTTGCCGCGTGTTTCTCCGCGTGGACCTTGAACGGCGTACTGGTCACCTTCCTGATCGATCAAGGCGTGTTCGGCTGGACCGACACGCAGGTCGGTCTTCTTATCGGGTTGCCGATTCTGACGGGCTCGGTCATGCGCCTGCCGATGGGCCTCCTCACGGATCGATTCGGTGGCCGCATCGTCTTCACCGCGCTCATGGTCGCGTCAGCGATCCCGCTCGTTCTTCTGTCGCTGGCCAACTCCTACGCGGCGTTCGCGTGGGCCTCGCTGGGTTTTGGCGCGACCGGGGCGTCGTTCGCCGTCGGCGTCGCATATACGTCGCTCTTCTTCAGTCGCGAACGGCAGGGAACGGCGCTCGGAGTGTTTGGCATCGGCAACGCGGGGGCCGCGTTGACGACGATGATTGCCCCGTCTCTGCTCGTGCGATTGACGGCAGCGGGGAACGTCGAAGGCTGGCGCACCGTGCCTCGTCTCTATGCCGCCGTGCTCGTGCTCGTGGCGGTTGTCTTCGCGATGGCCACGGAATCTCGGCGATCCACCGTCACGATTCCTCTCGCACGCCGCCTGGCGCCTTTGCGCCGCATCCGTGTCTGGCGGTTCGGTCTGTACTATTTCCTCGTGTTCGGCGGATTCGTCGGGCTGTCGCAGTGGTTGATGCCCTATTATGTGAACGTCTACGGCATGACCGTGACCGCTGCAGGCCTGATGGCGTCGAGTTTCAGCCTTCCGTCCAGCCTGGTGCGCGCGGTGGGTGGCTGGTTGTCCGACAAGTGGAGCGCGAGGCGGGTGATGTATGTCGTCCTGAGCGTGTGCGCCATCGCCTGTGTGCTCCTGAGCGTGCCGCGCATGGACATCGAGTCGCCCGGGCGCGGCATCATGGCGAGGAAGGCCGGCGTCGTAACGGCCATCACGCCCGACGAAATCGAGGTCGATGACGTTCGCTATTCTCTGCAGCCGGTTCCGCAGCAGTGGCTCGAGGCACGGCATGCCGCGGCGCTAATTCTGCCGTCCAAAGCGTTCTGGCACGAGCCGGCGGTGAAGGTGGGCGATTCCGTCAGCAAGCGTCAGCTGATCGCCCGCGGCATCACGCACATCTACTTTCAAGCCAACGTTGTGGTGTTTTCCGGGCTGCTGCTTGTCGTCGGCTTCATGATGGGATTGGGCATGGGAGCAGTCTTCAAGCACATTCCCGACTACTTTCCCGGCGAAGTCGGCGTCGTCGGGGGAATCGTCGGTGTGATCGGGGGAGTGGGTGGTTTCATCTGCCCGATTCTGTTCGGCGCGTTGCTTCAGCGTACCGGCCTGTGGACGACGTGCTGGATGTTCTTTGCCATCGTGGCACTCGTCTCGCTGTTCTGGATGCACACCGTCATACAGCGCATGCACAGCGCCAGTGCTCCGGGTCTGGCCGGCCAAATCGAGCAGCGTTAGCGGCCGTAAACCTTCCATGTACCAGTCACAGCAGGAATCACGCTTCCGTTGCCGCCGGCTCGAAACTCGATGCTGGCTCCAGCGAGGACGAGTACATCCTTGACGGAAATCCGGCAGCGTGCAGGCACCGCCCACCGTGCACAGGCTTTTGGGCCGTGATATCGTGACTCGCCGCGCGGTACCCTGATTGCCACTCCCGTCTCGCGGTGTCCCAGGCCAGAGGAGAGTACTCATGAAAACAATCGTGTTGACCGCAGTGGTTGTTCTCGCCCTCGCGACCGGAACGGCGGTGGCGCAGGATGCGAAAGTGAAAAAGGGCATGCAGGTCTTCGCCACACAGAAGTGCTCGCAGTGCCACTCGGTTGCCGGCAAGGGAAACGCGAAAGGAAAAATGGACGATGTCGGCAGCAAGCTGACCGCAGAAGAAATCAGGGAGTGGATCGTCGATCCAGCGGGGATGGCGGCGAAGAACAAGAAAGATCGAAAACCACCGATGAAGAAGAAGGCCCTTGGGGCAGACGACGTCGACGCCCTCGTGGCGTACCTCTCGACATTGAAGTGAGGCGAACGCGCTCAGGCGGCCGATGATCCCTTGTCCGGCACTAGACACCGGTGCTCGGGACGGGTGCGAAGAATCCGCAGAACGCGCGCAATCAGCACGCGGGAATCACCTGATTCGCCGACAAGGTCATCGTACCCGACGAGGATGCCATGTCGACGCTCGGCCGCAGAAGGTGCTGACTCAGTGACGCCGATCAATACGCGGTTGCCAAACCTCGGCTTTGCCCGCATACGTGCCGCGGTCACCGCTACACTGTCCATTCTGCGCAGTACGATGATGACGACCTCGTGTTCCAGCGCGACCTCATCGGCAGGCCATCCCTGTATCTCGATCACGCGGAAGCCTCTGAGCTGAAGCGATTGACTGTGCGCAGTTTCGCGGCCCGTGCAATTGACCACAAGCACTGAGCACCGTTTGCTGGCGCCATTCGGATCGGACGTCATACGTCATCCTTTTGGCAACCGACATGCCAGCTCACAGATCAGGTTCGCAAGGTTCTCCATGTTCCACAGGGTTGCACCGGGCGTTCTGCTCAGGTTCCGCTGGTCACTGAACGACGGCCGAGGTGAAGTTCGGTTCGATGTCGACTGGGACGCTGGTCAAGCGATCGAGCAGCTTTTGAACCGGTGGACGAACGACCCCGAGGCGATCGAGTAGATCCTTGGCCTTCGCGTAGTTGCCTTCGGCCTGGAAGGTCATGATCTCGCGCGTCAATGCCGCAACGGCGTCCGCAATTTTGCCCTCATCGACGGCAAACGTTCCGCCAGGCAGCACCTTGATGGCTCCCGCATCGAGGAGATAGTTCAGTTGCACGGCGATGCCTCGTCCATGCGCCTCGTTGATGCCGAAACGGATCGACCGGAATGCCGACGCCAGGAACGTCGTGTACATCGTCTTCGTGATGGACGGATCGATCAGCTTGCGATCCGCGAGCTGTCTCAGCGCCCAGAGACCGGAAATGTCGGCCTTCGCCTCTTCGATCGCGCTGTAGAGTTCCTTCATCTCCTGCCGGACGGTCGTTGAGCGTCCCGCGACCGTGATGTTGTGCGGACCGAGGCCGTGCATCAGCTCGTGCATGAGAATGTGCGTGAAGAACGCATCGAACGAAACGTTCTTTTGATCCGTTGCCGCGAGCGCAACCTTGCTGATTGGCACGAGCACCCGATTGAACTTGGCGTCCTGCACGTTCTTGAGCATGACGCGCTTGGTGCCCTTTTCCTTGACCACCCGTTCGTCATTTGGCAGGTTGAACGCGGCGGTCTGAACGCCGCGATTGCCATCGCCCGCGGTAAAGACGACGTTGACGACGCGGATGGGCGCGAGGGCGCCGAGTTGCGGGTTGCGGTGCTTCGGATCGATCGGCAGGGCGTTCTCGAGCTCTTGCAGGTGCGCGGAAAACGACTGCAGCTTTTTCGATTCGGCTTCGTCACGGATGGTGATGAACGCCTCGAACGCCGCCTTGAAATTGAACCACTCGTCCTCGTACACCTCGTACGGGCCGATCGTCGGTTCGATCGATGCATCGAGTTCCATCCAGGCCACGTCGCTGGCGTAGTAGTCATCGTTGAGGAAGGCATCGGCACGCGTGGTCAGAAATCGCTTGAGCGTCGGTTGGGTCGTCAGATCGGCGGCTTCCCGCAGCAGCGCCGCCGCCCGCGCCAGCTCTCCCTGATACTCGACGCTGTAGGGGACAGCGGTCAGGCCGCCTGATGGCGTGCGGCGAATCGTCGTAAAGAATCCGGTTGCGCGCGCCTTCTCGTCACCACTCAGCGAATCGAGCCACCGCTGGACCTCGGCCTTGGACGCGCCCGCCGGATAGAAGTTGCCGCCTTCGGGCTTGGGCGGTGCGCCTGCCACGAAGCCGCGGTTGTGATCCAGTCGGGACCATGGCCCCTTGTTGATCAGGAAGTAGTGGAGTCGCGCGTGAATGGTGTCGGCCTGGGCCGCCGAGGTCGCGCGGGATCGAGTGATCGCCTCGTGCGACAACTCCTGCAGCATGGCATCGTTTCCCGCCCAGACCTGCCGAAGAAACAGGCTGTCCATCAAACGCGCCGCATCGACGAGCTTCGCGAGCGCCCGGCGCTCACTCTCCGGAAGTGCCGAGGCATCAGCCCGGATGTCGGCCGGCGCAAACCGCGCGGCCATCGTGGCAACCTGACTTGCGGACGGTATCGCCTCGGCAGTCTGGACCGAATTACTCACGGGGACGTCTCCCGCCGTCGCGATGATCTTCGCGGCGGCAAATGGCAACAGCCACAGGATGGCAGAGCGGATGAATAGATTCATGTCAGCTCACACATGTGCGTCATGCATAGGACCTATGATTTTCCCTTTTCCCACTTTCATGTTTGCCGGCGCGTTAGGTGTCCGCATGGGGCGGGAATACAATAGAAGATTGTAGGTCAGGCGACGGACGTCCGGGTGGGAAGCTGGTTTTCCCGGGTCCGGTGGCTGATTGACTCCGATCCTAGCGAGGCTCCGCCTCAGACTCGAGTGGCTGCGCCTCGCTAGGGCATAAGGCTTGATAACGCCGCGCTGACGCGCGGACGGTCTTGACCGCGGAAACTTGATTCATCTGCACAAGTCCAGGCGGTCAAGACCTCTGGTGGATCGGCATCCGACCCGAGGATTCATCGAGATGAGGAATATCGCACCCCAGGACAATTCGGAGATCGAGGCACTCGAGCAGCGCGAGTGGCGCGAGTCGCTCGACTACGTCATCCAGCAGGGCAATCGCGACCGTGTGCACCGCCTGCTGTCATCGCTGCGCGACCATGCGCGCGCCGAGGGAGTCGGCCTGCCGTTCAGCGCCGTCACCCCGTATATCAACACCATTCGCGTCGAGGATCAGACCCCGATGCCTGGCAGCCAGGAGATCGAGCGGCGGATCAAGAGCCTCGTGCGATGGAATGCGATGGCGATGGTGGTGCGCGGCAACCGCGCGTCCGACGGCATCGGCGGTCACATTTCCACCTACGCCTCGGCGGCGACGCTGTACGAAGTCGGCTTCAACCATTTCTTCCGGGGCAAAGGGGCCGACGGCGGCGGCGACGTCATTTATTTCCAGGGTCACGCGTCGCCGGGGATGTACGCGCGCGCCTACCTCGAAGGCCGCTTGCCGGTCGAGAAACTGCACAACTTCCGGCGCGAGCTTGCGCCCGGTGGTGGGCTCTCGTCGTACCCGCACCCATGGTTGATGCCGGATTTCTGGGAGTACCCGACGGTCTCGATGGGCCTCGGGCCGATCATGTCGATCTACCAGGCGCGATTCAATCGCTACCTCGAGGATCGCGGGCTGAAGAAACCGTCAAGCGCCAAGGTCTGGGCGTTTCTCGGCGACGGTGAAACCGACGAGCCCGAATCGCTCGGCGCCATCGGGCTGGCCGTACGCGAGAAGCTCGACAACCTGATCTTCGTCATCAACTGCAATCTCCAGCGGCTCGACGGTCCGGTCCGCGGTAACGGTCAGATCATCCAGGAACTCGAAGCCATCTTCCGCGGGACGGGCTGGAATGTCATCAAGGTGATATGGGGCAGCGACTGGGATCCGCTGCTCGCGGCCGACCGCGACGGCTTGCTCGTCAAGCGCATGGGGGAAATCGTCGACGGGCAGTATCAGAAGTACGCGGTCGAGGATGGCGCCTACATGCGCAACCATTTCTTCGGCAGCGATCCGCGGCTGCTCGAGATGGTCAAACACCTGTCGGATGAGCAGCTGAAGAAGCTCCGCCTCGGCGGCCACGATCCGCTGAAGGTTTACAACGCCTACAAGGCAGCGGCCGAAGCGACCGGGCAACCCACCGTCATCCTCGCGCGCACCATCAAGGGCTACGGACTCGGCGAGGCGGGTGAGGGCAAGAACATCACCCACCAGCAGAAGAAGATGAACGAGTCGGACCTGCGGGTGTTCCGCTCGCGCTTTGGAATCCCGATCTCGGACGAAGAGATCGCTGACGCGCCGTTCTACCGCCCCGCCGACGACAGCACCGAGCTGCAGTACTTGCGCGAACGCCGGAAGGCGCTCGGCGGCTACGTGCCGTCACGCTCGGTCCGCGTCGAGCCGCTCCACGCGCCGATCGAACCGCTCTTCGAAGAGTTCTACAAGGGAACCGAGGGACGCAAGGCGTCAACCACGATGGTGTTCGTGCGGATGCTGTCGAAGCTCCTTCGCGACAAGGAAATCGGCGAGCTCATCGTCCCGATCATTCCCGACGAGGCGCGGACCTTCGGCATGGAAGCGTTATTCCGGGCCATTGGCATCTACTCGCACGTCGGGCAGAAGTACGAGCCGGTCGACATGGACACCCTCCTTTATTACAAGGAGGCGCAGAACGGCCAGATCCTCGAGGAAGGCATCACGGAAGCCGGCTCGATGTCGTCGTTCATCGCGGCGGGCACCGCGTATGCGACGCATGGCATCAACACGATTCCTTTCTTCATTTACTACTCGATGTTCGGGTTCCAGCGCGTGGCGGACCTGATTTGGGCGGCGGCGGATTCGCGGGTGCGAGGATTCCTGCTCGGCGCGACGGCGGGCCGAACCACGCTGGCGGGCGAAGGGCTGCAGCACCAGGACGGCCATACCCATGTCTACTCGCTGGCCACGCCAAACTGTCTCTCGTACGATCCCGCATACGCGTACGAGCTCGCGGTGATCATCCAGGACGGCATCCGTCGGATGTATCGCGAACAAGAAAGCGTTTTCTACTACCTGACGGTGATGAACGAGCAGTACGCCATGCCGGCAATGCCCGAAGGGTCACGCGACGGCATCCTGAAGGGGATGTATCGACTGCAGCCGACAGCGAATCCGAAGGCCAAACTGAGAGCACAGCTGTTCGGCAGCGGCGCCATCCTGAACGAAGTGTTGACGGCGCAGAAGCTGCTCGAAAAATACGACGTGGCGGCTGACGTCTGGAGTGTCACCAGCTACCAGGAACTCTATCGCGACGGTCATGCCTGCGATCGCTGGAACATGCTCCACCCGAGCGAAACGCCGCGCCTGTCCTACGTCGGACAGTGCCTGAAGGACGCACCGGGCGTGCTCGTCGCCGCGTCTGACTATTTGAAGGTGCTGCCCGATTCCATCGATCAATGGATGCCGCGCCGCATGCGCTCGCTCGGCACCGACGGTTTTGGCCGCAGTGAAGATCGGCAGCGGCTGCGCGACTTCTTCGAGGTGGATTCGCGCTTCGTCGCGCTGGCGACGCTTGCCGAACTCGCGCACGACGGCCAACTGGATCGAAAGGTCGTGGCGCAGGCGATCAAGGATCTGGACATCAACCCGGAGAAGCTGAATCCGGCAAAAAGCTGACTCGAACTGGAGATTGCGGAGAGAACGAAGAAGACTCACAACCAAGAAATGAAGCAACCGAGACGAACGAAGGTCATTCTGTTGGGTCGCGAAAATGCGTCTGTTGGGTTGACGAGGCATGTTGATCGAACGTCGTCTCGTTGGTTAACGAAATGATTTTCGTTCGTCTTCGTTCGCGTTGTTCCTTCGTTGTGAACTTCGTTCTCTTCGCCACCTCCGCGACACGACATCGACTCATATGCCTACAGACTTCACTCTTCCTGAGCTCGGCGAAAATGTGACCGCGGGCGATGTCGTCCGCGTCCTCGTCTCGCCGGGAGACACCGTCGCCAAGGATCAGCCGCTGCTCGAACTCGAGACCGACAAAGCCACCATCGAGGTGCCCTCCACCGTGGCCGGAACCGTCAAAGACGTCCGTGTGAAGCAGGGCGAGCGGATCAAGGTCGGCCAGGTCGTGCTGACCGTTGACGACGGTGGAGCAGCGCCGAAGGCGGCGGCTGCGGCATCGACGGGCGCTGAAGCGGCTGGCGCCAAACCAAAGCCTCAACCGGTGGGCGCGCCGGAGGAAGGTGGGCTCAGCCAGAAAGAACCGGGCCAAGCCGAAGGAGCTGCGAGCGATGGCGCGCGTCGGGCGCGGGAAGAAGCCGACGAGGGCCGGGCCGATCAACCGGAGGCGCAACAGCCGGCGGGCATCGTGGACGCCAAGCCGCGGCGCGGTGAGGTCGTGGACATCAACCGCGGCGCGCGCGCGACACCTCCAGCCGCGGCCGCGTCAGCCGAACCGGTCGAGGAAGGGCCAGCCGCGCCGGCGGCGCCCTCGGTCCGTCGTCTGGCGCGCGAGCTTGGAGTGGATATTCGCCGCGTGCAGGGCAGCGGACCGGGGGGACGGATTAGCAACGAGGACGTACAAGCGTTCGTCAAGGCGGTGATTTCAGGCAGCGGCGGCGCCGCACCGGCCTCGCCGAGCGCCCTTCCCGACGTCACGAAGTGGGGCGAGGTCGAGCGCAAGCCGATGAGCAACATCCGTCGAAAGACGGCGGAGCATCTCGGCAACGCGTGGAATCAGATTCCGCACGTGACGCAACACGACAAGGCCGACATCACGGCAGTCGAAGAACTGCGCAAGAAGTACGCGCCCCAGGCAGAGAAGGCCGGCGGCAAGCTCACCATGACGGCGATCGCGCTGAAGGTTGCGGCCGCGGCGCTGCGGCGATTCCCGCAGTTCAACGCCTCAGTCGACATGACGCGCAACGAGATTGTCTATCGCAAGTCGATCCACGTCGGCGTCGCGGTCGACACCCCGCGCGGCCTGCTCGTACCGGTCATTCGCGACGTCGATCGGAAAGGCATCATCGAGCTCGCGGGCGATCTGGCGAAGGTGTCCGAGAAGGCGCGCGGCGGGAAGCTGTCGCTGGACGACATGCAGGGCGGTGGTTTCACCATCACGAACCTCGGTGGCATCGGCGGCACGTCGTTCACGCCGATCGTCAACTGGCCGGAGGTGGCGATTCTGGGGATCTCGCGGGGCGGCTACGAGCCGGTCTATGACGGCCACGCCTTTCAGCCGCGGCTGATGCTGCCGCTGTCGCTGTCCTACGACCATCGCGTCATCGACGGCGCCGATGGTGCCCGGTTCCTCCGGTGGATCGCGGAAGCCTTCGAGCAGCCGTTCGTCTTGTCGTTGTGAGAGGAGCGGGGGTGAAGAAGTCAACCGAGGGACTTCACCACAGAGGTCACGGAGCTCACAGCGTTTTTAATGATTTATCTCCGTTCACTCTGCTAACTCTGCGGTGAGGACAATCTCCGTTCCCTCAATCAACTCCGCTAACTCGATCGGATTCGGATTATGTCGCAGTCCACTCAAGTTGTCGTGATCGGCGCAGGCCCGGGCGGTTACGCGGCGGCATTCTTTGCCGCCGACCTTGGGATGCACGTCACGCTCGTCGATCCGGCGATCAACCCCGGCGGCGTGTGCCTATATCGCGGGTGCATTCCTTCGAAGGCGCTGCTGCACGTTGCCGAGGTCTTGAATGAAGCGCGCCACGCCGAAGCGTGGGGCATCACGTTCGGCGCGCCGAAAATCGACGTCGACAAGGTTCGCGCGTTCAAGACGAAGGTCGTCAATCAGCTGACCGGCGGCCTGGGCCAGCTTTCGAAACAGCGCAAGATCACCTACGTGCAGGGCACGGCGGGCTTTCGTGACGCCCGGACCCTGGAAATCACCAGGGAAGGACAGACGTCGGCCGAGACGCTCACGTTCGAGCACGCGATCATCGCGACCGGGTCGCGGCCGTCCACGGTGCCGGGGATGAATCTCAACAGTCCCCGTCTGATGGATTCGACGGGTGCGCTGGAGATTCCGGACATCCCCAAGTCGTTGCTCGTCGTCGGCGGCGGCTACATCGGACTCGAGTTGGGTACGGTGTACGCGGCGCTCGGGACGAAGGTCACCGTGGTCGAGATGACCGGTGGGTTGTTGCCCGGCGCGGACCGCGACCTCGTCAACATCCTGGCACGGCGAATCGAATCGATGTCCGAGGCCGTGCTGCTCAACACCAAGGTCGTCGCCATGAAGGAGGCGAAGGACGGCATTGCGGTGACGTTCGAAGGCGACGGCCTGCCGGCTGATGCGCCAAAGGAACGGACGTTCGATCGCGTGCTCGTGTCGGTCGGCCGTCGTCCGAACTCGGCGGTACCGGGGCTCGATCGCACGAAGGTCAAGGTGAATGCGCGCGGCTTCATCGAGGTCGACGCCGCTCGACGGACCGCGGAGCCGTCGATCTACGCGATTGGGGATGTCGTCGGTGAGCCCATGCTCGCGCACAAGGCCTCGCATGAAGGGCGGGTTGCCGTCGAGTCGATTGCCGGCGAGCGCGTGGCGTTTGAGCCGCTTGCCATCCCGGCCGTCGTCTTCACCGATCCTGAGCTGGCCTGGTGCGGTCTCACCGAGAGTGATGCCCAGAAGCAGAAGCGCGAGGTCACGATTGCGCGGTTTCCATGGGCAGCCTCGGGCCGGGCTCTCACGCTCGATCGGCCCGACGGCATGACCAAGCTGGTGCTGGATCCGAAAACCGAGCGCGTGCTCGGCGTCGGGATCGTCGGTCCGGGAGCCGGAGAGCTGATCGCCGAAGGTGTGCTTGCGATCGAGATGGGCGCCAATGCGACGGACATCCGTATGAGCATCCACCCTCACCCCACGCTGTCCGAGACGATCATGGAGTCGGCCGAGGTGTTCTTCGGCCAGGCCACACACGTCTACCGGCCCAAGAAGAAAGCGGCCAGTTCGTAGTTGGTGAATTGGTGGGTTGGTGAATTAAACGAAGTTGCTGGGGCCAGCAATCGGCTCTAATTCATCAACTCTCCAATTCACCAATCCACCGACTCTGTCACCGATTCACCAATTGAGCCGCCTTCCTGAAAACTGCTTCCAGCATCGGCCGCGTGAGCTTTCCGGTGTTCGTGTTCTGGCGGCTCGGATGGTAAGAGGCCATCACAATCGGGCCGCCTGCCAGGCTGTAGGTCAGGCCATGACCGAACATGGGTCTCGGTTTCACGATCACGCCTCGATCGGCCAGCAATCGCCAGGACGCGTCGAACGCGATCCGTCCCAGTGCGACGATCACGCGCACACGTGTGAGTGCCGCCGCTTCGGCCACGAGATGCCCATGACATGCCGCGATCTCTTCGGGCGCGGGTTTATTATCCGGCGGGGCACATCTGACCGCTGCCGCGATGTACGCGTCCTTCAGCTGCAATCCATCATCTGACCGCTGAGACGTCGGGATGCTGGCAAAGCCGGCCGCGTGCATCGCACACATCAGGAAGTCTCCGGATCCATCGCCGGTGAACACGCGTCCGGTGCGATTGGCGCCGTGGGCCGCTGGCGCGAGCCCGAGCACGAGCACGCGCGCACGCGGATCTCCAAATCCAGGGACCGGCTTCCCCCAGTAGGTGTCCTGCCGGTGAGCGGCTTTCTTGTCGCGAGCGACGCGTTCGCAGTAGGTCCGGAGGCGCGCGCAACGCGTGCAGGTGACGATCTGGCGGCTGACGAGCGGCAGGGAAGGAGCTGACACTCGGCGGCGAGCTTACAGATTCGCAGCCAGCGACTGCACCTGTTCGTGCGCGTGATACGACGAGCGCACGAGCGGGCCTGATTCGACGTGGCCGAATCCGAGATCAATGCCGATGCGCTTCAGGTCGGCGAACTCAGCCGGCGTGTAGTAGCGCGACATCGGCAGGTTCGCGAGCGACGGTCGCAGATACTGTCCAATGGTGACAATCTGGCATCCCACGCTTCGGAGATCGCCAAGTGTTTGCACCAGCTCGTCCCATTCCTCGCCAAGGCCAACCATCAGCCCTGACTTCGTCGGAATATCAGGTGCGTAGGTGCGCGAACGATCGAGCAGCTGCAACGCTCGATGGTAGCGTCCGCCGGGTCGCGCCATCCGGTACATCCGCGGGACCGTCTCGATGTTGTGATTCAAGATATCGGGGCGCGCGTCGAGGACCGTGTGCAACGCCGCTTCGTCACCCTGGAAATCCGGGATCAATACCTCGATGCCGCACTCCGGGATTCGCGCGCGGGTTTCCGCAATCGTGCGAGCGAAATGTCCGGCGCCGAAATCCGCGAGATCGTCGCGATCGACCGATGTAATCACGACGTGCGCGAGCCCCATGGCCTGAATTGCGCTCGCAACATGTGCCGGCTCGACCGAATCGGGAGCCTTCGGCGTTCCGTGCGTGACGTTGCAGTATCCGCACGACCGCGTGCACGTGTCGCCCAGGATCATGAACGTGGCGGTGCCGTGATGCCAGCATTCACCGATGTTCGGACAATTGGCTTCCTCACAGACCGTGTGCAAGCCCAGCGTCCGCATCAACCCTTTCAGGCGGTGATAGTTCTCCGAACCCGGAGCGCGGACTTTGAGCCATTCCGGCTTCGGCACGCGCGGCACCTCGTCGGTGCGTTTCTTGCGCCCGCGGATCAGGTTCAGAGGGATCGGCTGCATGCCCTTCAATTATCAATTATAGCGTGGGCTGGCTCATGCGCCCGTCGCCGCGACCGGACTAGAATCATGGAATGGGCAGTCATCAAAAGCTCTCCATCACTTGGTACGGACATTCCACCTTCGTCATTACGACGCCGGGCGGAAAGCGAGTCGTCACCGACCCCTTCCTGGAAAGCAACCCTGCGTGCCCGGCCCACATGAAGAAAATCACCGCGGCGGACGTGATCCTCGTCTCGCACGGGCATGCCGATCACACCAGCGACGTTCCGGCGGTGTCGCGCGCGACCAAGGCTCCGATCGTCGCGATTTACGAGCTGGCGACATGGTTCGAGCGGAAGGGGCTTGCCAACGCTCAGGGCATGAGCATTGGCGGGACGATCAACGTGGCCGGCCTGCGAATCTCCATGGTGCCCGCCATCCACTCCAGCAGCGTGGTCGAGAACGACGTGACGGTCTACCTTGGCGAGCCTGCCGGATTCGTCGTGCAGATGGAAGACGAACGGTCGTTCTATTTTGCCGGCGACACGGCGCTGTTCGGCGACATGCGGCTCATCGCCGAAATGTACGCGCCACAGATTGCGTTCCTCCCCATCGGGGACCACTTCACAATGGATCCGCAAGCCGCGGCGCTCGCAGCGCGCATGCTCGGCGTTCGCCAGGTCGTGCCGATGCACTACGGGACCTTCCCGGTGCTGACTGGCACCCCGGATCAGCTGAAAAAGCACGTCGATCCGCACGGAATCGACGTCCTGGTGCTCCAACCGGGCGAGACCGCCTCGTAAAAAGGCGGCTGGCACCTTTTCGGGAAAGGTGCCAGCCACCTTTTAGTATGCGCGCGGCGCATGACTCCGATGCGCTCAGTCGATGGGAGGACCATCCGCCGGCGGCATCGATTCCATCAGAAAGTTATGCGCGACACATATGCATCCGTTTCATATGATGCGAACATCATGAATCCCGAGTCGAACCTTACCCGGACCCTGACGCTCGTCCTGCCCGAGGCCGATTGGAAAGCGCTGCGAGAGGCTGAGCCCGACGCGATCGGCTGGCTCCGGACGCAGATTCAGAATCGTCTCGCGACGCAGGGAGCGAACTGGTCGTCCAACGCCAGCCCGGCGCCGGCGACGACCGCGGAATCCTGGTGGGGCAACGAGGACGAGTACTGAGCGGCAGCTTCGGCCGCCCGCTTCTCACGTCATCCCCAGCTGACGCATCAGCTCAGCGGTCCCGACACGAACCGTTCTTCTAACCGCACCGCTCGCGGTCTGCCCGATCGCGGCATACCGCCAGCGCTTTTGACAGGTCGTCAACCGCGCAGGTACGCTTGGCGTGATGGACGCCGCTATCACGCCCGACGCGCGGATTTCATTTGAGACCTCTCCGGATCGCTACCGCCACTGGAAACTGAGTTTCGACGGCCCGGTCGCGACGCTCTCCATGGACGTTCAGGAGGACGGCGGCGTCTCCACCGACTACCGGCTCAAGCTGAATTCGTACGACCTCGGCGTTGATATCGAGCTGGCGGATGCCATCCAACGGCTGCGCTTCGAGCACCCGGAAGTCCATGCGGTCATCATCACGAGCCTGAAGGAACGCATCTTCTGCGCCGGTGCGAACATCTTCATGCTGCGCGGCGCGTCGCACGCCTGGAAGGTGAATTTCTGCAAGTTCACCAACGAAACCCGAATTGCCATCGAGGACGCCAGCCAGTACTCCGGGATCAGATTCCTTGCGGCGGTCAACGGCATCTGTGCCGGTGGCGGGTACGAGCTGGCTCTGGCCTGCGACGAAATCCTGCTCGTGGACGACGGAAATTCGGCGGTGAGCCTGCCCGAGACTCCGCTTCTCGGCGTTTTACCGGGCACCGGCGGCTTGACGCGGGTCGTGGACAAACGGAAGGTTCGCCGCGATCTCGCCGACTTCTTCAGCACCGTTGCCGAAGGAATCAAAGGGAAGCGCGCGGTCGAATGGAGACTGGTTGATGCCGTGTATCCGACCAGTCAATTCAAGGATCGCGCGGAGCGCCGAGCGCTCGAGCTTGCAACGCTTTCAGATCGACCCGCAGATGGACCTGGCATTCGGCTGGGGCCGCTCAATCCTGAGATCACAGACGACACGGTCCGCTACTCGACCGTCGTGGTCGACCTCGATCGTCATCGCCGGGTCGCGACGCTGACGGTGCAGGCTCCTGAAAGCACCGCCCCGTCAACGCCTGACGCCATCCTCGCCGCCGGCGATCGATTCTGGCCGCTGCGCGCCTTTCGAGAGTTGGACGACGCCTTGTTGCGCTTGCGGATCAACGAGCCGCTGATCGGCACGATCGTCGTGAAGACCCAGGGAGACGGCGAACGAGTGCTGGCGGTCGATCGAACCTTGACCGAGCACGCCAATCACTGGCTCGTGCGCGAAATCATCCTGTTCATCAAGCGAACGCTGAAACGCATGGATCTGACATCGCGCAGCTTCTTCGCGCTGATCGAGCCTGGCAGTGCATTCGCAGGCACCCTCTTCGAGCTTGCGCTCGCATCCGATCGCGCCTACATGCTCGATGATCCGGATCGGCCCAACACAATTACGCTCTCGTCGATGAATGCCGGTCCATTGAGGATGAGTAACGGGCTGACGCGGCTCGAAACCCGGTTTCTCGGAGAGCCGGGTCGCGTGCCGGAGGTCCTCGCGGAAACCGAACCGTTCGATGCGCCTTCGGCCTCAGACGCCGGGCTCGTCTCGTTCGTTCCAGACGAGCTCGATTGGGACGACGAGGTTCGACTCGCCGTCGAAGGTCGTGCGGCATTCTCGCCCGATGCGCTCACCGGCATGGAAGCCAACCTCAGATTCGCTGGCCCTGAAACCATGGAAACAAAGATCTTCGGCCGCCTCACGGCGTGGCAGAACTGGATCTTTCAACGTCCGAATGCCGTCGGGGAAAAGGGCGCGCTCACGTCGTACGGCTCTCAGTCGAGAGCGGAGTTTGACTTTAAGAGAACGTAGATCGCTTCCAGCTGCCGGCTTCCAGCTACCAGCTCACGTCCGAGCAGAAGCGGGAGGCGGGAAGCGGGAAGCTGGGAGCTTTCGCAATGATCTCGGCCGAGAAGATTCCCAATAACGTCGGCCTCTCCAGCAACAAACGGCTTCAGCGGGCGCTGGAGCACTGGCAGCCCCAGTACATCCAGTGGTGGAAGGACATGGGGCCGCAGGGGTTCCAGGACTATCACCAGGTCTATGTACGCACCGCGGTGAGCGTCGATCCGTCGGGCTGGGCGCACTTCGAGTACGTCCGTTTGCCCGAGTATCGATGGGGGATCTTTCTCGCCGACCCCGTCCACGACCGTCGAATTGGATTTGGCGACTTCGCCGGCGCGCCGGTCTGGCAGGAAGTTCCCGGTGAGTTTCGCAATCAGCTCCGCCGCCTGATCGTGACGCAAGGGGACACCGAACCCGCCAGCGTCGAGCAGCAGCGGTGGCTGGGCCAGCGCTGTCCCAGCCTGTACGACCTGAGGAACCTGTTTCAGGTGAACGTCGAGGAAGGGCGTCACCTTTGGGCGATGGTCTACCTGCTGCATTCGTACTTCGGCCGCGACGGCCGTGACGAAGCCGAAGAACTCCTGGCGAGACAGAGCGGTAATCGAGACAAGCCGCGCATTCTCGATGCCTTCAACGAACCGATCGAGAACTGGCTCGACTTCTTCATGTTCACGATGTTCACCGACCGCGACGGGAAGTCGCAGCTGCTCTCGCTGTCGGAAAGCTCGCTCGATCCGCTGTCACGGACGACCAGGTTCATGCTGACCGAAGAAGCGCATCACATGTTCGTTGGTGAGACGGGCGTGTCGAGAATTGTCGAACGCACCTGTCAGCTGTTGAAGGAGGCCGGTTATTCCGAAGACGTTCGCACGCTCGGCGGAATCGATCTGCCCATGATTCAGAAGTTCATTAACCTGTGGTTCAGCCTGAGCCTCGATTTGCATGGCAACGAGGTCTCGACCAACGCGGCTTCGTACTTCGGCAACGGGCTCAAGGGGCGCGCACAGGAGGAGAAATGGGACGATCACCGCGTCACCGACGCGTTGTATGAGCTCGAGGTGCCAGCGAAGGGCGGGCTCGAGCGCAAGACGATTCCCATGCGCACGGCGATGAACGAGGTGCTTCGGGACTGGTATGTCGGCGATTGCGAGGCGGGCGTCCAGCGCTGGAACAAGATCTTCGACCGCTACGGCATGTCGGATCGACTGCGGCTGCCTGATCGCAAGTTCAATCGCGGCATCGGCATCTTCTCATCACTGCATTTCGACCCAGTCGGGGCACCGCTTGCGAACGACGAGTGGGAACGCCGCAAGCACGAGTGGCTGCCAAATGCCGCCGATCGAGAATACCTCCTGAGCATCATGGCTCGCCCGGTGTACGAGCCGGGAAAGTTTGCCAACTACATTGCGCCTCCACTTCGGGGCATCAATCGGCAGCCCGTCAATTTTGAGTACGTGAGGACAGAGGCATAGTGAATCGGTGAATTGGTGAAATTTGAGGAAATGTCTGGATTCAGCCACCGACCCCAATTCACCAATTCACCAATGTGAATGATGCAGCACAACCTCCTGATCAATAACGAGTGGCGTGCGGCCGCGAGCAGTAAGACGATGGACGTCGTCAATCCGGCGACGGAGGAGGTCATCGCGCGCGTCGCGTTGGCAGACCGTGTGGACCTCGACGGCGCGGTGAAAGCGGCCCGAGCCGCGCTCGACGGACCCTGGGGACAGTTGTCGGCGCGCGAGCGGGGGCGACTGGTCAGAAAGCTCGGCGAACGGCTGCTCGAGCGGGTGGACGAGATCGCGCGCCTCGAGACGCTGCACAACGGCAAGCCGATCATGGAATCGAGGAATATCGAGATCCCCGCGGCGGCCGAGTGCTTCGAGTACTACGGCGGTTGGTCCGACAAGGTGATGGGGGAGACGATCCCGGTCAAAGGCAACTACCTCACCTACACGTTGCGCGAACCGGTTGGTGTCGTCGCGGCGATCGTGCCGTGGAACTTTCCGTTGCTGCTGGCATCCTGGAAAGTTGCGCCCGCGCTGGCGTGCGGCAATACCGTGATCCTGAAGCCGGCCAGCCAAACGCCACTGACCGCGTTGGCGCTCGGCGAGGTCGCCATGGAGGTCGGACTGCCGCCTGGTGTCCTGAATGTCCTGACCGGTTCCGGTTCCCAACTTGGCCAGTCGATCGTCGAGCATCCTGGCATCGACAAGATCGCCTTCACTGGCGATACCGGTACCGGCAAGGGAATCATGCGTGGTGCGGCCGAAACGCTCAAGAAGATCACGCTGGAACTGGGAGGCAAGTCACCCAACATCGTTCTGGCGGATGCCGACATCGACGCGGCGATTCGCGGCGCGACCATCGGTATCTTCTACGGCAAAGGCGAGGTCTGTGCCGCCGGATCACGTTTGCTCGTCGAGACGTCGATCAAGGACGAGTTCATCGACAAGCTGGCGGCTCGCGCGAAGAAGATGACGGCCGGCGACCCGATGGATCCCAAGACTCGATTCGGCGCGCTCTCCTCTCGCAAACAAATGGAGACGGTACTGCGATACATAGAGTCCGGCAAACAGGAAGGGGCGACGCTGGTCGCTGGCGGAGCCAGGACCGACATCGGCACGGGCAAGGGATATTTTGTCCAGCCCACCGTGTTCGCGGATGTTCGGCCGGACATGACGATCGCACGAGAAGAGATTTTCGGGCCCGTGCTTGCCTCCATCGAGTTCGCCGACATCGATGAAGCGATCGCCCGAGCCAACGACACGCAATACGGGCTGGCCGCCGGCATCTGGACACGGGACATCAAGAAAGCGCACTACATCGCTCGCAAGCTTCAGGCGGGTACCGTCTGGATCAACACCTACAACGTGTACGATGCCGCCGCGCCATTTGGCGGTTACAAGCAGAGCGGCTTCGGTCGCGAAATGAGCGCGCATGCCCTCGAGCATTACACGCAGATCAAGAGTGTCTGGGTCGATATGAATTCATAGTCTCTTCGCAATTCGCAATTCGCAATTCGCAATTCGCAATTCGCAATTCGGTAATTCGCAATTCGGCAATTCGCAACCACATGCTCGATTCTCTCGAAGTCTGGCGTTCCGAATTCCCGATCGTCGAGACCTGCACCTACCTGGTGAGCCACTCGCTCGGCGCGATGCCGCGGCGGGCGAAGACCTACTTGCAGCAGTTTGCCGACGAGTGGTCGACGCGCGGCGTTCGTGCGTGGCACGAGGGGTGGTGGGAAATCGGCCGGACGACGGGTGATCTCCTGGCACCGATTGTCGGTGCGGCTGCCGGTACGATTTCCATGCACCAGAACGTGACCGTCGCCCAGGCGATCGTCGCGTCGTGTCATCGCTACGACCGACCGCGGTGCCGGATCGTCATGAGCGATCTAGAGTTCCCCTCCAACATGTACTTGTTCGAAGGGTTTCGACGGTACGGCGCCGAGATCGTCTACGTCCCCTCAGACGATGGAATTCGGACGAATCTCGAGCGGCTGCTAGAGGCCATCGACGAGCGGACCGTGCTCGTGCCAGTGTCGCTAGTGTGGTTCAAGAGCGGGTTCATCGAGAACGCCAGGGCGATTGTGGAGAAGGCGCACCGGGTCGGCGCGCGCCTGATCCTCGACATCTATCAGGCCGCTGGTACCGTGCCCCTGAGTCTCGAGTCACTCGGCGTTGACTTTGCGGTTGGCGGCTCGGTGAAGTGGTTGTGCGGTGGACCTGGCGCCGGGTACCTCTACGTCCGCCCGGATCTTGCCCCGGAAGTTCAGCCGGGACTCGCCGGCTGGGCGGCGCATGCCCGCCCATTTCAGTTCGAGACGGGCCCGATTGAGTACGCGGACGCGCCCGAGCGCTTTCAGAGCGGCACACCCAACGTGCCCGCGCTCTACTCCTGCCGTGCCGGCTACGAGATCATTCGGGAGATCGGTGTCGATGCGATTCGGGCGAAGTCGCTCCGGTTGACCCGGCGGCTCATGGATCTTGCGACGGAGGCCGGACTTCGAATGAACACCCCCCAGGCAGACCACGAGCGCGGCGGGAGCGTCGTCATCGATGTGCCGGATGGCGCGAGCGTGACCGGCGAACTGATCAAACGCGGCGTGATCGTCGACCACCGGCCGGGTGCCGGCATCCGCATGGCGCCCCATTTCTACAACACGACCGAAGAAGTCGACCACGCGATGCGGGAACTCTGTGACATTGCGCGAGTTCCACGGATCCCGGACCCCGGACGCCGCATCCCGGCTTAACGGTTCGCCGGGTATGTACGATTTTTGAACCTTCCGCGTTATTTCATCGGGGGTGGTCCACGACGAGCCACCTGCGGCCGTCTCGCTTGGACCTTGGTGCGGTTTCGCTGCATAATTGCACCCTCCCCGGAGGTTCATGGGCTGTCCACGCTGCGGAAGTGTGCAAATCTCAGCGTCCGGTCGCTGTGCCAGGTGTGGTGCGCTCGACTCGTCGTCGGTGACCGTCATGACGCCAGTGAAGGGAGGGCCGCCAGCATATTCCCCTACAGCTGAGACAACGCTCGCGACGCCCGATTCGAACACCGCCTCGCCATTGCCGGCCCGCTCGGCGATTAACGAAGGCCCCCTGACCGCCGGTCAGGCGTTTGGTCCCCGATACCACATCATCCGGGCCCTCGGCGCCGGCGGCATGGGGGTGGTCTACCAGGCATGGGACGACGAGCTCCAGGTTGCCGTGGCGTTGAAGGTAATCCGACCTGAGGTCCTGCTCGATCCCGGGTCGGCGGGCGAGGTTGAGCGCCGCTTCAAGCGCGAGCTGGTGCTTGCCCGGCAGGTGACCCACAAGCACGTCGTCCGGATTCACGACCTCGGCGAGCTCGATGGCATCAAGTACCTCACGATGCCGTTTGTCGAAGGGCAGAATCTTGCCGACATCTTGAAGCAGGACGGGAAGATTGCGGTCCCACGGACCATTGCGATCGCGAAGCAGTTGGCATCTGGGCTGACCGCGGCGCACGAGGTGGGGGTCGTCCATCGTGACCTGAAGCCTGAAAACATCATGATCGACGCCGACGGCGGCGCATTGATCATGGATTTTGGCATCTCACGATCCATCGGCAGCGTCGGAACCGCGACGGCGCTCGGCGCCGTCATGGGAACGCTCGAGTACATGGCGCCCGAGCAGGCTCAAGGGCAGGCGGTTGATCACCGCGCCGACATCTACTCGTTCGGCCTTGTTCTCTACGACATGCTGACCGGCCGTCAGCGGATTGCGCGTCGCGACAATGCGATGTCCGAGATGATGAGCCGCATGCAGCATGCGCCGCCGTCGATCCGGACGCTCGACTCCCACATGCCGGACGCACTGGACCACATTGTTTCCAAGTGCCTGCAAACCGATCCGAAAGCGCGGTATCAGAGAACCGCGGAACTCGTCGCCGATCTTGAAGCCCTCGCACCCGACGGTCATCGGCTAATCCCCGCACATCCGGTCACGGCTTCCCGAACCACGGTGCTCGTGCTTGCCGCGATCGTGGCTGTCATCATCGGGACCGGTGGCTGGTGGATCTGGCATACGCCGAACCGGCCGCCGCCGACGGCGGTGCCCCAGGAACCCGTGTCGGTCCTGATCGCGAACTTCGAAAACAAGGCGAACGAGCCGCTCTTCGACGGACTGGTCGAGCAGGCTCTCGGTGTCGGCATCGAGGGTGCGTCGTTCGTGTCGGCGTTTCCGCGGCGGGAAGCCGTTCGCATCGCTCAGGAGCTGAATCCGAATGCGCCGCTCGATGAAAACAACGCCAGGCTCGTGGCCAGGCGGGAAGGTATCAAGCGGATCGTGAGCGGATCGATTTCAGCGGCGGGACCGCAGTACGCCCTCGCGGTGAAAATCATCGACCCGAATGACGGCAAGCCGTTGCTGACGTGGGAAACCAAGGCCAGCGGCAAGGAAGATGTATTGACTGCCGTCGGCCGGCTGGCGGCCAAGGTCCGCAACGGCCTCGGCGACAAGACGGCAAACGCGGATCGGGTCAAGGAAGCCGAGACGTTTACCGCCGCCAACCTTGAAGCTGCGCACCAATACATCCAGGCGCAGGAGCTTCAGTCCGCGGGGCGTTACGACGAAGCACTTGCAGGCTACCAGAAGGCCCTCGACCGCGATCCGAATCTCGGTCGCGCATACGCGGGAATGGGAGCGGTTTCGAACAGCATGCAGAATCGCGACGCGGCGATCGCGAATTACAAGAAAGCTCTCGGTTTGATCGATCGCATGACCAACCGCGAAAAGTTTCGGACCCGCGGTGGCTACTATTCAGCGATTGGCGATACGACCAAGGCCCAGGAGCAGTACGAGGCGCTGGTCAAGCAGTTCCCCGCCGACAGCAACGCATTGTCGAATCTTGCCGTCGTCAGCTCGAACCAGCGTGACATGACCCGCGCTCTGGAGCTCGGGCGCAAAGCGTCCGCCATCTATCCGGCGAACGTGCTACGTCGGAACAACGTCGCGCTTTTCGCACTGTATGCCGGTGATTTCGAGATTGCCGAGAAGCAGGCGAAAGACGTGCTCGCCCTGAAACAGGACTACGTCAAAGCGTACTTCGTGGTGGCAATGACGCAACTGGGCACCGGCCATCCGGAAGACGCAGAGATGACATGGCAGAACCTCGA
Organism: Acidobacteriota bacterium; assembly: GCA_046732715.1. Classification (GTDB taxonomy): domain Bacteria; phylum Acidobacteriota; class Vicinamibacteria; order Vicinamibacterales; family 2-12-FULL-66-21; genus JALZOC01. The sequence goes on along the minus strand of JBKPNQ010000207.1, from coordinate 1,214 downwards.
GAAGGTGTCCGATACGGGGCGTGATCTCGCCGCTCAGGGGCGGGCCGACCTCGCTATGTACGGAGGGCGGTTGACTGATGCCGCAAAGATCCTGCAGGAAGCACTAGCGACGCCGCACCAAAAGCGTCCTGCCGGCACGACCGCGCGCCTGACCGCAATGCTCGCCGAGGTGCGACAACTCCAGGGACGCGATGCGGATGCCATCAAGCTTGCTGAGGAGGCGCTGAAACAGAGCAGTGAATCGCGCATTGCCCTGTTTGCAGGGCGGGTCCTGATCCTGGCGGGAAAGCCCGACCGTGGCGATGCCATTGCCAGCGAACTCGATCAGAAACTCGATCAGGAACCGCAGCTATATGCAAAGCTGCTGGCAGGCGAAGCGAATCTCAAACGAGGCGCGGTTCGGTCGGCGCTCGACAGCTTCAACGCGGCTCAGAAGATATTGAACACCTGGTTGGGCCGGGACGGATTGGGCCGCGCCTATCTCAAGGCTGAAAAATTTCCCGAGGCGCAAGCCGAATTCGAGGTGTGCCTGACCCGCAAGGGTGAAGCCACGACGGTCCTGGTTGATGACATCCCCACCTACCGGCTGCTGGCGACGACCCGCTACTACATCGCGCGTGCACAAGAGGGACAGGGAAGTCCCGCTGCAGCAGCGTCGTACAAGGCGTTCCTCACGATCAAAGAAAAAGGCGACGAGCAGGGCCTGGTGGCCGAAGCCCGTCGCCGAGTGACTGGATTGCACTGAAGGCCGCGGCAGGCCCGATGCACTACCGCCCGATGACGATGTTATCCAGGCCCATTGGATTGTTGCAGCATGCGGCAGCGACGTTCGTGAGCGTGATCAACAGGGTGTCGATTACTGTCGTCGATTGCGGGTTTACCACCGTCGCAAAAGACCCGAACGTCTGCGGTTGCGTCGCTGTCACGGAGAATACCTGCGTCGACCCCAACAGCCCAGTGAATGTATACGGGATTGGCGTGGTGCTCGAATACAGATCCACTGAGTTGAAGGTAAAACGTGCACCGCCGGCTGTCACTCTAACCTGCCCCGCAAAGGACGATCCCGCACCTGTCGTGAACTGGACGAACGGGGCCGGGTTGCCGTACGTAGTCACGGCCATCCAATCTGCCTGCGCGGCGACGACATTCAGCTCGGACTCCGTGTAGGTCGAAACGCTCGCACCGTTGAGGGACAGGCCGCTGAAGTTCACTGT
>JBKPNQ010000206.1:0-17972 GCA_046732715.1 Acidobacteriota bacterium | reverse complement strand
GAATTAAGCCGCTCATTGCTCGATATCTGACGATCGCATCAGCCGTCGGTCTCACGCTGCTCTCGGCAGCGGCGGTCGAGGCTGGACCGATTGACGCCCAGCGCTCGAAGTTGACGGTGTTTGTCTACAAGGGCGGCCTATTTTCGGCGCTCGCGGACAACCACGTGATCAACGCGCCAATCGCCAGCGGGACGATCGTAACCACGCCCTCTGCAGCCATCGAGTTCGTCGTTAACGCTGCGGATCTCGTTCCCCTTGATCCCGATTTGGATCAGTCGAAGCGGGCGGAAGTTCGTACGCGCATGCTCGGAGCGGAGGTGCTCGACACCTCGCGGTTCCTCACGATCAAGTTCGTGTCGACCGCGATCGAGGCCGCGGGATCAGAGCAATGGAAGGTGTCCGGCAGCCTGACCATTCATGGCGTCACCAAGACGGTTACGTTTCCTGTCGCTCGATCGGACGGTCGTTACCGCGGTGAAACCAGGATTCGGCAAACCGACTTCGGCATCAAACCGATCCGGATCGCCGGAGGCACCGTCAGCGTTAAAGATGAACTGAAGATCGAATTCGATATCGTGGAGGCAAAGTAGCGACGTGATCACGTGTCACGCTGCATTCATGACAATGAGACGACAGGAGCAAAGAGAAGGGAGACAAAAGAATTCTCTTTTCTCCCTTCTCCTGTAATCTCTTACCTACGATCGCAGCGTGACAGTGAAGGTTGCTGATTTGGTGACCGGCATCGCAGGACTAGGAACCGCCTCCCTTTCTCTTCCCCCATGTAGGTGGCGGCGGTTCAGTGGTTTTGCGATCGACTGGATTCGCCTTGAGCAGCCGCATCGCCTCTTCGACGGCGCGTTCGAGCTGCGGGTCGCGCCCGGCGATCACGTCCTTCGGGAAATTCTCGACATCGACGTCGGGGGCCACGCCCTCGTTCTCGACCGCCCACTTCCCTTCGCGCGTGAAGAAGCCGCCGCGGGGCGCGATCATCGATCCACCATCGACGAAGGTCGGGGTGTCGGCGGTGTGGACGAGCCCTCCCCACGTGCGCTTGCCGACCAGCGGTCCGATCTTGCGCAGCTTGAACATGTACGGCATCAGGTCGCCGCCCGAGCCGGCCATCTCGTTGATGATCATCACCTTTGGTCCCCAGATGCCTGCTGACGGACTCGTAAACGGATACCGATCGCCGGCGACGTTGTTGAAGTAGCCGTCGAACTGCCGCTGCAGCAGATCGACGATGTAGTCGGCCGCCGAGCCGCCGCCGTTGTAGCGTTCATCGATGATGGCGCCCGACTTGTCCTGTTGGGCGAAGTAATAGCGATTGAAGCTGCTGTAGCCCGGCTGACCGGTGTTCGGCAGATAGACATAGGCGAGCTGCCCGTTCGACAACTTGTCGACCAGCCGGCGATTCGACTCCACCCAGGCGCGCGTGCGCAGCGTCTGCTCGTTCGGCACCGGCACCACGGTGACGACGCGCGACCCGTCGATGACCGGCCTGCTGTTGACCGCAATCGCCGTCTGCCGTCCGGATGTGCCGTCGAGCAACCGGTAGATGTTGTCCGGAGCCTTCAGCTCGACACCGTTGATGGCGACGATGTAGTCGCCGACGGAAACGGTGACGCCCGGCGCGGCCAGCGGCGCGCGGAGCTCTGGGTTCCAGCTCTCAGTGTCGTAGATCTTTGCGATCTTGTAGCGGCCGGCCTCGATCGTGAAGTCCGCGCCGAGGAGGCCGCCGATCGACGGCGGCACTTCGGGCATGTCTCCACCACGCACGTACGAATGGCCAATCGCGATCTCCGCGCCCATGTTGTCGAGCAGGTAATTGAGGTCGGCACGGTGATTCACGTACGGCAGCAGCTGGCCGTACATCTCCTTCACCTTTGGCCAGTCGGCGCCGTGCGTATTCGGCACGTAGAGGTAGTCGCGCTGGTTCCGCCAGCCCTCGTTGAAGATCTGTTTGAACTCCTCCTTCGGCTCGAGATACATGCGCAGCGTGGCGTTGACGCGTCCCTGCCCGGCTTGCGGCGCCGACGTGGTGTCGACGAGGAAGAGGTTCACGGCGGGGCCGCCACCGGCTGCGCCACCCTGCCGTCCGCGCCCGCCACCGCCACCGGTGCGATAGAGCAGCTTGCAGCCGTCAGCGCTGAGATCGTATTCGGCGACGCCGGTCACAAACGCGGACGCGCGGCGATCGGTGACGCGATACCGCTGCAGCGTGCTGGCAGCACCGGCCCCGCCGCGTCCTTCGCCGGCGGCCGCTTCGAGGTAGAAGGCCGTGCCTGCCACGCCGGCGCGCAGATCCGAATACTGGCGCTCGGGAACGCCCTCAATCGAGATGATGCGTTGCTGGAGGCCGTCGAAATCGATTTGAACGCTGACCGGCGTGCGCGGACGCACGGCTGCGGGTTGATCGCTCGCTGGCTCTGCATTCGGGTCCCCGCCGGCCGACTGTCCCGGACCACCGCGGCGCGTCGTGCAGGCGTTCGGTGTCGGGGCGGCGCCGGCGGGGCGATTGCCAACGCCCGCGTCCTCGTCGCTCTCGGGTAACAGCGGGCTCGGCTCGCCTTTCTTCAGGATGGCGAGATAGAGCCCGAAATTTTCTTCGCGATCGTACGAGGTCATGTCGAGCCACTGCGATCGCAGGCCGAAATCGGTCGACGCGAGGAACCAGAGATACTTGCCGCTCGCGTCCCACGCCGGCCAGACCGCGTCGGCCAGGCCGTCGGTGACCTGCTTCGTCTGACCGGTCTCCACGTTGCTGATGTAGATCGCGTGGTAGAGCGACTTCAGCCGGCCGGCGTAGGCAATCCACTTCGAGTCCGGGCTCCACACCGGATTGAGCGTGCGCTGCGGCACCATCCAGGGATCCTGGCCGACGATTTTTGCTTTGCCGCTCTCGACGTCGAGGACCCAGACGTGCAGGTTCGTATCGCTGAAGACGATCTTCTTCGAGTCGGGCGACCACGACGGCGTGTAGTAGTGCGCCGGTTTGTCCAGCGCGATTTCGCGCAGCGGTGTCAGGCCGTCCGGGGTCTCGAGGACGAGCTTATATTCGCCGGACCTGTCGCTGAAGTAGGACAAGTACTTGCCATCCGGTGACCAGGCGGGATCGCGCTCGGCCGATCCGCTCGAGTGACTGAGGTTCCGGACATCCCCCTTCTCCGCCGGGATCGTGAAGATCTCGCCGCGCGCCTCGGCGGCGATCCGCTTTCCCGTTGGCGACAGCACGATGCTGCTGATGCGGCCCGTGACCTCTTCCCATCGCGGCATCATCCACGGAAAATCTCCGGTCGCGCGGATGTTGATGACCGCCGCCTTGCCGGACTTGGGATCGAGCTCGTGGACGTAGCCGGCCTGCTCGAAGACGATTGCGCCGGCGCCGGAGTCGAGCGTCTTGACGTCAAAGTCCGTGAATCGTGTGACCTGTGCCAGCTTCTTCGCGCGCGTGTCGAACGACCAGACGTTCGAGACGCCATCGCGATCGGACAGGAAGTACACGGACTCGCCGACCCAGACCGGATCGATGTCCTTCGAATCGGTCCACGGCGGTGTCACCAGATCGAACGTCTTCGTATCAACGATCCAGATTGGGCGGTTCTGGCCGCCACGATAGTTGCGGCGCTCTTCATCCCAGGAGCTGTTCATTCGATAGGCGATATGCGCTCCGTCGGCTGAAATCTTTCCCTGGTACGCGCGCGGCAGGATCATCGGCTGCTCGACGCCGCTCTCGAGAGGAACCGTCCAGAACCTCGCCGCCGCGCTTGGAGCCGCACTGGCGCGTCCCGACGCGAACATCACGTCCTTGCCGTCCGGCGTCCATCCCTGCACCGTGTCGGCACCCGGGTGCCACGTCAACCGCTTCGGCTCGCCGCCTTCGGCGGGCACGACGTAGACGTCCGCGTTGCCCGCGTACTCGCCGGTGAAGGCGATCCACTGACCGTCCGGCGAGAAGTGCGGGTTCGTCGTCTGGCCCTGGAAGCTGGTGACCCGGCGGGCCACGCCGCCGGCACGATCGACAACCCAGATGTTGTTCGCGTAGGTGAACGCAATCTGAGTCGCGCTGACGGTTGGAGAACGCAACAACCGTGTTGGCTCGCCGTTGGCATGGACGAAGGCGACCGCGAGCAGCGGCAGCCCAAACCAGGACAGGTAACGTGCGGAGAACAAGTTCCTCATGGTTGCCTTCACCGTCTCAATTTCAAAGCGGACGGATTCGTCACGGGTTATGGCGATGGACCGCACCTATTATCCACGTGCCGAACTCACAAAAAGCGCTTCATTTTTACAGAGCTGTTCGCAGAGAGGCCACCGACTGCAGCGGTTCGCGCCAGTTGGGGGTGGTTTCGGGGTTTGAGCGATTTGGCGGGTCGCTCGCCTGCATGGTAAAAGAGCCCACCGCATGTCCTCGTCCAGCGGCCGCCGCGTCGGGGCCTTCATCATCCATTCGCGGCTCGGCGCGGGCGGGATGGGCGAGGTCTATCGGGCCCTCGACTCGAAGCTCGATCGCGAGGTCGCGATCAAGATGTTGCCGACCGAGTGGCTGCTCGACCCGGACCGACGGACGCGCTTCGATCGTGAAGCGCGATCGCTTGCCGCGCTGAACCATCCCAACATCGGCTCGATCTACGGCGTCGAGGACGTCGGCGACACACGCGCGCTTATCCTCGAGCTCGTCGAGGGGCCGACGCTGGCGGAACGGCTCTCCGGTGGATCCCTCCCGATCAAGGAAGCGCTCGCGATTGCGGAACAGATTGCCGATGCCCTGGATGCGGCCCACCAGGCCGGCATCGTCCATCGGGATCTGAAACCTGCCAACGTCAAGGTCCGCCCGGATGGACAGGTCAAAGTGCTCGATTTCGGCATCGCAAAAATGATCGCCGGGGGTGCCGCGGTCGCAGCGACGGCGACCGACGCCGCAACTCTGGAAGGGCTGGTGATCGGAACCGCCACCTACATGAGCCCTGAGCAGGCGCGCGGCGCTGCCGTCGACAAGCGGTCGGACACCTGGGCGTTTGGCTGCGTCGTCTACGAGTTGCTCACCGGCCGTCGCGCGTTTGCCGGGGACACGGCCCTCGACACCATCGCTGCCATTCTCGAACACGAGCCGGACTGGGAAGCGCTGCCTCACGGAACGCCGCCGGCGATTCGACGGCTGCTTCATCGCTGTCTCGAAAAGGACGCGGCCCGACGACTTCGCGACATGGGCGATGCGCGGGCGGACATCCGCGATGCGGCAGCGGACAGTACAATCTCGAGCGCACTTCTGGCCACGACGGCCTCGCGATCACTACTCACTCCGCTCGCTTTGGGCGCCGCAATCGTCCTCACCGCCCTCGTCGCGGCCGCCGCAGCATGGTTTCTGAAACCAACACCGTCCGCAACGAGTGCTCCCGTTTCGCGCCTGACCATCGCGCTGCCACCAGACGACATGCTCGGAAGTCTGGCGCTGCCGGTGCTCGCGATCTCTCCTGATGGACGGACGGTCGTCTACGTGGCGAGCCGGACTGGCGGGAATCAACAGCTCTACATTCGAGGCATCGATCAGTCGGACGCCACCGCGCTGGCAGGAACCGAGGCCGCATACGGCCCGTTCTTCTCGCCCGACGGCCGCTGGATCGGGTTTTTCGCGCAGGGAAAGCTCAAGAAGGTGCTCGCGGCAGGAGGTGGTCTCGAGACCGTCACCGATGCGGCTCTCGGACTTGGTGGAGCGTGGAGCCAAGACGGGACGATCTACTTCGCGCCGTTCAACACGTCGGCCATCTGGAAGGTGTCGTCGAACGGCGGCACCCCACACGAAGTCACGCGCCTCGACCGCAGTCAGGGGGAAGTGAGCCACCGATGGCCGCAGATGTTGAATGACGGCCGCACACTTCTCTTCACGGCCTGGACCGGGCCTGGATGGGACGAACACTCGCTGCTGGGCCAGACCGGCGACAACACCGCGCATCGCCTGCTCGTTCGCGGCGCGAGCACCGGTCGCTACATCCCCTCCGGCCACATCGTCTACTCGAGAGCCGACACTTTGATCGCTGCACCGTTCGACATCGTCAGCCTTTCCGTCACCGGACCACCGACGACCTTGATCGAGCGCGCCAGTGAACAGCAGGGGGAGGGCGCACAATTCGCCGTGTCCGACACAGGCACGCTCGTCTACGCCGCAGCCGATCCGCATGTCTTCGAACGTCGTCTCGTGTGGGTCTCACGTGACGGCAAGGTGGACGCCATCGCCGCGCCGCCGAACGCGTTCACCGATCCCGCCATCTCTCCCGACGGCCGCTTCGTCGCTTCGAGCTTGCAAGGACCGACGCAAACGCTCTGGATCTACGACTTCGGGCGATCGACGATGACCACGTTGCCAGCGACCGGCAGCAGCCAGGCACCCCTCTGGACCGCCGACGGCCGTCGTCTGGTCTATCGAGGCACACGATCGGGATCGCGCACGCTGTACTGGCGAGCCGCCGACGGCAGCGGGGAAGAGGAACGGCTGACGACGAGCGCTGCGCTGGAAACGCCCGGCTCCATCTCACGCGACGCCTCCCGGCTGTTCTTCAGTGCCGTGGCGGCCGGCAGCGGTGCCGACATCTGGAGCCTGAGCCTCGTCGATCGGCAACAACCGCCGCAGGCAGTACTGAAGACGCGCTTTTCCGAAACATCGCCGCGCATCTCCCCCGACGATCATTGGATTGCCTACTCCTCCAACGAGTCGGGGCGGCCCGAGATCTACGTGCAGCCGTTTCCCGGCCTTGGGGCGAAGCTGCTGATCTCGACCGATGGCGGCGGGGAACCGCATTGGTCACCCGATGGGCATGAGCTCTACTATCGGAAGAGCGGCAAGATGATGGGCGTGGCGTTGACGTTCGGTTCGTCGATCAGCGCCGGGACACCACGCGTCCTGTTCGAAGGCAATTATCAGGTCAGCGACACCGGAATCGGTGGCTATGACGTCGGTCGCGACGGCCGCTTCCTGATGGTGGAACCGACCTCTCCGCCGCGACCCGCCACGCAGATCACGGTCGTGCTCAACTGGTTCGACGAAATCCAATCGCGAATACCCGTCGCCGCGAAGTAGGCCACAGAAAAACCCAGGAGAACACAGATCCCGCTGTGTTTCCTGTGTTCTTGTGCCCTGAGTTCTGCTGTGGCTATAACCCGAAGCAGTACAGCGTCCCGTCGTACGTGCCGAGATAGATTCGGCCGTTGGCCACGGTGATGCCGCTGAAGTGATTCCACTGGTGCATCTGGCTACCGCTCGACCACAGCTCCTTGCCGGTCTGCGCATCAAGGATGTAGATCGTCGCGTGCGTGCCCTTCTCCGCGCGAATTGTAGAGTCGAACTGCAGCCCAATGTCCGGCCAGGCTTGCTTGGTCTCCTCACCGCTTCCGTAGCCGAACACCATGCCGTTGGCGATGATGACCGGCTCGCCGCGCTTCATGTCGCGCGAAATCCAGGCGGGCGACAGTTCCGTCTTGCCATTCTTGTCCTCGACCTTGAACGCCGCGACGCCACCGTCCTTGGTCAGGGGCGTGTTCATGATCGGAAATTTGGCCTGCGAATGCGCCGGGCCCCAGAACGGCGCCAACACCCATCGGGTTCCTGAGGGATCTTCCCATGTCGACAGCGCGCCCCAGCTTCCGGCATCCTGAAAGTCGACTTCCTCGTTGCAGAAGAGCGGCGTCTTGAACAGTGGCGTCTGATGATCTGCGCCGCCGAGCGACTTCGGATCGAGCAAGTACACCCGGCACTCCTTGCCGGAGGCCGCCATCAGCTCACGTCCCTTGAAATTGAAAATCGTCGGCGTGTTGTTCGGATCGAGATCGCGCTTGCGCAGCCAGTCCCAATTGGTCGGCGTGTAGTAGTCCTTCAGTTTGAGCTGATCGCCGACGATCTGCACACCGACGACGCTGTTGCCGTAACGCGGTGGATCGCTCGTCGGGTCGTACACTCCGTCGCCGGTCGTCGTCCACGCCGCGCCGGTCGAGTCGATCACGGCGCCGCGGCGCCCCCATGCACCACCGCTGCCGGCATTGAAATTCATCACCTTATGCTGCGGATCATCCAGCTTCACGGCGGACAGACTCTCGCCCGCATAGGTGTTCGCCATCCACAGCACATTGTCGACCAGCGTGAGGCTCCATCCCTTGCCGGTGTGAAACATGTACGGGGGTTCGAGATCTTCGCCGGTCGCGGCATTCAGGATGTGGAGCATGCCATCGCCGGTGACGAAGTAGATCGGTCGGCGGCCCTGCGCGTCGGGCGGACCGACCACCGGTGTGTCACTGCTGCCGCCGGGGCGCAGGAAGCCAAGGTGGGCCGGGTCAGTTGGCTGCGCGGCACCGCCGAACCCACCGCCGCGCCCGGCCGGTTCGGGATAGTCCCAGTGCTTCTGCCAGATGATCTTCCCCGTATCGGTGTCGAACGCGTAGAGGTTGTCAGAAATGCCCGCGAGAAACCCGACCTGCTTGGTTCCGGCCGCAGTGTTCAACTGCCCGACGACGATGACCGGCATCAGCGAGTGCAACGCGCGCACCTGATTCTTGGTCTCCATCTTCCACAGGAGCTTCAGGTTCTTGACGTTGTCCTTGGTCAGCGTCTTTTCCTGTTTGTTCCAACCGGTGCGCTGGTTGTCGCCGCCGTCGGTCGTCCAGTCGTATAACGCCGCGCCGTTGCTCTGCGCGTTTACCGTCACCATATGCGGCCGGCCGCTGCTCCACGCGAGGCCGCAGAAGGCGGTCATCGCCGCCAGGAAAATCCATTGCTTCATGATTAGCCTCTAAACCAAGCCAAACCCAAAAGCTAAAACCCAAAAACCAAAAACCAAAAACTGAACGCTCACCGTTCCATCGGCATGCCGAACGCGTACAACGTTCCGTCGACGGTAACCACGTAGACCTGGCTGTCACCTGCCGAGGGGCCGATGCCGCGCACGGACGCCGTGATCGTCGTGCCGCTCGCCCAGAGTTCCTTGCCAGTTGCGGCGTCGAGTGCGTAGAGCACTGCCGGCGTCCCCTTTTGACCGCGCGCCGTCGCTTCGCCGCTGGCGAGCGCGAACACCACACCATTGACGGCGACAGGCGTCACCGGCGCCGCAATATCGCGCGAGATCCATTGCGGCTGCAACGTCGCCACGTCGTTCTGATCGACGAGGGTGAAGGCCGCGATTGCGCCTGTGTTGACCGCACCGTTGGCGAGCGGGAATTTCGTGTCCGCCTGCGCGGCACCGCCGAGCGTGACGGCAATCCACCGAGTCCCAGCGGCATCTTGCCAGCTGGCCAGGCCGGTAGTGGTTTGCGTGGCCGTCGAAACCGGCGACGACTTGTGGAGTGGCGTCTTGTGATCGGCGCCGCCTGGCGAAGTGCTGTCGAGCACATAGAGACGGCCGTCCTTGTTGGCGGCCACGATCAGATCCTTCCCTCTGTGCTGAAACACGATCGGGTTGGAAGTGAACGGCGATCCGTCGACCGTGAACCAGTCTTTCTGGCTCAGTGCCGGCGGCGTCAACGAGACGATCGAATTCGCCACCGGAGAATTTCCCGCGCCCGTGGCAATGTAAATCGTCCCATCGGTGCCAAAGGCCGGCGGGGCACTGCCGACAATCGCGGCCCCCTTGGCGTCGTACGACGTCACAGTTTTTGCGTCGCTTGCCAGATCAACCGCCCACACCCCGTTCGCGACACCGGGACAATTCCCCGTCGTCGCCGCGTAGAGCGTCGTATCCACCAGCACGGACCCCGCGACGTTTGCCGGACCGGGAAGGAATTTGATCGGCGGAATCTGATCGGTCCCGATCTGCGGGTTCATCACGTGGACGACACCGCCGGTGGAGATCGCAAACACGTTGTCACCACCACCACGGCCGTTGGCAATCTGCGGACCGGTCGCGCCTCGACCGCGACCCTGGCCGCCGCCGCCACCTCCGCCGCCTGGTGCCGCGGCCGGAGGAGCCGCACCAGGCGGTGCTGCAGCCGGAGGCGCACCCGGCGAACCTCCTCTCGCCGCACCGGGTGCCGCGCCGGGACCTGCGCCCGGTCCGCCACCCCGATTGCCGCGCCCGCCAGCGCCCGGGACGAGTGCGGTCGCTTTGGTCAGTGCGGGGAGTCCGGATGCGCACGCGGGCGCCTTGCTCGCCGACGTCGCCAGCTTCTGTTCCCAGAACATGCGGTTGAGGTCGTAGTCAATGGAATACACGCTGCCCGACGCGCTGCCCACGAACGCGAGTGCCTTGAATCCCTTGTAGGCGATGATGTTCGGCAGCAGCAGCGGCTGGGTCAGCGGCTGCGAGTCCAGCTTGCGCTTCCACAAAAACTGGAAGCCGGGTGCCTGCATGCTGGCAAGCGAGATCCTCGCATCGGTGCGCACCGACGACGTCCGCTGTGCATCACCACCGACGGTCGTCCACGCGGCGCCGCCGCGTCCCTGCGCGTGCGAAATCACGCCCGCAGCCAGGAGCGTCGCGAGTGTCCAACCAAGCCGTGCGTTCATCGTTCTCAATCTCATCGTGACCTCGGAGTCAGTTGCCCGCTTCCCAGTGACCAGTTTCCAGTCCGCAGTGAGATTCGACGTTCTGGAAACCGGAAACCGGAGACTGGAAACTATTTCTTTAACGCTCTTTCAATCGCGGTGTCCGCCAGTTTTGCCATCACGGCGTACCCGGCCGCGTTCGGCAGCAACCCGTCGACGGTGAACTCCTTCCGGAAATTGCTGCCGGTTGCGAGCGACGAGTAGTAGTCGAGATACACCGATTCGCTTTCAGTCGCGTATCCCTTCAGCCAGTCGTTCCACTCGGCGATCTTTCGCGGCGGCCGAAGATCCGTCTGCACGGTGGTGCAATCACATACTGGCGTGATCGACGCCAGCACGACGCGAATGCGATTCGCTTTGGCCAGCTCGGTCATCGACATGATGTAGTCCGACAACGTACCGCGCGTGCCGGGGCCGGTCACGCCGGCGATGTCGTTCGTGCCCGCCTGGATGACCACGACACGTGGCTTCAAGGCAATCACATCCTGGCGGAAACGGACGAGCATCTGCGGCGACGTCTGCCCGCCGATTCCGCGATTCAAATATGACCGTCCCGGGAAGAACGATGAGGTGTGCCCCCAGGACTCGGTGATTTGATCGCCGATGAAGACGACGCGGGTTTCACCGGGTGCGGGCGGCTTGAGCTCGCTGTCTTCGCTGCCGTACCGCGTCAGTCCCCCCCAGTCCGAGAGCAGGCGGCGGTACGATGCCAGACGCTGCTCCAAGGTTGCGAGGCTCGTCGTGCTTTCCTGCGCCAATCCGCGACGCGATGCGAGCAGCGCCGACCCCAGCCATCCACTCACGATGACGGCGCAGCAGATGAGTCCGCACCCGATTCGATTCATTGCGCGATCGACTGCACGTTTTACTCTTTTTTCGTGAAGCTGTGGAAACTACTCTGCTCTGCAATACTTGTCGCGCTCGTCATATTGCAGAGCAAAACAATTGCGGTCGTGAGAGGCTGTATATTAGAGAATACGCGCCTGACGGAAGGGGCGCTTACGGGACGAGAACAGAACAAAGACGCATGCACTTCATAACAACCACCGACCCTTCACGCACCTGGCGCTCGCTTGCGGCACTCTTCCTGATCGGACTTGTCGCGGCCGGCGGAGCCGTCGTCGTCTCGAGCGCGCAGCAACCCGACGATGCACCAGCAGCAGCGTTCAGACGTGTGTGCAGCAATTGCCATGACGCGGAGCGCATTCTCGCGACCCGCCGAACCCGCACGCAGTGGGAGGAGATCATCGAGAAGATGATCGACCGCGGCGCCGAAGGCACGAGCGAGGATTTCACGACCGCCGAGGAGTACTTGCTTCGCGTCAGCGGGCGCGTGAACGTCAACCGGGCGCAGGGCAAGGACATCATGGCGGTGTTGAGCGTCACGCAGAAGGATGCGGACGCGATCATCGAGTATCGTAAGACCAACGGCGAGTTCAAGGACTTCGACGCGCTCTGTAAGGTCCCCGGGATCGACCTCGAAAAACTCAAACAGGGACGCGACGCCGTCGCTTTTTGAAACCGGCGCGCGTTCCGTAACGCTGAGGCTGCGATGCGGAATCTGCTGAGAGTTCCTGTCCTGGGAGCGGTGTGCCTGGCCGGCGTCACGAGCGGTTGCGGCGGCTCGACGCCGCCACCACCTTCGTCGTCCAGCGCGACGACACCAGCGCCGGCGCCTCCGAAACCTGCGCTGCCCTCTGGCCCGCTGCTCTACGTGTCCGACGAAACCGGCGGCATCGTCGTCGTCATCGATCCTGCAGCGGGGCAAGTCGTCGACCGTATCGCCGTCGGGAAGCGTCCGCGCGGGATTCGGCTGTCGCGTGACGGGAAGGAGCTTCTGGTCGCGCTGTCGGGGTCGGCGATCGGCGGGCCGGGCGTCGACGAATCGAAGCTGCCGCCCCCGGATCGGACTGCTGACGGCATCGGCATCGTCGATCTGGCGACGCACAAGCTCGTTCGCAAGTATCAGAGCGGCGACGACCCTGAAGTGTTCGACCTGTCACCGGACGGCAGCATCATCTACGTTTCGAACGAGGATGCCGCGCAGGCGTCGGTCGTGGACGTCGCCAGCGGCAATGTCGTCGCCCGCATCAGCGTCGGCGAGGAGCCAGAAGGCGTCACCGTGAGCCCGGACGGCTCGATGGTGTTCGTGACGTCCGAAGAAACCGGCGACGTCGGCGTGATCGACACCAAGACTCGCAAGTTGGTCACGCGCATCAAGACTGGCCCGAGACCGCGCTCGATTACCTTTACCAAGGATGGCGCCCTCGCGTTCGTGCCGAGCGAGACCGCAGGGCTCATCAGCGTCATCGACGTGCCGAAGCGGAAGGTCATGGCGACGATTCGGCTCCCCAAGATCGAAGGGGCTGAGACTCCGCCCCGGCCGATGGGCGGTGTGCTGTCACCCGACGGCTCTCAAGTGTTCATGTCTCTCGGACGCGCAAGCGCGGTCGCGGTGATTGACGTGGCGAGCAAGAAACTGGTGCGGACGATCAACGATGTCGGCGCACGGCCCTGGGGCGTGGCGCTCAGCGCCGATGGCTCGAAGCTCTACACCGCCAACGGACCAAGCGGCGACGTGTCGATCATCGACGTCGCCGCTGGCAAGGTCGAAAAGAAGGTCTCAACCGGCGGCAGTCCCTGGGGCGTCGTGGTCGCAACAAGAAAATAAAAAGTTAAAAGTTTAAAAATTAGAAGTACGGAGTGGCTGGTTTCGTCTGTACTTTTAACTTCTTACTTTTAACTTTTAACTTTTTATCGAAAGTCCCAGCGAAGCCTCACCGAGAAGCGGCGGGGCGCGGCTAACGCGGTGCCGGAGAACAGTCCGGCGAAATTGATCACGTCGAAGCGGTTCGTGAGGTTGCGAACTTCCGCTTGCAGCCGAAGCGCTCTCTTTGCCCACTTGCCGACATTCATCCCCGCGGCAATGTCGAACGACGCGTTGGCCTTGACCCGGCCGGTTTCGAAATTCACGCGATCGACGACCTTCGGACCGAACTGCTCCGCAGCTTCTTCAGGGGTTCCCTCAAAATCCTCGAAAGGCAGCCCACTTCCAAACGATCCGGCGACAGCGATCCAGGTCGATGGCGAGAATTGATAGGTCGCGCGGCCGCGAATCGTGTGCCGCTGGTCCTGGGTCAGCGGAAACTCGTCGTTGGATTCGAGCTCCTCAGTGTCCTCACCGAGAAAGAGCCCTCCTGTAACCGGCAGCTGTCCGAGTCCGTGCAGTAAGGAATAGCCAACAAACCCAGACAGATTCTTCCACTGACGGAACTCGAATTTCGCTTCCGCGCCGTAGATGCTGGCGCTGTGAAACGCGATCGGAAAACTGACGCCGGTATTCAACAGCAGGTCGTCGTCCGCCACGTCCGTCATGCGACGGTTGAAGCCCGTCAGGTCGATGCGAGTGCGGCCGGCAATCGTCTTCGAAATGCCTGCTTCAACAAAATTTCCGTGCGATGTCGGGACCGGCAGGCGCGCGGTCTGGGCGCCGAGCCGCTCGAATTCGTCCGTGCTCGCCAGCAGCAGGTTCTCGATGGCCGGCGTCTGAAATGCCCTGTCGTACGAGGCCCTGAGCACCAGATCCTTCGCCGGCGACGACCACGCCACCGCGAAGCGCGGGCTGAAGGCGCTGTCATCGACAACGAGGCGGTAATGATCCCATCGCAGTCCGGCATTCACCGTCCACGGACCGCGGCGAATCTGATCCTGGACGAAGAGCGCCTGCTCCCGATCGTGACGCCGGTCGGCAAAGGTGAAATCCAGCGGGACATCGTCCGCGAAATCATCCTCGTCAGTGATGGTGTAGGCGAAGTCCTCGCGCACTGTCCCGAAATTCACATCGGCGCCGGCTTTCCACTCGTGCACGCCGCGATGGCCCGAGAGCGAGCCGTTCAGGTAGAACTCACGAAAACCACGATCCTGCGACGCCACGATCGGCGTCGATTCGGGGTTGGACCAGAGGTTCGCGGACACGTCGCGCACCATGCCGCGGACGTCCCCGACAACGCTGGACGAGAAGATCCGCTGAATCGAAAACTGCGCGGCATTCTCCAGGCTGTTGCGATCCTGACGCTGCCCGGCCTCCTGCTGGATGTTCTCGTTCGGCACCAGGAACTGGGACGAGGCGTGCCGAAGAATGATGCCCAGCCGCGTGGACGACGAGAGGTCGCGCTCGACTCGCATCGACGCGCTCGCCGTGGAACCATGGTTCGTGAAGCTGCCCTCGACCGGCGGATCGAGATAGCGATCGGTCGTCGCCGCGGCGGCACTAAGGCTGATCGTTGTCTTGTCCCAACCGTTTTCGAGAATCGCTTCTCCACTTCCCGTATCAAAACTGCCGACCGAAGCCGACACGGAGCTGCCAAATCCCTGTCTCGCCGGCGACGTGTTGACGACTTCGATGACGCCTCCGAGCTTCCGGCCGTACTCGGCCGGATAGCCACCTGTCATGATCGTCATCGAATGCACGTCGTCCGCGCCCGGCTCAGGCGCGTACGCGGGCGACCGATTATCGGTCATCGGTAGCCCGTCGACGACGAACTGTGTTTGATACTCGGAACCGCGGGGGTGAAGGATCCCGTTCGCCTCGAGCAGCCATCCGGGCTGGGTGTTGACGATGTCGGGCAACGCACGACCAGGGAGCACGGTGGTGCGCTGTTGCAGTGTATCGGCACCAATGCGGTGCACTGATGCGGCTTGTCGCGGGTCGAGCATCGTCGCTTCCGCAGCAACGGTCGTCTGCGTCTGCACGGGCGACAGGTTCATCGTCACCTGGAATTCCGTCGGCAGCGCGGACCGAACCTCGACGAGCTGAGAGGCGTCGGCAAATCCGGCCCGAGTCACGGCCACACGGTACGAGCCAAACGGCAGGCGCTTGACGACGGCCCGACCCGCCGAATCAGTCTCGAGCTTCTGATGGACCTCGTTCGCCAGGCTGACGACTTCGACCGGCCCGGGCAGCGCCGCGCCGGTTGAGTCCGTCACCGTGATGCGGAGTTCCCCGGTGTTGGCCTGACCGAATTGCCCGACCGCGACGAAGAGGGCGAGGACCCACGGAAGCATGGAACATATTGTACAGGCGCGGTAAACTCGGGGGCACCGCCGTCGTAACGTGGGGTAGCAGGAGTACTGCTTAATGATACCGGTCGCTGTCCTGTTCTTCGTCTCCCTGGCGGGTTCCATGCCCGCCGCCTCCTCCCAGGCTCAAGGCAGTGCGGTGACGACCCGCTCCGACGAAGTGGCGTCGATGAGCGGGACGGTCCACGATCTCTCAGGCGGCGCCGTCGCTGGGGCGACGATCGTCGTTCGTAACGGCTCGAAGGACTCCCAGACAGCCAGCGGCCCCGACGGCCGCTTCACGGTGAACGCACCGGCTTCGACGGAAGTCGTCGTCGTCGTCCGCGCGCCCGGGTTCGCCGAGCTTCGCCAAACCGTGCCAGCCGGCGCGCCGCGCAACAATGTCAATCTCGTTCTCTCTCCCGCGTCCGTCCAGGAAGCGGTCACGGTGACGGCTACTCGGAGCGAGCGACGCAATGGCGATGTCCCCGCGTCGATCAACGTCGTCGATCGTGAGGACATCAAGCAGTCTCCGGCGCTTGTCGCCGACGATGTGCTGCGGCAGATTCCGACGTTCAGCCTTTTCCGGCGGACCAGCAGCCTTGCGTCGCATCCGACCGCCCAGGGTGTGTCGCTGCGGGGCATCGGGCCAAGCGGTGTCAGCCGCACGCTCGTCCTTGTCGACGGCGTGCCGAACAACGATCCGTTTGGCGGATGGGTGTACTGGTCGCGCGTGCCGCTCGAGAGCGCCGAACAGATCGAGGTGGTGGACGGCTCAACGTCGAGCCTTTATGGGAATTACGCGATGGGCGGTGTGATCAACTTCATCACCAACCCGCCGGCGCCGAAGACGCTCGAGGTCAAGGCGCAGTATGGGAGCCGAAGCACGCCGAAGTTCGACTTCATGGGCAGTCACGTCTGGGGGAAGTTCGGCCTGACCGTCGATGGCAACGTGTTCGACACCGACGGGTACGAAATCGTCCGCGCGAGCGAGCGCGGAAAGGTCGACAACAAAGCGTCGGCACAGTTCTGGAACCTCAACGTCAAGCTGGATTACTCGCCGAACGAACGCGTGCACGCGTTCGTCCGGTCCGGCTACTTCGACGAGAACCGCGACAACGGCAAGGCCAGCACGATTGACGGCACCGAAGAGGCCAACGACACCATCTGGCGGACCTACAGCGGAGGCGTGCGCGCTCGCATGCCGGACCAGAGCGAGTTGCAAGCGACGGTGTTCACCGATTTCGAAACGTTCCACAGCAATTTTCTCGCGGTGCCGGCAGCCAACCCGCCGCGCAGCATCGGGCGCATGACGTTGACGCAGACGGTGCCGACAAAGAACGTCGGCGGGATGGTGCAGTGGTCGCGTGCGCTCGGGACAAAGCACTACTTCAGCGCCGGGACGGATATTCGATGGGTGGACGGCGACAGCGAGGAAAATGGGCTCGACGCGGTGACCGGAACGACGGTCACGCTGCTGCGCAACTCCGGCGGCACGCAGCGGCACCTTGGAGTGTTTGTGCAGGACCTCATGGTGCCAATGTCTCAACTGACGGTGTCGGTCAGCGCGCGCGTCGACGGCTGGCGGAGCTACGACGGCCACAATCTCGAGACCAGCCTGATCGGCGCGCCGGTCAACAATCAACCGTCCCTGCCCGAGCGTAACGATACGGTCGCGAGCCCGCGGATGGCGGCCCGATACCACGTCACCAACCGGGTGGACGTATGGGGCGATCTCGGCTGGGGCTTTCGGGCGCCGACACTGAACGAACTGTATCGGCAGTTTCGCGTTGGCCAGACGCTGACGCTCGCGAACTTCTCGCTCGGTCCCGAGCGTCTCGTCGGCGGCGAAGCCGGCGTGTCGTTCGCGGTGTCGCCGAACTCCACGATTCGGGCAACCTGGTTCGACAATCGGATCAAGGATCCCGTCTCGAACGTCACGATCAGTCAGGTAGGGACCAGCATCACGCAGCAGCGGCAGAACCTGGGCAAGACGCACGTTCGCGGAATCCAGACCGATGTCGAATACCGTCTGAGCAGCGATTGGAAGGTTTCCGCTGCCTACGTGTACGACCACGCGAAGGTCACCGACAACCCATCCAACCCCGCGCTCGTCGACAAGTGGCTCCCCCAGGTTCCCGAGCATCGCGGGTCGTTCCGGCTCGTGTACTCCAATCCGAAGCGGCTGACCGCGTCCCTCGGCGCGCAGTTTGTCGGGGCACAGTTCGACGACGACCTGAACACGGCGTCACGTCAGTTGCCGAAGTACGCGCTGGTCGACATCCTCGCCTCACGGGTGGTGTCGCGGAACCTCGAGCTCTTCGCCGGCGTCCAGAACCTGTTCGACGAGGAGTATTTCGTCGGCACCCTGCCGACCACCGTGGGGTCACCC
>JBKPNQ010000205.1:0-12849 GCA_046732715.1 Acidobacteriota bacterium | reverse complement strand
GCCAAGGCGCCTGGAACTCGTCGAGGTCCAGATGTCATGCGCCTGCGTGACTCGATGGTTTCTTCGAAACACCGAACCATGTTGACCGCGTTGCTGACGGCGACGTTCCTCGTGTTGCTGATCGCCTGTGCCAACCTCGCGGGTCTCCTCGCGGCACACCTCGACAGCCGACGCCACGAGATAGCGGTACGGGTCGCGCTCGGTGCGCGACGAACCCGGATCGTCAGCTTGTTGTTGATCGAAAGCGTCGTACTCGCCATCGCCGGCGGCGCCTTCGGGACATTGATTGCCCAGTGGGGCATCGCTCTGTTCAACACGACACTTGGCAAACCCGAGGGCGCGGGCTGGTTGAATTTCGCCATTGACGGCCGAGTGCTGCTGTTCGCGTTTGGCGTCTCGCTGGTGACGGCCGTGCTGTTCGGCCTCGGACCCGCGGTCGGAGCGACCGGAGTCGATCTTCGTGGCGTCCTGCAGGAGGATACGCGCGCGGTCGGCATTGCGCCGCGCGGCCGTCGGATGCGGGCGGCGCTTGTTGCGACGCAGATTGCAGCGTCACTTGGCTTGATCGCCGCCGCCTGGTCGATTGTCAACAGCGCCAAGGCGTTCAACGCGGTCAGTCCTGGATTCGATCACGACCGGCTCGTCGTGCTTCGACTCACGCTCGCCGGAAGCTTGTACGACAGCCTGGCGTCACGAATGGCGTTTGTCGATCGCGCTCTCGAGCGTCTTGCCGTGATTCCCGGCGTGAGCGCGGTCACCGCCGCGAGCGCGTTACCGCTTGCCGATCGCGACGTGCCTTTTTCGCAGGTCGTTTTCGACGGTGGCGAGCCGGATACCGCGCGGGTTTTTGCCAGCCTTCGGTGCGTGGCCGGCAGCTATCTTCGGACTGCCGGTATTCCCTTGCGGCTCGGACGTTCGTTCTCCGACACGGAATCGGCCGATCCACGAACCGCCCTGGCGCTGGTCAACGACACGATGGCTCGTCGCTACTGGCCGGGGCTGAATCCGGTCGGTCGACGGCTTAGGCTGGCTGACTCGCCGACCCCTGACCTGTGGCTTACAGTGACGGGCGTCGTCGGCGACGTCTCGCAGCGCAATCCCGGCGACGAAGCGCAGAACCAGATCTATTTGCCGCTCGCGTCGGCGTGCGATCGAAGCATCAGCTTCGTAGTCCGCGCTGTTCATGATGATCGAGCGATCGTCGCGCCGGCGCGCCAGGCGATTGCGGCACTCGATAAGAACCTTCCCGTCAATGCCCGGACGATGCGGGGCGTCTACGCGTGGTTTGAGCACGATCGCGAGGGACAGGGACTCGTGCTCGGCGCGCTGGGAACGGTGGCGCTCTTGCTTGCGGCACTCGGCGTGTACGCGGCCATGTCGCTCCTGGTTTCGCAGCAGCGTCAGGAATTCGCCATCCGCATTGCGCTCGGCTGCTCGCCCCTGGCCATACAGCGCCTTGTGCTTGGCCGGGGGTTGCGCGTCGCCTCGACGGGCGTTGTCGGGGGTCTCATCCTTGCGGGCCTGCTGACAACGATCTTGTCGCGGATCTTCTATGGTGTGCGGCCGCTGGACCTGGTGACTGTCCTCGGCGGCGCTGTTGTTCTCACCGTCACCACACTCGTCGCCTCGTCGTGGCCCGCTCGACGCGCGATGCATGTCGACCCGATGGTCACGCTTCGCCGGTAGTGTCGCCGGCGACTTACACGCGGCGCGCGCGTCCCGCGAGCCACACCCCAACCACGACGAGCCCCAGGCACGCCCACTGCGCGACGGTCAGTCCCAACGCGACGCGCTCGTTGACGCGAATGAACTCGATCGAAAAGCGCAGCACGCTCGTGACGATCAGATAGGTCCCGAGGACGAGCCTGTCGTCCGCCCGTTGGTGCCGCAGCCGGAACAGTAGCCAGGCAATCGGCATGAGCAGCGCGGCTTCGTATAACTGCGTGGGGTGGACGCGCGCGGAAGTTGGCGGCAGTCCCTTCGGGAACGCGACCGCCCACGGAAGATTGGTCGGCCTGCCGTAGTCGTCGCCGACGAGAAAGCATCCGATTCGTCCGATCGCGTGGCCGACTGCGAGCGCCGGTGTCGCGGCGGAGAGCACGGGGATAACCGGCAGATGGCGCCACGCCATGACCGCCAGCCCGGCGGCGATTCCGCCGACGAGACCGCCAAACCAGCTCAAGCCGCCGCGACTCAGAAGCAGTTGCAGCACTGGCTCTTCGTGCAGGTGCTCGGCGACCCACAGCAACTTCGCGCCGGCGAGGCCGCCCAGGACGCCGGCAACCGCGGCATCGACTCCCGTTTCCGGCAATGTCGACCGCAGCAGCTCGCGCCTGAAGATCCAGACGCCGACGAGCGCGGCGACGGCCATCATCGCGCCGAAACTGGTCAGCTCGAACGAGCCTATGCGCAGCAAAACCGGAAACATGTCGAGTCGCTCGTTCCTTCCATCCTATTCTTAACCGAGGGGCTTTCGCCCCTCGGACTCCCCTACACACTCACTCGCGCGCCGCTTCGGCCGGCGCGCTCCGTTCGCGTGGCTCACTCGCTGTCGCTCGTTCGCTGACGGATGCGCTCCGATAGACATTGTGGCGCGACCGGCCCCGTTGCGTCTTGCGAGGCGATTCTCCTTTCGACCCACGAGAGTCTGAGACGCTTCCGGCTAGCGCTGACAGTCCGGGCAATAGAACGTCGACCGTCCTGCCTGCATCTGCCGTCGTATTGTGCCTTGGCAGCCCGACCTCGAGCAGCGTTGCCCCTCCCGGTCGTAGACGCGAAAACGTAACGCTCGATACACGGGCGTCGCTTGCCGCTTGATCGCGTCCCCCAGCACGCGCTTGATCGCCGCGGCGAGACGATGTGCCGCAGGACGTGGAGCACCTGATGGTGTCGCAAGAACCGAGGCGGGGCGTCGTGGTGACAAGCCGGCTACGTGCAGCGCTTCGCTTGCGTAGATGTTGCCGAGGCCGGCGACCACGCATTGGTCCAGCAGCGCCGCCTTGAGCGACGTCTTCTTGCCGTGACATGCGCGCGCCAGCACGGTGCCGTCGAAATCATCCGCCAACGGCTCCGGACCAAGTCTGCTCAGGACGGGATGCCGGATCAGCCTTCCCGCCGGCACGAGCTCCATGATCCCGAACCGGCGCGGATCGTTGAACACGACGGCAGCCCCCGACGACATGTGAAAGATGACGTGGTCGTGGGGATCCAGGCGCATCGCGTCGCGCGTCGTCCGGCCACGTCCACGTTCGCGGACGATGCGAAACGACCCCGACATCCCGAGATGCATCAGCAGCGTTTCTCCCGAGGTCAGCGATCCGACGAGATATTTCGCGCGCCGGTCGAGCGCGATGACCGTCTGGCTCTCCAGCCGACGAGCGAAATGACGGGGGAACGGCCGGCGCAGGTCTGGCCGGCGCAGGTCTACTGCGTCGATTTGCGCGCGGACCATGGAGGGCGCCAGCTGGCGGCGCACGGCTTCGACCTCAGGGAGTTCGGGCACACGTCAGAATAATGCGAGGCCAGGTCGGTCGGCCAGTTCACAAGCGGTGCGACCTGATCGCGGTTGCAATACCCGTCTGGCAGTGGCGAACGAGCGCCCGCCTACGCCAAGGCTCCGGCGAGGTCTCGCCGAAGCGCTTCGCGCGAAGGCGGACGCGAGTGATGAGCGAATGTCACCGTGATTGTCCCCGGCGTCCGTCGCACTGGACAGCTCGTCCGCGCCGGGGGTCCGGTGACTGTCGTGGTGAGCGCGGACGACGTGACGCGGCACGTTGGCGCTCGTTTTGCCCTCACGCGTGTCGCGACCGCACCATCTGCCTCTCGTAAAAGTAGGTTCTCGTGTCTCCACGAACCGCGTGCGCGATTCCTTTGTCCTTTTTCTGTCTCGCGACTGCCGCGTCGGCGGATCCCGTCGATTTCGCCGCGACCCTGATCGGCCGGCCCTATGCCTGGGGAGCCGAAGGCCCGAGGGAGTTCGACTGCTCCGGACTCACACAATACGTCTACGGGAAATACGGCATCGACTTGCCGCGTCGCGCCATCAGCCAGTCACAGGCCGGCGATCGCGCTGGCCGGCGACTGCAGCGAGGAGATCTCGTGTTCTTTTCCACCGACGCCGGCGGCGCTGTCGTGACGCACGTCGGAATCTATGAAGGCAGCGGTGTGATGATCGATGCGAGCAAGCGATACGGAAAAGTCCGGCGCGACAATCTGGACGATGAGTATTGGGTCGATCGCTTCATGTTTGCGAGACGGATCACCGACGCAAACGACGCCGTCGACCTTCCTGACTCCCGGCCGCAACCGCCATCGCCGACAAGCGATCGACGGAGGGCGGCGACGCGAGTGCTCGAGCAGGTCGCCGACATCCTGCTTCGCCGTCCGCGCCGATGACGGCGTCAGCGGGTGGCGCACGTCAGCACGTCAGGCCGCGCGCCACACCGACGCCTTCTTCGCCCACGCCGAGTCCGTGTAGTTCACCGTGAAAGCGCGGGCGGTTTCGGCCAGCGCGCCAGCATCTCCCTTTCCCTTGTACCGGGACACACCCGCCCAATACAGCGCCTCGGCGGCAGCTTCGGATGTCGGATGCTCGGCGACCACTTCACGGAACCGACGTTCGGCCTCCTCGAAGCCGCCGCGCTGAAACGCCGTTTTCGCAAGGCCCAACTTGAGCTGCGGCAGGAAGTCGTCGACGGGAAGAAACCCTTCGATCCGATGACGCTCGACACCGTCCTCGTCGAGGATGAGTATCGTCGGCGTCCAGTGCGCGTTCAGCCGCTCGCTTACGCGGGCGTAGACATTGTCGGCGTCCCGTACGTGGACGCGAATCGGAATGAACTCAGAGGTGACGAGCCGCACCACCCCCTCGTCCGGGTACACCTCGGCTTCCAGCCGAGCACAACCGCTTCACATCGGGGCGGCGGTGAAATCGACGAGCGCTCGTTTCCGACTTTGCTTCGCCTCGTCCAGCGCCTTCTCCGCGTCCCGGCGCCAGGAGATTCCCTTCTCAGCCATTGCCGTGCCTCCCTGAAACTCAGCCGTGATCCGCACCCTCGCCGCTGGCGAGGATCCATGTCCGGTGAAAACGCCATTCACGGATCGTGCCTCCGCCGCCTTTAGTCTGAGAGCGTGTTGCGGACAATCGACTCGAGTGCCGGCGGCCGACGTCTTCAGAGCCGCTGACGCTTGGCGGCGGTCTCTCTGAAGTGCTTGGCCAGCTTGAACGGGATCTGGTAGCCGGAGCCGTCTCCGCGCATCAACAACTTGATGTCCGTTCCCTGGTGCGACATATCGCCGGCCCAATGCCCGGCTTCGTGTGCGAACGTGCTGGGCAGACGGCTGTCGGCGATGAACGCGACGCCAGTCGGACGATTCATGGTGCCGTTGGGGAACTCTCCTCCTTTTCCATACACGGGGTCGCCGCCTGACAGGATTTTGTGCACGACAAAGAAGGTCATGTGCGCACCTGGGGTCTTGTGCTTTGCGAACCATCCGGAATTCTTGTCAGCCCAGACCGTGGACTCGGCGGAAAACGTCGCCGCAGACTTCAGGCCGTAGGCTTTCGTCAGCTCGTCTCGCGTCGTCGGGTCGTTGTGATCGACATCGAGATCGGACGACGGGACCAGCTCGAAGGCGATGTTCGTCTGAGGCGTCCAGATGGCATTCATCTGCGCGACCTCCTTCGCCGGATCGCATGGTCGCTTGGCGTGGAAACGCATCTGGCCCTGCGCATCGCGCGCTCGAACGTTGCGAATCGCCACTTTGAGGACCATACGGTCAACGACCGCCACTTCGAGCGTGGCCGCGGCCGACGGCATCCGTCCGCGGTTCGATCGCGGTAGGACGTTCACCAGGGTTCCCGACAGTCCGGTCTGCATCGTGCCGAGGATCCGGAAGAACCGCGGCCTCTGCCAGACCGTGCTGGGCATGAAGGCTTCTTTTTGTTGCGGGTCCGTGCCGGGTTTAGACAGCTCTTCCTGAACGCCCCGGAGCAGTTCCGTCGTCAGGTCACGACCATCGAACTCCTGGAGCTTCACGGCCGACTGAACCTGAACGTCCATGCCGTACGTCTCCAGCACCACCTGGTTCTCGCCTTTGAACGGGACGATCATTCCGGGGTGAGGCATCGCGTCCTGATCGACCCCGCGGCACCTCAGAATCTCGAGAAAACGGGCACTTGCCATCTGAATATTCTCCCTACTAGAGAGATCGCAAACCGCGACCAGAACCGGACAAGGGGCCTTGCCAGGCCGAACGCTAAACCCCCATTGGTAGGCGGCCCTGGCTCGATCTGTTTCTTGTCCGTCGATCCGTAGCGGCACCAGCCCAGCCGACCGGTAGAGCTCGTCCGGCTTGCGACTGGCCATCTCGAACCCGCGTCCTCCCGAACCGCGAATTGCGAACCGCGAATTGCGAATTGCGAATTGGCGACGCTTGACTCTCGAGAGTTCGCCGTCATACTCTTCGCTCATCTAGATTGTCTAGAGCACGGAGCGTGGACCGACCCATGACACGCTGGATCAGACAAACCGTCGCTGGCATTCGGGCGCTGTTCCAGCGCCGTGTTCGCGACCATGAACTCGACGACGAACTCCAGGCGTACCTCGCGGCAAGCATCGACGCGAAGATCGCCGCGGGATTGAATCCGGCGGAGGCGCATCGTACGGCGCAAGCGGAGATGGGCAGCACGGCGGCCATCCGCGACTACGTCCAGGACGTCGGTTGGGAGAACCACATCGTCAACGCGTGGGACGACGTCCGCTACGCCGCTCGCGGCCTGAGAGCCTCGCCCGGCTTTACGCTGGCGGTGATCCTCACGCTTGGTCTCGGCATTGGTGTGAACACGGCCATGTTCTCGATGCTCGATGCCGTCGTGTTGCGCAAACTGCACGTCCCGGGCGCGGACGAGCTCTTCGCGCTGTACGAGAATGCCCCGCAGGCCGTCCCCGATCCGGTCAGTGGGTCGGGCCGATATCTTCGTTTCTCGTATCCGAGGTACACCCGGCTGCAGCAGGCACTCGGCGCACACGGGGCACTGGCCGCGACGACGGGGATCAACCAGTTCCCCGCGCGCACGACGGGTGAAGACCGGATCACCGTCGACGTGCAGCTGGTGTCGGGCAACTACTTCGAGACCCTCCGGGTGCAGCCCGCGCGCGGCAGGGCGCTGACGATCACCGACGCGTCGGACAACGCGGCCCCGGTCTGCGTCGTGAGCGACGCGTTCTGGAAACGTCGCTTGAGCGGTGCGGACGCCGCGATCGGCCAGGCGATCGAGATCAACAAAGTAATGGTGACGATCGTGGGTGTGGCGCCTGCGGACTTTGGCGGCCTGTGGCTCGACGACAGCCCGGATCTCTGGCTGCCGGTCACGCTCCAACCGGTCATTCAGCACCGCACCAACACCAGCACGTACGGCGCCGTGGATCCGACGCGATCGTTCCTCGATCAGGACCGGATCACGTGGCTGAATCTCGTTGGACGCAGCGGACGCGGCGAGCGGCAGCTCGCCGAAACGCTGCTGCAGAACGAGAATCGGCTGGCACTCGCCGACTTCGCGCGTGACGCGGGGGAAAATGCCAGCGAGCGAGAGTCGATGCAGGCCCACACGCTCGCAGTCGCGCCGATGGCGCACGGCTTCTCGCGCCTGCGGGCGAGACAGTCGACGACGCTGCTCGCGCTGATGGGACTGCTCTCGATGATCCTGTTGCTCACGGCCGCGAACGTGGCAAACCTGATGCTCGTCCGCGCCAGCCGGCGGCGGCGCGAAACGGCAGTGCGGGTCGCACTCGGTGCGACGACCGGCCGAATCGTCGGACACGTGCTCGCTGAGGCGCTGCTGCTCGCCGGACTTGGTGGCGTCGCCGGTCTGCTCGCCGCCGGCTGGTCGCGTCACCTGCTCGCGACACAGTTGATTGGAACGTCAAGCCTGCTGCCCGCAGGGTTCTCACTCGACGCGAGGACGCTGTTGTTCGCTCTTACGGCGTCAGCGATCACCGCGATCGTTTTCGGCGTAGCGCCTGCACTGCGTGCGGCGCGTGCGGGTAGCCTCGTCTCGGCCGGCCTCAACGAACGCGAGACGACCGGGCCGGCGGCGCTTCGAGGCATGCGTCCGTTCGTCGTCCTGCAGCTCGCGTTGTCGGTGGTGATCGTGTTTGCGGCGACGCTGCTGAGCCAATCGCTGTTCAATCTGGTGCGCGTTGACACTGGCTTCGCGGCCGAGCATCTCCTGACCGCATCATTCTTCAATGCCCGCACGCTCGCCACGTCGGGCGCCAGCATGTCTGACCTGGCCGACCGTCTGGTGTCCGCGGCGAAGACAGTCCCCGGCGTGACGTCTTCGGCGGTCTCGGTCTGCGGCCTGATTGCCGGCTGTTCCTACACGACCAGCGTCCGGATCGACGGCGTCGATGGCACGGTGCCGGTCTACCAGAACTGGGTCTGGCCCGGATACTTCGCGACCGTCGGCATCCGGCTGCTTCGCGGTCGCGAATTCGACGAGCACGACACGGAGCATTCGATGCCGGTCGTGGTGATCACCGAATCGATCGCGCGACGCTACTTCGCTGGGCGCGACCCGATCGGGCTCCGGCTGCGTGGCCTCGCGGCCTTCCAGCGGTACGACGCCGAAATTGTTGGCGTCGTTGCTGACGTGCGCCCGGTGACGCTTCGCGACGCCCCGGTCGCGATGGTGTTCTATCCCTACGGTCTGCGCCGTGCCGACGCGCTGCCAACGGCGATCGACGTCCGCGTTTCTGCCGATCCCGACCGCGTCGTGGGCGCACTGCGGGAGGCTCTCAAACGGGCGGAGCCGGGACTGATTTTCAACGTCACCTCGATGCCGGTGCGGCTCGCGAAACAGGTTGAGCGCGAACGTGCTATCGCCTACCTGACATCGGCCTTCGCGGGATTGGCGTTGCTGCTTGCGTCGGTGGGCCTGTACGGCGTGCTCTCGTACCTGGTCGGACAGCGATCTCGCGAAATCGGCGTGCGCCTTGCGCTCGGCGCTCAGCGCTCGGACGTGATCGCGTTGGTCCTCAGGCAGGGCGCCATCCTCGCGCTCATCGGCCTGGCCGCTGGCCTCGCGGTCGCGCCTCTGGCCACGCGATCGCTACGGGCATTGTTCTTCGAGGTCAGTCCGCTCGACGCTCGGATGTTTGTGACGGTCGCGCTCGTCATGCTCGCTGTCGCCGCCATGGCCACGATCGTCCCGGCCCGCCGCGCGACGCAAGTTGATCCGATCGTGGCCTTGCGATGTGAATAGCCGGTACGCCGCCTCGGCGAAGCAGACACGGTCCGCGCTGCTACGCCTGATACCGGCACGCGTAGCGGCGCAGCCGGCGAACCCGCTTGCCTGCGTTCTCTCACCGCCTGATGGTCTCGCCGACGACGCTGCCCGTTGCCGCCAATATCGCGACGTCGAGGGTCACTGCCTGCCGGGTACGCGCATGTGGGCATCGGTTAGTCGCCCGATCATTGCGCAACAGCACGTCCACCCGGCGGGGCGCTGCGATCAATAGCCCTTGGTCGTGATCCAGAAGCTCTCCTCCCACGACCCGTTGGGCGGAATGCTCTGCAGCTCTTTGTAGACGCCCTTGTGCGACAGGTTCAGCGCGTTGGTAATCGCGACCATCGGTTCGAAGGCGATGAAGCCCTTGGTCGTCGGTGCGGCAGCACCTTCGGCCGGTGTCACCGCCGGAGGCGCGACTCTCACGCCCTGGGCCGGATCGACCGGAAACGGGCCTGACGGTGTTGGCGGTGTCGCCGGTGCGCCCTGTCCGGCGCCGCGTCCGCCGCCTCCGCCGCCACGACCGCCGCCAGCCGCCGGCAGCGGCGTCGACCACGCCAGCACGGTCTTGTACTTCGGCCCAAGGCTGACGTCGAGCTCCTTGCCGCTGTACATCAGCTTCATCGTCGCGCGGCCGTTCGCGTCGCGGATCAAGTCGGTGAACACGTCATCGATCAACGCGTACTTCTTCAGCTGAATCGCCGTGCGGTCGGATCCGAAGAAGCTCTCGATCGGCTGCGTCTCGCCGGTGGGCAGCCGTTGCGGAATCTCGATCCAGTGTGTCTTCGCGTCGAGCGACACCGTCCAGTCGTCGCGGTTGCCGTCGGGTAGCTCGAAGATCGGGTGATATCCAATGACCACGGGCATCGCCTCGGTGCTCAGGTTATCGAGGCGTGTGTGTACTTCGAGCGTTCCCTCCGACACGCGATAGGTCATGGTGATCGTATGTGCGAACGGGAACTGCGCCATGAAGAGCGGGATCTTGTAGAAATCCAGCCGGCACGTCACCCAGGCGCTACGCGCGTCCGCTTTGGCCTCGACCAGCTGCCAGGCCTTCGAGCCATTGACATAGCCTGTGGCAGGAATTGGGCCACGTACGTTCCCGAGTTCGAGGTCGAAGTTGTACTTGCGGTCGTTGGCATAGAACGCCGTCTCGTCCAGCCGATTCGCGAACGGCGCCAGGATCGGCATCCCGTTCAAGCCGGGCCGAGCCTGAAAATCAGCCTGGGTCGCCGACGTCCGAACCAGGTCCTTGCCCTTCACCTGGATACGCCAGGCGTTGCTCATGCTCCAGATTACAGAGACGTTCATTTGGGCCGTGGTGTCGGCGAGTTCCACCACGTCGCCGTCTTGCTTTGCGGCGTAACGCTGCGCGGCCGCCGGCGTGGCCCATGCGGCGACGATCGTCACGACAAGCGCAAGTCGCATCAGTCTCATATTGGTGTCTCCGCTTCAACCGGTGACGGCGTCCGTGTCGTCCGGAATCCGACAAAGACGGACGCGAGTGAGCGATTAGCGATGGATTATGCCACGCGTCGTTCGTCCGCTGTCTCCGGGACCGTACACAGTGTCCTTCAGCCGCAACAATCCTGCCTCACCGAGCCGTCCTTGAGGACCATTTGACACGCTCGAGCGGCCGTTGTGACTCGGTCACAAAAATTTCACGAATTTTGCGCCGACCAATCGAGAAGAACGTAACACCAACCATCCGATGAGCATCCGGCTCTCGCATCGAATGGACGCGCGACCGGTGCCCTTCGATGATGTCACTGAATCGCATCGGGCGCACGAGTCGAGGAATCGTTCGTGCTTTGCAAGCGCGAGCATGCACACCGATGACCTGTCCGAAGACGTCAGGCAAGCGGCGCTACACCGGCGTGACCGAAAGGTGATCTCGCCCAAGGTCGCATGGATCTCCATGGTCGCGGCGAGCGCGCGGCTGACGCATGGCGTCGACCACGCCATCGGCAACACTGGGATCAGAACAGAGAAGTGGTTTCACAACCGAGTCCAAAAATGGCGAACGAGCGACGCGTGTGACGCGACCCGTTGTCGCATCGTCGGTCGACGGGTGCTCGGGCGAGGCAAGGCGGCGCAAAGCAAGTCGCGGCGAGTCCGAGGGCGAAGCCCTTCGGTCACCAATCAGAAGCGTTGGTCGACGATCCGGCCTGACGCATCCACTGTGATGATGACCGAGAGACGCGCGCTTGCGGCAAGACCGCGGATGTTCACCGGCATCACGACGAAGCGTGCGTCGGACAGCCGGACCGTCGTCAGCGACGGCGAGCGCCCCATGAGTTCCGCGATCGGGAATCGCGCGAAATCGAGATACACGCGACCCGGACGTGTCGGGCGTACCCGTTCCGCATCGCCGTTGTCGCTCGGGAGCCAGGCTGACTGATTCGTTCGCGATTGGCCGAACACCCGCCGGTCGCTCAGCTCATATCCGTTCGACTGCCGCCGAATGATCCGCCACGTGAACGGCGACAGGAACGTTGGAAGCGCTGCCGCTTCGATGCAGACGTCGGATCCAGTCGTGCCCGCAAGCGCCCCTCCGGTGTGCGACACGAGAGTCGGCGCCGTGATGCAGGGAGCGCGAACTCCGGCAGCGTTGAGTAACGCGCCGGTCTCCAGCGCTCGATGGTGCAGCAGCGCGCGTGCTGAATAGTCGCAGGCCATCAGGCCGAGTCCGATCAAGGCGGCGCGTTTGCGCCCGATTCTCGAGCCGACGACCAGCGCGACGATCAACACCAGCCACAAGTACACGTCGATGATCGGCATCCAGTCCAGCGCATACCACGTCCACACGAACGGACTGAGCAGCCGCGTGCCATACGACGTCGGCAGATCCATGAGTACGTGACAGCTGATCCCGGCCATGGCGAGCATCCACCACTTCACGAAATGCCGCGCCGCGCGATCATCGCCGGTCTCTCGGGCCCACCGCGATGAGACTCGGTGCCACAATGAAATCAAAGCGGCGGTCAACAAGCCGAGGCCGACGATGCCTAGCGGCCCGTGAGTGGGGCCGCGATGCACCGCCAGATAGTCCACGCCGTCGCGAAGTCCGGCGACGATATCGATGTCGGGGACGTTGGATGCGACAATCAGGGTTGCGGTCGCATGTGGCAGGCGGCGGCCGAGCCCGGCACGGGCGATCGTCCATCCAAAGAGGGAGTGCGTCAGGTTATCCATGCAGTCTTTAATCACTCCGAGGGGCTTCGCCCCTCGGACTCCCCGACACGCTCTCTCGCGAGCCGCGTCGTCGGCTCGCTCCGTTCGCGTGGCTCGCTTCGCTGCGCTCGCTCGCGTCTTGTTCCGTGGAGTCTTGCCTCGCCGTCGCACCCGTCGATCTGACGCCGGTCGCGTGGCTCGCTTCGCGACGGTCGCTCGCGTCTTGTTCCGCGGAGCCTTGCCTCGCCGTCGCACCCGTCGATCTGACGCCGCTCGCGTGGCTCGCTTCGCGGCGCTCGCTCGCGTCTTGTTCCGCGGAGTCTTGCCTCGCCGTCGCACCCGTCGATCTTACGCCGGTCGCGTGGCTCGGTTCGCGGCGCTCGCTC
>JBKPNQ010000204.1:0-24808 GCA_046732715.1 Acidobacteriota bacterium | reverse complement strand
GACGAAAGGAAGCGACCTCGATCTCGCGGCTCTTATCCAGCAGGTTCAAGCGCCGCCATTTCAAAAAGTTGGCGTCGTCGATCTGGAGGCGTTCTTTCCACAACGCGAGCGCTTCGATCTGTCGATGCGGTTCAACGCAGTGCTCGCCGCCCCCGGGTTCGAGCAGTGGTTCGAGGGGGAGCCGCTCGATCCGGCGAAGCTGCTGTACACATCGGAAGGCCGGCCCCGCGTCGCTGTCATGTCGATCGCCCATCTCGGGGACGCCGAGCGCATGTTCTTCGTGTCGCTGCTGCTCAACCAGGTGCTGGGCTGGATGCGTGCGCAGACCGGGACGACGAGCCTGCGCGCCATCATTTACATGGATGAGATCGCGGGTTACTTCCCGCCGGTCGCCAATCCTCCGTCGAAGGGACCGCTGCTGACGCTGTTGAAACAGGGACGCGCGTTTGGCCTGGGCGTTGTCCTGGCAACCCAGAACCCGGTGGACCTGGACTATAAAGGGCTCTCCAACATCGGGACCTGGTTCCTCGGACGGTTGCAAACGGAACGGGACAAGGCCCGCGTGCTGGACGGCCTCGAAGGGGCGGGTGCAGGCTCGTTCGATCGAAATGAGGTCGATCGCCTCCTGTCCGCGTTGCAGAAGCGGGTCTTCCTGCTGCACAACGTTCATGAAGAGAAGCTGGTGACCTTCCAGACGCGGTGGACGCTGTCGTACCTGCGAGGACCGTTGTCGAGGGATCAAATCCGAACCCTGATGGGTGGCCGCGCCAAGACGCCAGAACCTGTCCCGGCGGCGAATGCGCCGTCAGTCCTATCCCACCCCAAGGCGGCGGCATCTGACGCGGCGTCGGAACGCCAGCCCGTTTTGCCGCCAGGGATCGAGCAGTTTTTCATCCCGCCGCCGACAACTGGCTCCGGAAAAGCGGTGCTGTACACACCGGTCGTGCTTGGCGCGGTTCGACTCGCATTCTCCGATCCCAAACTCAACGTCGACTCGGTGCGCGACATCGTGTACGCCGCCTCGATTGGCCAGGGGCCCGTCGCCGTCGATTGGGCAGGCGCCAAGCGCCTCGACGTCCAGGTCGGATCGCTCGCCAGAGCGCCGGAGAAGGACGCCTCATTTGAATCGCTGCCGACGGCGGCCGCTCAGGCAAAGAACTACCCGGCGTGGGAGAAGGCGCTCAAGCAGTGGCTGGCGCAGAACGAACGGCTTCAGTTGATGCGTCACCGCGAGACGGGCCTCACCTCACGGGCCGATGAAGCGGAGGGGGACTTCAAAGTGCGGGTGCAGGATGCGGCCCGCTCCGCACGTGATGCGGCTGTGGATGCCATTCGACAGAAATACGCGGCCCGTCAGGCTGCGCTTGCCGAGCGATTGCGACGTGCGGAGGCCGCCGAGGCGCGTGAGTCCGAGCAGTCGACCCAGCAGAAGCTGCAGACGGCGGTCTCGATTGGCGCCACGCTGGTCGGCGCGCTGCTCGGCCGCAAGTCCTTCAGCGCCAGCACACTGGGTCGTGCCACGACCGCGGCGCGAGGTATGGGCCGCACCATGAAGGAATCCGCAGATGTGCAACGCGCCACGGAGAGCGTAGAAGCCGTTCGCAGCCAGGTGGCCGACCTGGACGAACAGATGCGCCGCGAGACCCAGACGATCGCAGCCGAGTTCGAAAAACCACCCGCCTTCGAACAGGTCACGCTGGTGCCGAAGCGCGGGCAGATCGACGTTCAGTTGGTAGCGCTCGGTTGGGATCCTGACTAAATGTGGCGCCTCCCCCGTGGAGCAGCCTGGCTGGCTGTCTTCTCGCTGGCGCTGTGTAGCGGGTGCAAACGGAGTTCCGTTCCGCCCGAGGCTCAGAGAGCCACCCGCATCGAGATCCACGAGGCCTCACCCGCTCGCGGTGATCTTGCGCTTCCGCTGAACACCGGGTCGGTGCGGTTTGCCGTCATCGGCGACTCGGGTCGTGGCGATCAGGGCCAGAACGACATTGCCCGGCAGATGGTCACATGGCATACAAGGTTTCCTTTCGACTTCGTCGTCATGCTCGGAGACAACATCTACCCGCCTCACGGACCAGATGACTTCACGACAAAGTTCGAACAGCCTTATCGCACGCTCCTCGAACAGGGCGTGACGTTTTACGCCGCGATCGGCAATCACGATCTCGATTCAGAGTTGAACTACTCGAAGTTCAACATGGAGGGGCGCCGCTACTACACGTTTCGACGTAATGAGCGCCGACCCGAGGGGCTCGTCGGGGCGGGCGTGCGCTTTTTCGTCCTCGACAGCCGTTCGCTTGACCCCGCACAGCTCGCATGGCTACGCGACGAGCTCGGCCGATCGCGAACAGACTGGAAGATTTGCTACCTTCACCATCCGATTTACACGTCCGGCCGCTACACCAACGCCGCGCGGCTGTTGCGGCTGGCGCTCGAACCGATCTTTGTCAACGGTGACGTCGATGTCGTCCTGTCGGGCCACGAGCACTTCTACGAGCGGATGCATCCGCAGCACGGGATCACCTACTTCATTTCTGGCGGCGCCGGCTCTCTCCGAAAGGCTGACATCCGCCGTCCGTCCGCGATCATGGCGCGGGGATTCGACACGGACTTCCACTTCATGTTGATGGAGATCTCGGGCGACACGCTGTACTTTCAGGCCATCAGTCGGACCGGGGAGACGATCGATGCAGGGTCAATCACGAGGTACGCGGCGAAATGAGTGTTTGCGCGTTTTCGGATTCAGCCGAGCACGCCAGACACTGCCTCGCCCTGAGCGCGTCGTCCAAAGACAGACGATCATGACGGACAGGGTCCCGCCGTTCTCAGTTCTGTGACTTTATCCAGAAAGGCCTTGACCCACGCGTCGGCGCTGCGCGACTCGGCGTCCATGGCGTCCTGGGCGGTCATGCGGGAGGCGGTGAACAGATCTCTCAGCTGCGATCGGGACAGCTGCTCCAGGAGTCCGACAAGCATCAGGCGGCCTGCTTCTGAGATGGGGCGCTGCGGAAACGTCCCGCCCCCATAGGGCAAATCGCTCATATCGACCGTGCAGCGTGCCCGATCGCGCCAGACACGTGCGGAACGCCAGCTGACCAGATCGCCGCGCAACGGGCCGAATGTGGCGCCGAGGTCCTGAATCATCGCCATCGGGGTGGTGCATCCGCCGTCGGGCAGTTCACGGCCGGAGGGGCACAGCAGCCGCTGGTTTTCCCCTTTGTTGTCCCAATGCGCGAGGACCACGGCCAGCAGACGTAGCGCATCGATCTCGGCGCGCGTGGCGCCGCCTCGCGACGGATCGATGCGATCGAGCTCGTCCCAGCTCCAGCCCTGATCGTCGAACGATTCGATCACGGTGCCGTCGAGACGACGCTCGATAGCTACTGTAGAGAATGTCCGAACCCCGCTGCCGCGGAACGGGCCGCCGAAGCAGACCCACTCGAGAGCCAAGTATTCCTTACACTGCAACGACTGAAACGGAAATGGTGGACATCCATCGCAGCGGACCGTCTTCACGATGAACATGTCATCAGCACCGAAACCGAGCGCTCGCAAGAGGCGGGTTCCGGCCACCTCCGCCGGAAGTTCGACGTTGCGTTTGCCGTACTTGATTTTCAGAATCCTCCCATCCGGGAGCTGGCAATGAAATTTCTGCGTCCGGCCATTGAGCTTCTGCACCACGAAGCGACAGGACACGTCGTCCGACACGGCAAATCCGTCTCGCGGGTTCCGAGCGAAGTCGAATTGCGAGATTGCCACCCCCGGAGTGGTCCACACCTGCGCCTTTGCCAGGGCCTCATTTCGCATGACGACCCTCGTGTCAGGCATCCGTGACGACGGTTCAGCGGTGTTCGCACCGCTCGATCGGTCGCACCCTGCACTGCCCACGACCGCAGCGAGGACGACAACCGTGAGCGGACCTCTGAGATCTCGCACCGTGCGCGGCCGGAGCCAGCCGCGCGGGTCGCCATGCGGCAGCAGAAAGAGGCCAACGAAAAAAAGCGCGAGAGCAAAAAACGCGACGTAGCCGGTGGCGGCGCCCACCGACACGTATTGGATCGACCCGAGGCTCGCGCCTTCGACGACGGCGGTGAAGATCCGTTTGGCGAGGCTGCCATCACGCGCGTAGAGCCCTTCGAGTACCACGAACCGCACGACGAACGCGGAACCGAGCAACACGGCAAGGCTCCGCAGCATGTTCCGCCGTCCCTTCACGCCGGCCAGCGTCGTCGTGAGCTGAATGAAAAAGCAAACGGCGAACACGACGTGAAGGAGGCCCTGTTCCGGCGTCACGAGAGTGAAGACCTGGGTTGACGCCGCAAACAGCGTGAGCAGCACGCTCAGGCCGGAGAGGTTTTCCAGGTTGGAGCGTTCCGCACCCACCACGGCCTGCGGCGCGACGACACTGGCTCGAACCAGGCACACCATCAACATCACAGCCAGCACGAGCGATACCAACGGGGGAGGGACGAGTTTGATTCCCTGCCCCAGTCGAACGCCGCCGAGCAGAGCGACGGTGAGAAAGGACGCCGGCAATACGATCGCTTCGCGAGTGGCCGTCATTTGCGGGCTCGAAAGACCTTCAGCGGGTTGAAGTCCGATACCTCCCGCGTCACACCACGCTCGAGCTCGGCCTTCAGCTCGTCCGCACTGTGCATTCCCAAATCGGGATCGTCGACGAGCAATCGGTGGTCCGGCGCAAGTGCGATCGCTCCGTCAACGGCTTCGATGCCTTTTTGAAACAAGGCGTCATCGTCGTACAGCCGTCCCCAGCCCTGCCGGTAGTAGCTGTACGCGATGTAGAACTGTGTTCGCGCGTCGCGATGCGCCGGATCGGCGCGGTCGAATGCCATTCGCGCTTCCGCGAACGCGTCGCGCCGAAAGAATGCCAGTGCGTCGGATGTTGCCTGCGCGTCCACATGGTACGCGCCGACGCTCGACGAGAGGGACCCGGTTACCTCGGCCACAGTCTGAGGTTGGATGGAATACAGCCAGACGATCAGCGCGCCGTAGCCAAGCGTGATTGCCAGGCCGGCAACACGGACGATCACAACCCGCGACTCTGCAGTAACAGGCATTCCTGGTTCTACAAGGTTCTACAAGGTTCTACAGGGTTCTACAAGGTTCGTTCGCACGGAGAGTCGTAGAACGCCGAACGAACCCTGCAGAACCCAGCGGAACCACGTAGAACCCTGTAGAACCTGTACTATTGGGTCGGATGAGATACGTAGTGGTGCTGGTGATGGCAGGATTGGCGGCTGCGGGTTGTTCTCCGAAGAAGATGGGAATCAACCGGATGGCCGATGCGTTGACGTCGACCGCCTCGACCTTTACGCGAGACACCGATCCGGAATTCGTGAGACAAGCGGCTCCGTCGACTCTCAAGATGGTCGAAATGCTGTTGGAGGACTCGCCGGCGCATCCGGGGTTATTGATGACGGCGTGCAGCGGCTTCACCCAGTACGCGTATGCCTTCCTCCAATCCGACGCGGACGCGGCCGACCCGGCGAGCGTTACGGCGAAGGAATTGAAAGCGCGGGGTGCCGCCATGTACGAGCGGGCGCGAGGCTACTGCCTGCGCACGCTTGATGTCAGTCATCCGGGTGCCGGCCGCGGCCTGCAAGGGGACTTCAAAGCAGTCCTCGCATCGATGTCGGCCGCGGACGTGCCCGCGCTTTACTGGACCGGCGTGTCGTGGGGAGGGGCGCTCCTTCTCTCGGACACCTCGTTTGCGCGCATTGGTGAGCTGGTGACGGTGCGCGCGCTCTTCACACGCGCGTTGCAGCTGAACGAGGCGTGGCAGGGCGGCACCATTCACGAAGCCATGATCGCTGTCGAGTCGTTACCGGCGCTGCTCGGTGGATCTCCTGCGCGTGCCAGAGAACACTTCGATCGCGCGGTGGCGCTGTCAAACGGCGAGTCCGCGTTCGCGTATGTCGCCCTAGCGACGGGCGTCGCACAGCCGGCAAAGGATCGACGGGAATTCGAACGGCTTCTCCGTGCGGCGCTGGTGATCGACGTATCGAAGCGGCCGTCCATTCGGCTGGCGAATCTGATTGCCCAGAAGCGCGCCCGTTATCTGCTGTCGCAGATCGATCGGTTGTTCTGAAGCGTTCAGCGCATCGTGACTGTCGGAATGAGCTGACGAGAGGCGACGTTGACCGCCCGCCCGTTGATGGTTTCGTACTCGTACCGCACGTCCAGATAAGAGACGCCGGCGAACTTCACTTTGGCTGTGGACTCGGTGGCGATCGGCACCCGCACGCCGTCGACGCGCGCATAGTGCCGAATGATATTCACGAGGCTCGTCCAGAACGATGGATTCTTGGAAAGCCGGCCTTCCACGCGGAGTAACTCCCGGCCGTCGGCGCTGAAGACCATGCGGCCGTCGACGAGGAGAACGTCCTTGCGTTTCGGCTTGATCGTGACGTATCGCTCGCCGTCTCCCTGGACGGCGTCCGCGAAGTCGTAATTCTCCGCGGTCAACTCGGACCGATCGCAGTCGCCCTCGGCGATGAGCTCCTGCTCGCGCTTCAACACCGCCTTCAATACTTTGGTCCGGATGTAGTCCGACCCTGACTCGGAAGTAATCGTGTAGCGGAATCCCTGCGCGTCCATCTCGGTCCACGCTTCAAGCCACGCCTCCTGACCGAAATGCTCACTTCGTGCGTGCATGCGACGGTAGGCGCGGTACTGTGACAGCGGCTGGTCTTGGAGCGACGGGATGCGATTGGCGGGACGCTCAGTGGAAAGCGGGGTCGCGCCGACCGACGCGCCGGCAACCAGGGTGAATGCGATCACCCAATTGCGTAAACGTCGCGGCGATGTTTCCTGTCGTTGCACCCTTCCATCTCCGACACGGCAGAAGGCAAGAAGCGTGCTCGGATCGTCGCAGCTCGACCATTCGAGTCAAAAGCGCGTGCGCTATAGTGCCGCTAACACAGGAGAATCCATGGCCCTGCTGCGCTCGCGAGATAATCGGCTGATCGCCGGTGTGTGTGGCGGCTTTGCGAAAGCGCTGGGCTGGAATCCCACAGCTGTCCGGATCTTGTATGTAGTTGGTTCCACACTGTCGGCGGCTTTTCCAGGGATTCTCGTCTACCTGGTCCTTTGGGTCGTCATGCCCAGCGAATAACGCTTCTGTTAAAAGGGTTCTGCTGGGTTCTACAAGGTTCTGCTGGGTTCTGCCGGGTTCGTGCTGGGTTCTACAAAGTTCTGCTGGGTTCTGCCGCGTTCGTACTGGGTTCTACAGGGTTCGTGCTGGGTTCTGCAGGATTCTGCGAAGTTCCGTTGGGTTCTTCTGGTTTCGTCGACCGAGAAACGCGCCACACCATGACGGCCCCCACCACGATAGCGATGCCGTACTCCCATGCGACCAGGCCGGTCGGAACGACCCAGCGAGCGCCGTGCGATGCCAAGTGCCAGACCACGTACGTAGTGATCACAGTAATCGTCCAGACCGTGAGGGGTAGCGTGGCCAGACCGAAAAGAAATGGCGTGAGGTAGAGCAGATACCACGGATAAATCACGGGCGCGGCCGCCAACGCGATCGCCATCGGCCACCCCCATGCTGCTGGGTTGTCTGCGTCTAGTCGCCAGCGCGCCCAGATCGCGACCATCAATCCAAGTCCGACCGCTGACGCCGCTGCAGCCTGCGACGAACTCAACCCGGCCAGGAATCTGAACAATGGACCGTTGAACCGGATGTGGTCGACGACGTTCGGGACGTTGCCGAAGGGCAGAGCGCCGTGGCGGGTGTAGGCGACGTAAAGAAGCGCCAGCAAGCTGCTTCCGCCAACGGCATCGCGAACTCGCACACGGCGCCAGTACAACGGAAGAAGCACAATCGGCAGCAGCTTCGTCGCGACTGCGAACACGTAGGCAACCGTCGCAAGCGCGGTTCTTCGCCGCGACAACCAGTACGCGGATGCCGCGATCCACATCGCCCCGAGCGCATCGAGATGGCCGCTGTGCGCGATCTCGAGGACGACTAGCGGGTTCCACGCGTAAGTCATCACTAGCCACTCGGGTCGGCCCGTCAGCGCTAGCCATCGCCACAGAATCAGGATCGTCATCAGATCGCACCCGACCAGCGCCGCCTTCATGGTGCGGGTCGAATCGTGAATCGACACGACAAGTCGGAAAAACAGTTGCGCGCCGGGCGGGTACGGCGTCCGCGAGCGCGAACTCGGCATCTGTCGCGTTTCGTCGGTATGCGTGGCAGCCATCGCGGGATCCGCCGGGATGACCTCATACGGGCTGTAGCCCATCGTTTGCACCCGCCCGTCCCACAGATAACGAACCATGTCGCTGTCCGAGTTCGCTTTCGGACCGACCAGGGGCGCGCGAATTGCAACACTCAGCAGAAGCGCCGCGACGAGGGCTCGCCGTGAAATAGCGGGATTGCGCCAGAACCCATGCAAGACGATGAAGTACGCGAGGGTTGCGGCGCTGGCACACGCAAAGAAAACCGGACTGCCGAGGGGAGCCTGGCTGATCGCCAGCACGATCGTGGACGCGAGGAACAGCGCGCCACTTGCGGCGAGCGAAACCGGCAAAGAGTCCATCAATTGAGTGCGTGAATTATAGATGACCAGGCTTCACCAACCGGCGCTGAGACTTGCCTCAGCTGTTTTGTTTCTGCTCATGAGCGAAGCGGGCTCGATCGCGCAGGAACCGGCGACGGCTACGACAGAACAGAACGATCGGCAAGAAGCGAAAGCGGGTTCGCCGGTACCTTTCCTGCCCCCATGGGCCCAGCGACGGTTATCGGGGATTCTGCAGGCCGATGGTCCTCCTCATGGATTCATGCCGGCGTTCGGCGACATCAAACGCGGATCCGGTTTTGCGCCGGGCGCCGGATACGCTCACCCGCTGTCTGCCAGGGGAGTGATCGTCCTGAAGGGTGCGTACTCGATCAACAACTACAAGATGGTGCAGATGGCGGCGCAGTACGGACCGCTCGACGGCCGTCGACTAATCCTCCGCGGACGCGCAAGATGGCAGGACGCGCCCTCGGTGCGGCTCTACGCGCTGGGATCAGATTCACCCGACTTCCGCACCGGCTATGCAGAAACAAAAACCGAAGTCAGCGGCGAAGCCGCGTGGACACCGGTCCCGCTTCTCCGCTTTCTCGC
The DNA here is from genome assembly GCA_046732715.1 of Acidobacteriota bacterium. Classification (GTDB taxonomy): domain Bacteria; phylum Acidobacteriota; class Vicinamibacteria; order Vicinamibacterales; family 2-12-FULL-66-21; genus JALZOC01. Next base: position 15,674 of record JBKPNQ010000204.1, on the reverse strand, counting down.
GGGCCTTGGCCTTGAACAGTTCGACACGGGCCTTGCGCACGGCGCCGACGCCGCTGGCGCGCTGTTGTTCGCCAGCATGCCCGGAGCCGGCGCCGATCCTCGGTACCTCCACGGGCAGGCGTCTGTTGCGGTCGACTCGCGAGAGAGTCCGGGCTACAGCCGCCACGGCAGCCTCCTCAGCGCGACGCTTCACAACTACCACCAGACAACCGGTGGCCCGTATGCCTTTCAGCGCGCGGATGCGGTCGGCGAGCAGTACATCCCGATCGTGCCGAATCACTCGGCGGTGTTCCTCAGCCTTCATCTCGCCACCACGATGGTCGACTCGAATCACGCCGTTCCGTTTTTTCTTCTGCCGGATCTGGGAGGTCACGATCTCCGCGGGTTTTCTGACTACCGCTTTCGCGATCGCCATTCGATTAACTGGACGGCTGAGTATCGATGGTTCGCGTTGGAGTTTCTCGACGCGGCGATCTTTTACGACGCGGGCAAGACTGTTGCCGCACGAAGCTCGCTCGATTTCACCCGGCTCTCCTCGTCAATCGGTGGCGGTGTCAGGGTGCACGGTCCGCGGACGACGTTCCTCAGGCTGGAGCTCGCGCACGGCCGCGAGGGTGTCCGCTTCATCATCGCCTTCAGCCCAGTCGGACAGTAGACAAACGGCTCAGGGCTCAGCGCGCAGGCCGAAGCGATCGGTATCCGCTTTGCACTTTTCGTCCTGGAGGGGGACTACCATGAAACGACTTTTCTTCTCTGCAGGGCTCGCGTGTGTACTCGGCGCGTCGGTGCTGGCGGCTAGTCAAGCCTCATCGAAGCCAGCGCCGCCGGCGCCGGCGGCCAAGTCTGACAGTCAGAAACCGGCTGCCACTGGAATTGCGCCGTCCGATCAGACCTTCGTCAAAGAGGCGGCGATGGGAGGGATGGCCGAGGTGGACCTCGGTCAGCTGGCGGCGAGCAAAGCCACCGACGCTGACGTGAAGCAATTCGGCCAGCGAATGGTTGATGACCATGGCAAGGCCAATGACGAGCTGAAGAGCTGGGCGTCGTCGAAGAGCGTGATGCTTCCGACCGAACTCGATTCGAAACACAAGGCCGATCACGCGCGCTTGGAGAAGCTGTCGGGGGCGGCGTTCGACAAGGCCTATATGGCGGCAATGGTGGCCGATCACAACGAGGATGTAGCGGCGTTCCAGCGAGCAGCGAAATCAGCGAAGGACGCCGAGCTGAAAGCCTGGGTCGCAAAGACGCTGCCGACCCTGCAGGATCACCAGAAATCCGCGAAGGAGATTAGCGGCAAGGTTCACGGCACGGCCGCGACCAAAAAGACGGGGGATAAGTAGCTGGAATTCACTGTTTCTGCGCGTCAGCGATCAACGCGCTCACGACCCAACTGACCAGCGTCACCACGAGCGCGCCGAAGAAGGCAGCAGAGAAGCCGCTGAGATCAAAGCCGGGCACGAGCGCCGCGGTCAGCCCGAAGCAGATCGCGTTGACCACGAAGAGAAAGAACCCGAGGGTCACGAGCGTAAACGGTAGCGTCAACAGGATCAGGAGCGGTTTCACCAGCGCGTTCACGAAACCGAGCAGGATTCCGGCAATGACGGCGGGTAGCGGACCCGAGAGCTGGACGCCCGGAACCAGCCACGCCGCGACACCAATCGCGAGGGCGTTGAGGAGGACGCGCGCGAGGAATCGCATGCCCGGATGGTACTATCGAACGGATGACTTCAGAAGCCCCGACCGGGGCCTGGTTGTTCAGGTATCGATCGTTCCTGCCGGTTCCGCTCGCGTTGATCCTCCTTCTGGTGCGCACAGGTCAGGTTGATGGCCCGCTGGCTGTTGCTGCCGGCATCCTGCTGGTGAGTGCCGGCCAGTTGCTTCGGTTGTGGGCCGTGCGACACATCGGGACGATCTCGCGGACCCGCACCACCCGTTACGGTCCGCTCATGACGGCCGGCCCCTATGCGGTCGTTCGCAACCCGCTGTACGTCGGCAACTGGCTGCTCTGGACCGGTTTCACCCTGTGGTCGCGACTGCTGTGGATGCTGCCGGTGGCGTGGCTGGTCTTCTTCGTCCAGTACCGCGCGATCGCGAGCTGGGAGGCGTCGTTTATCCGCAGCAAATACACCAACGCGTACGATGAGTACGCGCGTCATGTCCGGGCGTGGCTGCCGCGCTGGCCGCCGAGCTCTGCCCTGAAGCCAGTGCTGCCGCTGCATCCCTGGGGGGACGTGTTTTTCAGCGAGCGAGGAACCCTCATCGCCGTCATGATGATGGCGATCCTGCTGACGGTGAAATATCTGGCGGGCGGGTAAAACGCATCGGATCCGCGCGCGACTCTTACTTCTTCTTCAACAGCTCAGGGAATTCCGCTTTGAGCGCTTTCAACTTCGGCAAGTCGTTGACCACGACATATGGATAGTCGGGGTGGTGCGCGATGAAGTCCTGATGGTAGTCCTCCGCCGGGTAGAACCCCTTGAGCGGAGCGACAGTCGTGACGATTGGCTTGACGAAGACGCGCCCGGCATTGAGTTGTTGAATGTAGGCCTCAGCGATCGCCTTCTGCTCGTCGTTGACATAGAAGATCGACGAACGATATTGCGTACCCTCGTCTGGGCCTTGACGATTCAGTTCGGTGGGATCGTGGGCGACCGCGAAGAACACCTTGAGCAGTTGTCCATACGTGATCGTCGCAGGGTCGAAGGTGATCTTCACCGATTCCGCGTGTCCGGTGACGCCGGTGCTCACGACCGTGTAGTGAGCCGTGAACTGGTTTCCACCTGCGAAGCCCGAGACAACGTCTGAGACGCCCTTCACCTGCTCGAAAACCGCCTCGACACCCCAGAAGCACCCGCCGGCCAGTACCGCCGTCTGCGGCGGGACGGATCCGCTGACGTGACTGTCCTTGGCTGGGTCGGGAAAGGTGGACGGCGAGGCCGAGGCAAGGGCCAGCGCAAACGCGACGCCCGTGGCAGCAATAATCTTCATGTGGGTGAAAACCCCCGAACGCGGCTGTTGATTCCCGCGAACCTGGATTATAGGACGGGGGCGGTCTGGTAGAATCGCGGCCCTGCGCTACGAAACATTCGGAAACCGAAGGCAGCCTTCCCGCTTGCCAGGAGTCCCTCGATGAGTATCGAACAGCCGGTCCGCCGCCGACGGGCCGCGTGGGTGATCGTGGCCTTCGGAATGCTCGCCGCCGCGATCTCGATGCCGGCCCAGCAGATGGTGACCGAGACGCGCGATCCCTCGCAGCCCCAAGACGAGGAGTTCGCCAAGCTCGCCGCCGAGTGGACGACCGAGCCGTACTACCTCAGTCCGCTCGTCGATCACCTGCCGAAGGTCAAAGGGGTTCCGTCGCCGAAAGATGTGCTCGGCCACCACATCGGCGCGCCGGCGACGCTGACGTACTACGCCGACATCCTCAAGTACTACCGTGCGCTTGCCGCGTCCACACCTCGCGTCAAGGTCGAGACAATCGGCAAATCCGACGAGGATCGCGAGCTGGTCGTCGTTTGGGTTTCGTCCGACGAGAACATGAGAACCCTGCAGCGGAATCGCGACAACCTTGCAAAGATTGCCGATCCGCGTTCGCTGTCACCCGATCAGATCACGCAGCTGATTGCCACGACGAAGCCTCACTACCACTTGATGGGTGGCCTGCACAGCGGCGAGACCGGCCCGTCTGAAATGCTGATGGAACTCGTTTATCGGCTCGCAACCGAGACCTCGCCGCTGATCAAACAGATCCGCGACAACGTCATCGTCTCGGTGACGCCGGTGGCAGACGCGGACGGACGCGATCGAAATGTCGACTGGTTCTACCGTGGCCTCGAGACCGCAGCGTCGGCCCCGGTACCGGCAACGACGTCGGACGGAGGCACCGCTGGCGGCACGGGTGGCAGCACAGGAACCGCGCCAGGCGTCGCGGGCGGCGGCGGTGGCGGGCTCCCGTATTGGGGCAAGTACGTCTACCACGACAACAATCGCGACATCAATTTGTCGCAGATGTCGATGCGCGCGCTGGCCGACTGGTACTTCACCGCGCACCCGCCCATCGTCCATGATCTGCATGAAGCGCAGGCGTTGATGTACACCTACAGCGGCGCCGCCCCTCAGAATCCGAATCTCGATCCGATCCTGTTCGCCGAGCTGCCGTGGTTTTCCAACTTCGAGCTGGCGCAGATGACGAAGTGGGGCATGCCGGGTGTTTATACCCACGCGTTCATGGACGGCTGGTCGCCCGGGTACCTCGGCTCTGTGTCCTACAACCACAACGGCATGATGCGCATGTACGAAACGCAGTCCGGACGCGAAGCCGGGCCGGGCGGCCGCGGGGAACGAGGGGACGGTCGCGGACGGGGCGGCGATGGTCGCGGTGGCCGCGGCGACGCCGTTGCCGCGGCTGGTACAGATGGTCGCGGTGCTCGCGGCGGGGAGGGCGTTGCCGCCGGCACCGGCGACGGCGGCGATCCGTTCGCGGCTCGAGGGCGAAGCAGCAGCGCCCCGACGGGACGAGGGGGCGCGCAAACGCGCGAGTGGTATCGCGGCCTCCCCGTGCCGCCGGGCGCGGTCGCGAGCTTTTCACGCCGGAACAACACGAACTACATGGAGACGGGTGTCCTCAGCGCGTTGCAGCTGACGGCATCGTTTCCAAACCTGATCGTCGAGAACTTCTATCAGAAAACGAAGAACTCCATCGAGTCTGGCCAGAAGGATGCGCCGTTCGGGTTCGTCATTCCCCTGCAGCGTGACATGACCAGGGTCGCGACCCTCGTCAACATTCTGCGTCAGCAGCGCATCGAGGTTGGTCAGGCGGCCGCGGAAATCAAGATCGGCGATGGCACGTTTCCCGCCGGTTCGTACGTCATCAAGCGCGATCAGCCGTACGGACGGCTGGCGAAGAATCTCCTCGAGAAGCAAAGCTTTCCGGATCCGGAGTTGCGCACCTACGACGACAGCGGCTGGACGATGGGGCTGGCGATGCTCGTCGAGGTCAAGGAAATCAAGGACAAGGCGATCCTCGACGTGAAGACGACGCCGGTGGAGAAGGCCGTGCCGAAGGGAACAATCAGCGGCAACGGCACCGCCGCGATCGCGGTTGCGCATCTCGGCTCCAACAACATGATCGCGTTGCGCTACAAACTCCGCCAGGCGCCGATGAGGGTGGCAGAGAAGGCGTTCACCGCCGAGGGGATTGATTTTCCCGCCGGCTCGTTTGTGATCCCGGCGCCCGTCGATCCAGCCGCGGTTCGGCAAGCGGTCGAACAGCTTGGCTTGACCGCGGCGTCGCTCACCGCGCTGCCGACCGTGGCGATGCATGAGGGTGATCTGCCGCGCATCGCGATGTATTCGTCCTGGTCCGGCAACGACACGCAGGAGATCGGCTGGGTGCGCTTTACCTTCGATACGATGGGCATTCCCTACGACCTCATTTACAAAGAGCGGTTGCGCCAGGGCCACCTGCGCGACGAGTACGACGTCCTCCTCATGCCGAGCCAGAACGCGTCGCGTCAGGCCGTATTTCAGCCACCGGCCAACCGCCCGGTCGCTTACATGAGGAGCGACAAATACAAGTTCCTCGGAACCTACGGCGAGTCACCGGACATCACCGGTGGCATGGGCGGAGAAGGGGTCGACGCGGTGGCGAAGTTCCTCGACGCCGGCGGCACGCTCATCGCGATGGGCAATGCCGTGCGGTTCGCGACGGAACAGGGCTTTGCGCGGACGGTGGATGCGTCGGCGTCGACCTCTCGCGACTTCTATGCGCCGCGCCCGCTCGTCAACGCCGAGGTATTGCATCCCGAGCACCCGGTGTTCTACGGGTATCCGGATCGGATGCTGGCGATTAAATACCAGAACGGTCCGCTGCTGACCGTCGGCGCCCCGGATCAGAGCGGCGTCCTTGCTCGATACGTCGGCGGAGACGCGGGCGTCTTGAGCGGCCTGATGAAAGGCGCCGATGAGATTCGTCAGCGACCGTTTGTCGTCGACGTACCTGGTGGCCGCACCGGCAAGGGACGCGTGGTCTTGTTCGCGAACAATCCGATCTACCGCTGGCAGAACCACGGTGAATTCACCATGGTGTTCAACGCGCTGATGAATTGGAACGACCTCGGCCTACCGAGCAAACCCGCCACGGCAACGTCGACGGCGGGGAATCGGTGAATTCGCAATTCGCAGTTCGCCGCGAACCGCGAATTGCGAGTACCTGAGCGGTTTCAACCCGCGTACGACAGTGGCGAACGAGCGCGCGAGTGAGCCCACGCGAGCGGCGCGGGGGCCCGGCGAGCGAACGTGTACAAGGGAAGTCCGAGGGGCAAAGCCCCTCGGAGTGATTATCGACTCGGTCCTTTCGGCTCCGCCGCATTGAACGTCCCTGTCAGGGGCACGCCCATGTTCCCGACCGGAATGTACACCACCGTGTGATTCGGCGAATTGACCATCATCTTTTGCGCCTCGATGGCCTCGTGCTGGATATACATGCCGCTCAACTGGCCACGGATGATTTCCATGGCATTGGCGATACCCTGTGCCTGCACTTCCCGCTTGACTCGCTCCTTCCGTTCGATCTCGATTTCTGTGTCCTTTCGCTGGAGTTCCTGCGTCGCGGCTAGCTTGCGCGAGACCGCCGTCGCCACCTCCTCTGGATACTGAACGTTCCCGACCACCACGCTGTTGATGAGGAAAGGGCTGTTGGCGGCGTACCGCTGAATGCGCGCCAGGACGGCATCGCCGATGGGAATGAGCGCGTCTTTCACCTCGAGGCCATTTCGCCGCTGGACCTCGTCGCGCGCGAACGTGCGGAGCGGCTCGCGCACGAAGTTGCCGTACGCGACCTTCACAATCGCATCCGGATCTTTCTCCAGTGCCGAGCGCGAGATCGTTGTGCTGAAGCGATCGATGAACAGCGGAATCTTCGACTCGTCCATGTGCCACACGGTGTGCACCTGGAAGGCGATTTTCAAGTTGTCGCGGCTCAACACCGATTCATCCTTGGAGAAGTCTTCGGTGTAGGTATAGGGCGTGACGCTGACATTGGTCACGTCGAGCAGCCATGTGCGGCCAGCGGACGTCGGGCCGCGCTGAACGCCGTAAAACCGCGAGTGGCCAATGACGGCACCCTTGGTGAGATAGCCGACGTAGCCGGCGGGCGTGAAAGGATTGGACGATCCGATTGCCCATACGACGGCGAGGATCCCAAGGCAGACGACGAGTGCCGCACCGGCTGCGCCTCGCTGAAGCCGCCCTGCGTAATCGACGTCCGTCAACATTGCACGCATGACTCGTACTCCTTCCTCAGGTCCCGTCCTCGAGCATCGGACCGGCGTACGCGCGAACGGGACCGGAAAGAATCGCCAGGGCGCGGACGCACCAACTCCGCCGCGGCACGCGACACGACGCGCGCGGCGATGAGGCCTCCGGCCTAGATCGAGATGATGATGATGAGCGGGTTGCCGGACGATGTTGCGCAGGTGCCGTCAGGCGACGACTGCGAAGACTCCACGGAAGGCCTCCAACAGGCCGGCGGGGTTAGCTGACGGGCTCGAGGTTGGAAGTCCTCTATGACCGATAGGTCAATTCGCCCCTTCGCGCGCATGATGCGCGCCGGTGGTTCCCCCGCGACGCCGCACGCGGCATCTTAGGCTTGATTCCCACTATACGCCCGCGGCGGAGGGTGTCAACGGGCGATGTGTCGAAGCGATACACGGCAGCCGATCCAATTCCGCATTGAAATGCCACCCATGCATCGATCGCATGATGGGCACAGAAGCAGAACGCATAGATGGCATCTGTAGATTCCGTTTTGAGATGGCGCCGGGGTGGCGCATAACCGTTGTGTGAAAATCCCAGGACTGCCTTCGGCCCAAGGACTTTACGACCCGTCCCACGAGCACGATTCGTGCGGGGTGGGGTTTGTCGTGCACGTCAAAGGACAGCGGTCCCACGGGATTGTTGAGCAAGCCCTCAAGGTGCTCATCAACCTGCTGCATCGCGGCGCGTGCGGCTGTGAAGCGAACACGGGCGACGGCGCCGGCATCCTTATCCAGATGCCGGATCGCTTCTTTCGTCGGGAGGCCGCGCGGCTGGGATTCACGCTGCCTCCTGCGCGGCATTACGGCTCGGGCTTTGTGTTTCTCCCACGCGATCCGGCGCTGCGGGCGAAGGTCGAAGCTCAGTTCCAGGCAATCGTGGCCGAGGAAGGGCAAATCGTTCTCGGCTGGCGCGATGTCCCGACCGACGACTCGTCCGTTGGCGCAAGCGCGGTCGCCGTCGAGCCGGTGTTCCGGCAGGTGTTCATCGGACGTGGGCCGGCGTTTGCCGCCACCGCCGCTGACGGCGACGACATGCGCTTCGAGCGGAAGCTCTACGTCATCCGCAAACGCGTCGAGCACGCGGTTGACGCGATGGCGCTCCCGGACCGCAGCTCGTTCTACGTCCCAAGTCTCTCGTCGAAGACGATGATCTACAAGGGAATGCTGACGGCGAACCAGATCGCGCCGATGTTCCCTGACCTCGCCGATCCCGATGTCGAATCCGCGCTCGCGCTGGTGCACCAGCGGTTCAGCACGAACACGTTTCCGTCCTGGCCGCTCGCCCATCCCTACCGGTACGTCGCCCACAACGGCGAAATCAACACCCTTCGCGGCAACATCAACTGGATGAAAGCGCGTGAAGCGCTGCTCGAGTCCGACGTGCTCGGCGACGACCTGAAAAAGATTCTGCCGATCATCCGCGAAGGTGGAAGCGACACGGCGACCTTCGACAACGTCCTCGAGTTCCTGGTCATGGCCGGCCGATCGCTGCCGCATGCCGTGTTGATGATGATTCCCGAGCCGTGGCAGAACCACGAGGGGATGACCGAGGAACTGCGGGCGTTCTACGAGTATCACTCGTCGCTGATGGAGCCGTGGGACGGGCCGGCGTCGATTGCCTTCACCGACGGCACGGTGATCGGCGCGGTGCTCGATCGGAATGGCCTGCGTCCGTCGCGGTACTGGGTGACGAACGATGACCTCGTCATCATGGCTTCCGAAGTCGGCGTCCTCGACATCCCGCCCGAGAACATCGTCGTCAAGGGGCGCCTGCACCCGGGGCGCATCTTTCTGGTTGACACGGCCAAGGGACGAATCATTGCGGACGAAGAGATCAAGAGCGAGCTGGCGCTGGCGGAGCCGTATGAGGATTGGCTGCGCGCCAACCTGATCGCGATCGAAGACGTCCCCGCAGCGCCCTATCTGCCGCCGCCCGACCACGACACGGTCGTCCGCCGGCAGCGCGCGTTCGGCTATACGCAGGAAGATGTGCGGATCGTGCTCGGGCCGATGGCGTCCGGCGCCGAAGAGCCGATCGGATCGATGGGCACGGATACGCCGCTCGCCGTGCTGTCCCAGCGTCCGCGGCTGTTGTACGACTACTTCAAACAGCTGTTCGCGCAGGTCACCAACCCTCCGCTCGATGCGATCCGCGAAGAGCTCGTGACGTCGATGGCGTCGACCATCGGTCCGGAGCGCAACCTGCTGAAACCGGAGCCGGCGTCGTGCCGGCAGATCGGCATCCCCGATCCGGTCATCGACAACGACCAGATGGCGAAGCTGCGGCACATCCGGATCGCCGGGTTCCGGTCGATCACGCTGCAGATGCTCTATCGGCCGGAGGAGGGTGGTGCCGGACTCGCCCGATCGCTGGAACAGCTGTGCGTGCAGGCGAGCGAGGCGGTCAATGGCGGTCACAACATTTTGATCCTGTCCGATCGCGGCGTGAGCCGCGAGCTGGCGCCCATCCCCAGCCTGCTGGCGACCGCGGGTGTGCACCATCATCTCGTGCGCGAGGGCAAGCGAACGCGATGTGCGCTCGTGGTGGAGTCCGGTGATGCGCGCGAAGTGCATCATGTCGCTCTGCTCATCGGGTATGGCGCCGGCGCGGTCAATCCCTATCTCGCGTTCGAGAGCCTGGACGATCTCATCCGCCAGAACGCGTTGCAGGACATTACTCACGCGCGGGCCGTGTCCCGGTACATCAAGGGGCTGAACAAGGGCATCCTGAAAGTGATGTCGAAGATGGGAATCTCGACGCTGCAGAGCTACTGCGGCGCGCAGATTTTCGAGGCGATCGGTCTGGATCAGGCCTTCGTCGATCGCTACTTCACGTGGACGGCGTCGCGTGTCGGCGGCGTCGGCATCGACGTCATCGCGGAAGAGGTCCGGCAGCGCCATGAACGCGCGTTCCCATCGCGGCTCGGGGCATCGGCCGATCTTGACACCGGCGGCGAGTACCAGTGGCGCCGTGACGGCGAGCATCATCTCTTCAATCCGGAAACGGTGTTCAAGCTGCAGCACGCGACGCGATCGGGGCAGTACGCGGTGTATCGCGAATACACGCGGCTGGTGAACGATCAGAGCCGCACGCTGGGGACGCTGCGAGGTCTGCTGGATTTCAAGCCGGGAACGCCGGTGCCGCTCGACGAGGTCGAACCGGTCGATTCGATCCTCAAGCGCTTTGCCACCGGCGCGATGTCGTACGGATCGATCAGCCAGGAAGCGCACGAGACGCTGGCCATCGCCATGAACCGTCTCGGCGGCAAGTCGAACACCGGCGAAGGCGGCGAGGACTCAGCCCGCTACCACAAGGATCCGAACGGCGATTCGCGTCGCAGCGCGATCAAGCAGGTGGCGTCCGCCAGGTTCGGCGTCACGAGCGAGTACCTGGTGAACGCCGACGACCTGCAGATCAAGATGGCGCAGGGGGCCAAGCCGGGCGAGGGCGGGCAGCTTCCGGGACACAAGGTTTATCCCTGGATTGCCAAGGTTCGTCATTCGACGCCAGGCGTGACGCTGCTGTCGCCGCCACCGCACCACGACATCTACTCGATCGAAGACCTGGCGCAGCTGATCTTCGATCTCAAGAACTCGAATCCGGTTGCGCGAATTCACGTGAAGCTGGTCGCCGAGGTTGGTGTCGGGACGATTGCGGCAGGCGTGGCCAAGGCGCACGCGGATGTCGTGCTGATCTCCGGTCACGACGGCGGAACCGGCGCATCGCCCTTGACGGCGATTAAGCACAGCGGCATCCCCTGGGAGCTCGGGCTTGCGGAGACCCAGCAGGTCCTGATGCTCAACAACCTGCGCGATCGAATCGTGGTCCAGGTCGACGGGCAGATGAAGACCGGTCGCGATGTCGTGATTGCCGCCTTGCTGGGCGCCGAGGAATTCGGCTTCGCGACCGCGCCGCTCGTCGTCTCGGGTTGCATCATGATGCGCGTGTGCCACCTGAATACCTGCCCGGTTGGCGTGGCAACCCAGGACCCCGAGCTGCGCAAGAAGTTTTCGGGCAAGCCGGAGTTCATCGAGAACTTCTTCCGATTCCTCGCCGAGGAAGTGCGCGAGCTGATGGCGGAGCTCGGGTTCCGCACGGTCGACGAAATGGTTGGCCGGGTCGATCGATTGGATATGAAGCCGGCGCTCGATCACTGGAAGGCGGCCGGCATCGATCTGTCCAACGTGCTGCACCAGCCTGCGGTCGCGCCGGGCGCGGCCAGGTGTCAGACGCGGGACCAGGATCACGGCCTGGACGAGATCCTCGATCGTCACATCATCGCGGCTGCGTGGCCGGCGATCGAGGGCAGGCGTCCCGTGACACTGTCGTTCCCGATTCGAAACGCGAACCGCGCGACCGGGACAATGCTCGGGTATGAGATCACGCGGCGGCACGGTGGCGCGGGGCTGCCCGACGACACGGTCACAGTGCAGTTCACCGGGTCAGCCGGCCAAAGCTTTGGCGCATTCGTTCCGCGCGGCGTGACGCTCCAGCTCGAAGGGGATGCGAACGATTATTGGGGCAAGGGCCTGTCAGGCGGACGGCTGCTCGTCCAGCCGCCCAGCGCGTCGACCTTCGCCGCCGAGAAGAACATCATCATCGGCAACGTCGCGCTCTATGGTGCGACCAGCGGCGAGGCGTTCGTCCGCGGCGTCGCCGGCGAGCGGTTCGCCGTCCGCAACAGCGGCGCCTATGCTGTCGTCGAGGGCGTGGGCGATCACGGTTGTGAGTACATGACCGGGGGCCGAGTCGTGGTTCTCGGCAGAACCGGCCGCAACTTCGCGGCGGGGATGAGCGGTGGCATCGCCTACGTGATTGACGACGACGGGCTGTTTGCGAGGCGGTGTAATCGAGGCATGGTGGAGCTGGAATCCCTCGAGGAGGACGAGGACATCGACTTGGTCCGCTCGATGATCGCGCGGCACGCCGAGCTGACTGGCAGCACACGCGCTGCGTATCTGCTGTCGGCCTGGAGCTCGACCGCGTCCCGGGTGATCAAAGTCATTCCGCGCGACTACAAGCGAATTCTGTCGGCGGAAGCCCGCGCACGATCGGAAAACCGTGAGCCTGCGTTCACCGAGCTGGTGGCGGTGGCCCGTGGGTAAGCCAACCGGCTTCATCGAAATTCATCGCAGCAAGCCGCACGCGCGGCCGATTGATCTACGCGTTCGCGACTGGAACGAAGTCTACCTGCCGGAGTCCGAGTCCGATATCCGGGAGCAGGGCGCGCGCTGTATGGACTGCGGGATTCCGTTCTGCCATCAGGGCTGTCCGCTCGGCAACCTGATTCCGGAGTGGAACGATCTCGTCTATCGCAATCGCTGGCAGACGGCGATCGAGCGCCTGCACGCGACCAACAACTTCCCGGAGTTCACGGGCCGCCTGTGTCCGGCACCCTGTGAAGGGTCGTGCGTGCTCGGGATCAACAACGACCCGGTTTCGATCAAGCGCGTCGAGGTGTCGATCGTCGAACGCGCGTTCGAGGAAGGGTGGATTCGCGCGCAGCCGCCATCCTCGCGCACCGGCCGCAGCGTCGCGGTGGTCGGATCGGGTCCCGCCGGCCTTGCCGCCGCCGATCAGTTGAATCGTGCGGGGCACCTGGTCACCGTCTTCGAGCGCGACGACCGCATTGGTGGTCTGCTCCGATATGGGATTCCTGAGTTCAAGCTTGAAAAGCGATGGCTCGAGCGTCGGCTGGCGCTGATGGCGCAGGAAGGGATGGTGTTTCGCCCGGGCCTGAACATCGGCGTGGACGTGCCCGTGGCCGCCCTGAGACGCGACTTCGACGCGATTGTGCTGTGCGGCGGCGCGACGGCCCCGCGCGATCTGGCGATTCCAGGCCGAGAGCTCGAGGGCATTCACTTCGCGGTCGATTTCCTGACGCAGCAAAACCGCCTGTGCGAAGGAGATTCAGTGCCTGACGCGGATCGGATTTCCGCGGCGGGCAAGCACGTCGTCATCATCGGCGGCGGCGACACGGGCGCGGACTGCCTGGGCACGGTGCATCGACAGGGGGCCGCGTCCGTGTCGCAGTTCGAACTGATGTCGCGGCCGCCTGACTCGCGAGCCGCCGACAATCCGTGGCCGCTGTGGCCGACCATCTTCAGGACATCGTCGGCCCACGAAGAAGGCGGCGAACGCGTGTACTCGGTTTCGACGGAACGGTTCACGGGCGCCAACGGGTGCGTCAGTTCATTGCAGGCGGTTCGCGGCGAGATGGTACGCGAAGGAGGCCGGCTGCGGTTCGTCGCGCAGCCCGGCAGTGCCTTCGAGGTGAAAGCGGATCTCGTGCTGCTCGCGATGGGGTTCCTGGGACCCGAGAAGGGCGGTCTCCTGTCCGACCTGGGCGTCAAGCTGACCGACCGCGGCAACGTCTGGCGTGATGACAACTGGATGACGAGCGAGCGCGGCGTCTTCACCGCCGGAGACATGCAGCGCGGCCAGTCGCTCATCGTGTGGGCGATCGCGGATGGCCGCAGCGCCGCCCGCGGCGTGGACGCCTACTTGATGGGACGCTCGGGTTTGCCGGCCGCGGTAGCGTAGGAACGGTTTTAAGTTTTTGGTTTTTGGTTTTAGGTTCGGCTGGAACCGAGACCCCGACCCAAGAACCGGAACGGAGAACTTCCAACCGGAACGGAGAAGTTAGAACACAAACCTAGAAACCGACACCCAAAAACCCAAAACCCAAAAACTGACAAATCTGTAGTAACAACTCCATCCCGTCAAACTTGTCGGATCGAACATTAAGATCGCCCTGACGCACAATCGTTCCCACAATTCTTCGAGTTTTCCAGTTCTTGTTCTTCCGAGCCAGACATTCTTGCGCGGCAGACACGCGCGGCGTACCCGGCAGGGCAACCGCCATAAACCAACAAAAATGTTGCCCACTGCCGCCGCTTCACACGTTTTGTTGGTTTCGACCGCCGACGCATTGAAGGCGGTTCGACGCAAAGATCGCAGATTTCGGCCTGAATCATTCGATTGTCGTGATCCCCCCGCGTCTCCGGGCTTGGCGCTCAACTTGCTGCTTTCGAGGCAACGCGGCGGACAGCGCTGAAGCCGTAGATCACGGCGGGTTCGTGATTGCTCGCGACCAATCGGCATTCAGCAATCGATAACGGGGAGTCCACGCTGACAGTGCCGGTGGCACTTTAAGGAGCGACATGAAAAACATTCAGATCCTGGCTAGTGTTTGCCTGATGGCGTTGATCTCAGCACCGGCGATCGCCCAGTCAACCAACGCTTCAGCCACGTCGGCGACGCCGGCGGCGGCTGCTGCGGCGCCAGCGCCAGAGGCGTCGGCGCCGTCCAAGATCTATACGGTTACCACGGGGTTGGACTTCGCATCGGCCTACTTGTTCCGCGGGATTCTGCAGGAATCCGGCGGCGCTATCGGTCAGCCGTACGCCGACATCGCCGTGGCGATGAAGCACGGCATCACCGCGGACTTCGGAACCTGGAACAGCATCCACTCGACCGCCGACGTCGGCAACTGGTACGAGAGCGACTACTTTGCGTCGGTCACGTTCACCACCGGCAAGCTCAAGCCTGGACTTCTCTACACGTCGTACACCAGCCCCGCCGATCGCTTCTCTACGGTTCAGGAGCTCGCCGGCACGCTCGTGGTCGACGACAGCAAGAGTTCATTCCCACTCTCCCCGAAGGTCATCCTGGCGTTCGAGCTCGGTGACGGCGAAGCTGATGCCGGAGAGAACAAGGGGACCTACCTCGAGCTGGGCATCAAGCCCGCTGTGAAGCTGGCGCCGAAGGCGACGCTCTACATCCCGGTGAAAACAGGCCTGAGCGTCAATCACTATTACGAAGGGCCGACCGGCAACAACACCTTCGGCTACTTCGACCTTGGCGGGCAACTGAGCGTCCCTCTCGCGGCCGGCAAGGGGGGAGCACTCGAGGCGCATGGCGGGCTTGATTTGATGTGGCTTGGCGACAACATGAAGGCGCTGAACAGCGGCGACAGTTTCAAGCCGGTGTTCCTGATCGGAATGACCTTCACGTACTAGTAGCGGTTCAAACCGAGTGACCCCACCCGCGCGGCACCCTTCGAGCATAAGATCGACGGGTGCTACGGCGAAGCAAGGCTACGCGAATGAAGACGCGAGCGAGCGTAGCGAAGCGAGCCACGCGAACGGAGCGAGCCGGCGCAGCGGCTCGCGAGAGCGCGTGTGGGGGAGTCCGAGGGGCGAAGCCCCTCGGCGTGATCACGAAACGATGGCCGGTCAGACCGACGGAACCGAGTTGAAAGAGAGCGCCGCCGCTCAACTGGCGACGGCACGGGACGAGTATGTCAAGGAGGCGCGACGCGGACGTGCCGGCAGGGCAACCGCCTTGCGCTATGC
>JBKPNQ010000203.1:0-11965 GCA_046732715.1 Acidobacteriota bacterium | reverse complement strand
ATGATGGCCACGCGAACCGGCGTGCCGTCCTTCGTGCCCGGCCGGAAGCGCCACTGCTTGAGTGTCCTCACGGCGGCGTCATCGAGGCCGTATACCGGATCCACGGACCGCGTCACGCGGACTGGCCCCACCGATCCATCTACCTCGACGACGCATTCCATCACGACGAGACCCTGAACCCGAGCACGCATGGCCTCGCCGGTGTAATTGGGTTTGGTCTCGTGCAGGAGGTATGGCGCGGTGACGCCATCCCCGGGTCTCTCGACACCGGGGATGGGCCACGACACCGCGTCAGCCGCCTGAGTCGACGGCGACTGTGGAAGGAAAAGCGTCGTGAGCGAAAGCACCAGCGCGACCAGTTCCGTCATCGCCTCCTCTCGCCAGCACTCTTGGCATCCCTCGACCCGCGCGATCCACTGCTCGGGGCGGGCCCAGGTACCAGCCTACCGCTTTTGCATCAACACCACCTTCACCCAACCTGTTCCGTTCGCTCCTTGAACGTTGATGTAACCATCCTTCTCTACGCCAACGACAACCAGCTCTTCGCCGCGCGGAAGCGTACCGAGGGGCTTCGCCGAGTCGGACGGACCGGACATGATCTTCACGTTGGCAATCTTCGGAACGAGCACGTCGCCCTCGTTGAATCCGCCACCCGCCTTCGTCGTTCCGCCCGCCGCCGCCTCCTGTTTCAAGGTGCCGACCTTGCGCTGCAACGACGAATCGTTGCGCACGACGCCGACGATTTTGTTGTAGTTGTCCATGAACGCGGCGGCGATGATCTTGCCTTCGTTCGTGTTGCCGTAACCGCCGGCCGCCGCGCCGCCGCCGCCGCCGAAGAGCGCGCCGCCGAGCGCCATGTCGGCCTTTTTCGTGCTGCCTTCCGCAGCCGCCACCTGCACGCCGCTTCGCGAATCGGCGACGAGCATGCTGGTCTGCGCTTCCTTGAACTTCAGTCCTCCGGCGACCGCGGCCGCCTTGTGGCCGAGCAGGCCGCCGACCGCACCGCCGACGCCACCGGCGTTGTTTTCGGAGAAGGCCACCCCTGGCGTCAGGACGAAGTCCGCTGCGACCATCTGACCGCCACCCATGTTGGAGTTGCTGCGCGTCTGACCGCCATCGGCCAGCGCACGCTCCTGCATCATGTTCTGCATACCGACGCCGCGTTCGACGACGACGAAGCAGTTGGACTGCTGGATCATCAGGCGAATGAGGCCGACCGGGGACCGCAGGTTGTACCGTGCCAGCGCCGTCAGTACGTAATCTTGCGGTTCGACCACGGCCATCGCACCCATCGGCGTCGCGCAATGTTCGAGCTTGCTGTCGCCGGTCGATCCTTCAGTACCTGCGGCGCCTTTGACGACGCTGCCGCCCTGGCCTTGTTTAGGCTGGGTGACGCCCTGGGCCAGCGCAGGAATGGCGAACAACGACAGACAGAGAATGGCGGAGAGAATCCCCCGGAAACTGAACGCACGCATGCATGCCCTCCGTTGTAGAGAATTGAGCTGGGGACGGTGGCGCTATTGTAATGCTGATTGCTGATTGAGGGGGGGCTGGCGGAATGGCTGAAAGCCGATTGACGAATCGCCGACTGGCCCGCGCTGACATGGCTTCCCGTTGGTGCTGATTGGGTACTCATAGGGCGGGGTCTCTCAACCCCGCCAGTCCATCTCCTGATGCCCGCCTACATTTACGAGTAGCTGGTGAAAGTGGTTGCAGACCGTTGCCAAACCAAACGAATGTACCGGGCTCGGATCAGCACTCAGCAATCCTCAATCAGCAATCGCCTAGATGCAGCCGAGAAACGCGAGCAGCGCCTGGCGATCGGCGGCGCTGAGGGCGTTGAATGCGGCCACTGCGTCTGACGCCTGGCCACCGTGCAGGAGAATCGCGTCGAGCATCGTCGTGACACGGCCGTCGTGGAGGAAGTGGACGCGATCCGAGACGCGCCACAACGGCGCGGTTCGGAATTCGTTGCCGGTTGCCGAACCCTGTTGGAATCCATCCGCGAGTCCCGGCCCCATGTCGTGCAACAGGAGATCGGAGTAGAGACGCGCGGTGAGGACGCTGTTGCTGCCGGGAACGGTATAGGACGGCTTGTGGCAGTTCGCGCAGCCCACGGTGGCAAAGACCGCCGCGCCCGGTGAGGCCGTGCACGCGGCTGCGGGCACCGGCGGATCGATCGTATTGAGGAACGCCACCAGCGACGTGAGCGGCACCGCATCCATCTCGGGCTTCATGATGTTCGCGCCGCAGCCGTTGACGAGATCGTCCGGCGCGAGCGGATTGGTGACGCCGATTTCGTCTCGAAACGCTTCGCCCATGAACTCGACCAGCGTCGCCGTCTGCGCCTTCCATCCGAAGCGTCCGATGCGCCCGTCAGGAAGCATGTTGACGCGACCGCGCACGCCCGCGGGAATAGCTGGATCGCTTGCCGCGGCCTGGAGCTGACCCACCAGCACGTTGTCGATCAAGGCCGTGCCGCGGAGCGTCATGGCGCTGCGCAGCGACGTCAGGTTGGCTTGCGGCGGCACACCGGTTTTCAGGCCGCAGGGCGATCCGAGTTCGGCGATCGAGTGCTGACGCGCGACCGGCGCGCCATGACCTGGCACGAGCGCGAAGTCGCCGTCCTGCGTCAGTGCGATCCGCGTCACGAAGCTGCCGGTATCTGGGCCCATTCCCCCCGCCGCAGGCGTGTTGTGACAGCCGTTGCACGACTGCTCGTTGAACAATGGGCCGAGTGCCTGGTTGGTCGCCATGTCGTGCGAGAAGATGTCGGCGCCTTGTTCGGTCGGCAGATTGCCTCGCGCCTGGTTGAGCAGATCCGTTGTGACGGTGCCGCCGCCAAATGCCGGCATCCGCAGCACGAATCCTTGGCGCCCGGGACCGGTCGCCGTCATCCAGATCGTTCTGCCATCCTCCGACACGGCGATGCCGTTGAGGCGGATGCCGCTGACGTCTCGGTCCGTCTGCGGAGCCGCGGTCACCAGACGGGCGGCGACGACATCGCCGGCTTGCGTCATCCGGACTACCGTGTTGTTGCCGCGATTGAGCACGTAAAGGTCCGACCCACCGCCAAGTGTCGTGTTGCTCGCAAAATTCCGCGCGGATACTTCGCGCGCGGCTGGCGCGAGATCGACGGGCAGGTGCAGCGCCGGCGATCGCAGGTAACGTAGATTGACGGCCGTGAAGATATGACCGTCGTCTGCCAGATCGAAGACGAGAATGCGATCGGCGAGCGGATCGCTGATGAAAATGGTACGGGTCGGCACCCAGTTGAACAGCATCCCGACACGCGTGGCCCCCGCGGCCGCGTCAGACTCGGCGCGCTCGGTCGTGATGTCCGGCAGCGCCGTAAACGATCCCGGCGGCAGGAGATCATCGACGCCCAGCTGCACGTGAACCTGCGCGACGCTGCCATCGGCAAGCGCGGCCAGGAAGACGGCGCGGCCGTTGGTCGCCGGATCAGGAGACTTCGTAATGAGCGCCGTCGCGAGTGCCCCGGCCGACAGACCGCGCTGAGGCCCGGACATTCGATTCGTCAGGGTGCCGGCGAAGACGCCGCCCGCGACCGCGCTGGGCGCACCCTTCAGCGGTGCGCCGTTCGGGTCGATGACGGTGATCGTGCCATCTCCCGCGCTCCCCTTGGGCGCGTTCGCAAACCAGGGGCGACCGAAGCCGCTGTTCAGCGAGATACCGAGCGGAAGGCTGGCGGCAGGCAGCGCGCTCGTGGCCGCTGCTACGTTCCCGTTCGCGCTGTTGATGAAGGGCGGACTTTGAGCGGAGTACAGAATCACGGCGCCGCCGGCCGCCGACGGCTGGGGAAACCCGACACAGAGCGCGCACGCAAACCCGGCCGGTACGTCAACGCGGCTGCCACTAACATCGAGGGACAGAACCGAGCCCTCCGCCTGATCGGCAATCGCCAGCGGCGCACCGAAGTTGGACGTGCTCGCCACGAAGAGGCGAGTGCGATCGAGAACGCGCCCGGGATCCGTCGTACCGGCGATGAGCGCCGCATTGTCGTGCAGTGGTCCGCCAGTATGGAACGTCCCAATCTGGGTGATCGCGCCGGCCCCGGGAATCCCGGTTGCGACGACATCAGCGACGACCTCGATCGCGTCGGGTGCACCTCCCGCCGACGACAGCTGCTCGCTGACGGCGCGGAGCGTCGCGAACCCCGCACACGCAGCCAGTGACAGGACGAGAATCGGAAATCTTCGCATGGCCCACCCCTCCGACAGGTACGCGCGTTTCGCAGACTGATTGGATCAGGAATGATCTGGGTGCCGGCTGGCACGAGATTCCGAACCCTCGAGGATCTCGCCGCAGCAGCACCGCAGGCAGTCATCAATACGCCCGCGGTCATCACCGGTCAAGCGAGTACTTCAGGAGTGAGGAAAAACTAAGCCGTTCCTGTTCGCATCTTCGATTCTTCTTCGACGTCGCCCGCTGCCGCGAAGGCGACGGGCTCTTGGTTTCTGGCTTCTGGTTTCTGGCTGTTCCTCGCAGCTGGCGGCTGGCGGCTGGCGGCTGGCGGCTGGCGGCTGGCGGCTGGCGGCTGGAAAGACGATTAACTGGAAACTGGGAACTGGTAACTGAAAACTGGAAACTGTTCAGAATAGTACGCCAACGAATCCGCTGACCCGCACATGCAGTTCCCAGCCGATGCGCGAGTCCACGCCGAACGTGACGTGCTCTCCGGCCCGGGCGCGGACGCCTCCGCCCACCGTGAATGCACCCTCGGTCGAGGTGAATGGCCCCTGCCGGAAACTCTCCCGCGTCTGAAACAGTCCTCCCCCAGCCACGACGAACGGGGTGATAGCGCGAAGCTTCGAGTTGACCGGCGAGAGCAGATCGGCAGTGACGTTGGCGGTCAGAACGAAGTGGCTGTGATTCGATCGCTCAATGAAGAGCACCTCCGGCCCGATGCTGACTCGCGGCGACACGTACCAACGAACCGTTCCGCCCACCGCTCGTTCGCTGACAACCCCATCGTCAGCGAATCCCACCCAGCCCGCCGAAAACTCCGCCGCGGGACCCGGGCGATCCTGCGCGATCACCTTCGCGGGGAACGTTACGAGCAGTGCAAGCGCCCCGATGGCGGTTGCCGATTTGATCCAAGTACTTCTGCGCATCTCCGTCGGCCTCCAGCTGTGGGTGACACAGTCCTTTGTACGGAAATGCGCAAACGGCGCGGCTTCAGGGTCATAAAGAACGACGGTCAGGTCCTGTCTTGACGAGGACGGTACGGGTGGCGGGATATCGCCTGATCGCCGCCATCCCAGAGTTCTCGGGACCGTAAAGAAAGTCGACCGGACGGTCCGGCAGCCGGGAGGAGACGACTTCAACGGTCACGCCACGGCTCCGGCGCGCATAATAGGCAGCGACGGGGATATACGCCGGATCAACCCCGAGAACGACGGGGGTGTGCCGGCCTTCCGCTTCGATGACCTGTTGAAGATCTTCCATCATCATCCGCGTGCTCGCATCATCGCGCCAGTCCCAGGCGTATTTCAGGTTGGCGGTTGACACGAAGTGATAGGCCGAGAATGAGAGCACGCCGACGAAGAGCGCGATCACGAGCGTCTCCGCTCTTCGACCTGATGCCGCAATCGCTTCACCGAGAAAGATCGCAAACAGGACGTACAGCGGAATGAAGAACAAGGCTGTCCTGCCCACGAGATAGACGGTGTGGAGCATGAGATGCTGAGTCACCAGCGACAACGAGGTGAGCAGCAGCACCATCAGCACGGTAGTCGCGGGTAACAGGTCTGGCCACGTATCTCGACGGAGGCTGCGATACAGGACGGTGCAAAACAGCGCCAGCGAGATCACGACGCCGAGCAGTACAGCCTGAATCTGATTCGGGTGGTAAATCCTGCCGTAAAAGGAGTTCTCGACGGTCGACACGAAAGTGTCCTCGACCAGTCCGTGCGCGCCGCCAAAGTACAACTCGGCATTCCTCCTGAGCAGATACAGCGGCGGACCCGCCAGCGCGGCCACCCGCAACGCTGCTGACTCGAACGGGCGCCACTGCTCCACTGCCAACATTCCCAGGCGGACTGCGGCCCGGCCGGCAGCTTTCAACGCCACAGCAAAAACCGCGAGCACGCCGAGCGCGACTGCCGTCGCAGTCGCAAGACTCGTCCCGTATCGCGCGTCACCGGCCCAATTCAACACCGCCCGGAAATGACGGACCTGCGATCGCGGCAATGACACCGACGCGGCCTCGAACACGGCGGTGGCATCATGGTCCTGGCGGCTCCACGCGTTTCCACGTCCGGGGTCAACCGAGAAGAGCTGGCTGCCCACCGCGACGTCGATATGCTCGATTCGGTCTGCGGCGGCGGCGGGAAGCTCAATTCGCAAACCACGAAATGGCACGCCGTCGCGCCATCGCCACTCGCTCGCTCCCGCGTCATGCGGAAAAAACGTCGGCCGGCCAAGAAGGTCGAGCCGGACGACGGTGACACGATCGAGTTGACCCTGATCGAGGCCGGTGATCTTCACGCTCACCGGCTCGTACAACGAGCTCGAGAGCCGCGAATCCTGGGAAAACACCAGAGCGATGAACAACGCGGCCGCCAGGATGAACGGCACCTTCGCCCACGCTGTGGTGCGGGAATCGCGCTGCCGGAGTCCTGAGCCGTCGAGCACGGTGTTCCGAAGCATGAACCCGGCGAGCAAGACGCCGAAGATGCTGAGCCACACGTTCAGCAGCGCGAAGTTCGACATCACGGCACCAAGCGCGAAGGTCAGCGCCGCCGCTGCTTCCCTCGTCCCGTGCCCAACCTCCTTCAGGCAGTCCAGGCACCTGAAGGCCCAAAACATCGCGGCCATCAGGAAACCAAGGGACAAACCGTACCCTCGGCTCAACGTGAAGAAGTCGAGCACGTAGGGATTCAGGTTGAGGAGGAGGAAGCCGGTGGTCGCGATGAAAGGTCGAACGTAACGCCGCAGAATCAGCACGCTAAAAATCATGAACATCGCGTAGCCAAGGAGGTTCGGCACGCGAAGCACGAACTCGCTCCCGCCAGCGATCTGTGTGCACACCTTCGCGAGGGCGGTGTTGAGAAAGTGATTGGTCGCGACTTCGAAATTGAAGATCGACAGCGCGCCGGTATCAAAGACAGACGGAGTGCCGCTATCGATGTATCTGATGTACGAGGCGGCTTCGTCGTAGGTCAGTGGAACCCGCGCAGCACGCAGCGTCGCAAACGCGACAAAGAACAGACAGAGTCCGGCGTTGAGGAGTTTCATGAGAGAGGCGACACTGTCTTATATCGAACTTGGATTCGAATCGGACGGAAACTTTCGTGACAGAATGGCGGCCACGAGTCAGTCATCGCCCAGCCGCACCGTCCCTCCGTGGGCCTATCTCACCGCGCTCGCCGCGATTGGCCTCATTTCCCGCCTGCCCCAACTCTTCAGCCCGGATCTGCTTCTCGATGGCGACGAGTGCATTCTTGGCCTGATGGCCAAGCACCTCAGCGAGGGGCGCGAGTTCCCGATCTTTTTCTACGGCCAGCGCTACGGCCTGGCCGTCATCGAAGCGCCAATGGCGGCGCTGAGTTTCGTGCTGCTCGGGATCGGCGCCGTGCCACTGAAGCTGGCCATGCTCGCGCTCTGGCTCGTCGGCATCTGCTTCTATTTCCTTGCCTTCTCCCGCCTGCTCGGTTGCCGCAGGAGCTTCTGGATCGCGCTGGTGCTCGTCCTCATGCCGGCGTGGGCCGTCTCGGCGATGAAAGCCTGGAGTGGATATCTCACGGCGTTCACGCTGGCGGGAGCGCTGCTCTACGTCCTGGTGAAGACGGACGCGCAACGACCGCTCAGGTATGTGATCGCCGGTGCACTGACATCGCTGATCTACTTGTCGCAACCGTCGTGGTTGCCGGGACTGGCGCCTGTCGTCGCCTGTGTGTTGTGGTCTCCGCGGAAACGGTCACCGTGGTTGGCTTACGTCGCCGGCATCGCTGCCGCAGCCGCCGTCGCGGCCTTGATCAGAACATTCCTGCTGATCGGTTCGCCGAATCGTGGACGCGCCCGGCGGTCGGCAATCCCGAGCTGCTCCGGTCGATCCCGCGCCTGCTCGAACAGCTGTACCTGAATCTCACAGGGTCGTACTTTCTGCGCGGCGGGGTCGAGCCGGGCCCCATCACGACGGCTGTCGCCTCATTCTGGTGCGCGGTTCTTGTCGCGGCCGTGGCGCTCCAGATCTATCGCCTGGCGACACGAACTTACTTGTTGTGGTCCCACCTGCTTTTTGCCGGCGTCACAGCGACGCTGCTGACCAACTGGGTCCTCCTCGACGTACGCGATGTTCGGTACTTGCTCTCCATCAATGTTCTCATCGTGTTCCTGGCGGGCGTGGAGGTCTGCGATCTGATCGATCGCCAGCGCCTTTCAATGCCACGCCTGCTCCCGACAGTCTTGCTCATGCTGATTCTGCAGGCAGTGTCGATGGTTGAATTCGCGCACTTCTCCTACATGTGGTGGACCAACTCCACCGACAGCCCGAGTGAAGGGCAGACACTGGAGACCGTCATCGACACGATGAGATCGAACGGCGCCACCTGCGCGTTCTCGATGAACGCGCTCCTGCAGTGGCAAATCATGTTCTACAGCCGCGAATCGGTGATCGCGAGATGGACGGCCAATGTCGATCGCTATCCACGCTATGTCACCGAGGTCGACCACGCCCTGGCCAACGGCGAGCGCGTGGCTATCGTTGGGTACGTCGGCTACAGCGGCGGACTGGAGGCCCTCGTGCCCAATCCGCAGGGCATCAGCAACGTCGATGGCAAATATTTCGTCTACGTCGGGGCGACCAGGCCGGTGCTCGAAAGGGCCGGCTTCCGCCTCACGCAGTAACCGCAAGACGTCTCCTGACAGCCGATTCTGCCGTGCACGTCAGGAATCGGCGGGCGACGATCGATACCCGCGACGCTGAGCGATCGGTCAGCCCGATCGTCAGCGTTGCCGAATCTCGAATCGGCAGCGAGGCTCGGCGGTCCGGTCGCAGGATTCGTGCACCGACGCGCCGACGACCTCGGTCAACCATGACCGGACGGCGAGGCAAACCGCCGGGTGCTTGCTCGTCAACGCCGCGAGAGGACAGGAGGACCCGCGGATGACGTAATGGCCATTGCGCTCCACATGCGTATGCGCGCCGAGGTGTGCGTTCATCAGCTCGCTGGCCTTCGTCACGCGCGCGCGGAGCTCTCCCGGCGCCCTCCTGCCTGACGCAAGACCGACAGCGAGCCGTTTGCCGGTACGGCGCAGGATCGAGTGAAGCTCGGCGGGCGGCATCGACGCCTCCAGCTCGCTAACGAGCTCTGTCAGCAGCGGCAAGTACGCCTTCGACAGGAATCGTCTCGACTCGGGCGTCAGCTCAAAGATGTAGGAGGGCCTGGTCGTGCCTGGCCGCTTGCCGGCGCGGACAACGACACCATCGCGCTCCATCGCCGTCAGCTGAACGCGAATCGCGCTCTTGCTCACGCCGAGCCGGCTCGCCAGGTCGTCAGCGGTCGACGCACCCAACTGCAGCAGATCGACGATCCGCCCGCGGGTGGTGTCCAGAAGCTGCTGTCTCAGCAAATCGCTCATCGGTCGGTGAACTGAAGGATTAAGCCTGCCTCACTCTTACCTGATTTGAAAAAGATGCGCAAAAGTCGTCACCTGTGGTGCCGTCCCCTGCCGCAGCTCGAGCTGTTTTCTCGCCTGACTCAGCTCCGATAAGTCCTTCCAGTCGAAGCTCATTTCCACTCGCACTCACCCGCGCCCGGGACGAATCTGATCCGCAGGTGCCGACGGCGTCCGTCTTGCTAGATACGCAACCTTAAATGTGTTTATTTATCCTAACTCAACAGCTCACGATCGATTGACCACAGGAAGGAAGCCTCATGCGCCGAACCATGATCGCCTCAGCCGTCGTCCTGCTCACCTTGATCGCCACGCTGTCGCAGACCCGTACGGCGGCCGGAGCAAAACCGGTCAGCGGCCGCGACGTCTTTCGCTTCGACACGTTCCGCGACGAGCAGCTCTGGACCGATACGCTGCGACTCCAGGAAGCGATCGCGACGGTCTCGCCGGCGACGGCGCTCGCGGTCGGCTTGAAGGTGGACGCGGACGCGTTACCGCGGTCCCTCATCAGCGCCCTCAAGGCTGGGCACGTCGACGTCAACGATCCAGCGGTCACACTCACGCTGCTCGATCTGGACGCCGTGGTCGGCATCAAGGGCAGGGTCGCCGACGGTCATCTGAAGAGCATCGGCGTCACGTGTGCATTGTGTCACTCGACGGTGGACAACTCCGTGGCGTCCGGCATCGGCAAGCGCCTCGATGGGTGGCCGAATCGTGATTTGAACGTCGGTGCGATCGTCGCGCTCTCGCCGGTTCTGGATGACTCGCTCAAAGCGGTGTTCCGATCCTGGGGGCCGGGCAAGTACGATGCGAGACACCACATCTTCGACGGAACCAGTATCACCATTCTCAACACTCCCTCGATCCCGACGGTGATTCCTCCGGCGTTCGGTCTCAGCGGCGTGGGGTTCGAAACCTTCACCGGCGATGGACCGATTTCGTATTGGAACAATTACGTGGGCGTGACTCAGATGGGCGGCCAGGGAAGCTTCAGCGATCCGCGGATCGGTGTGACGGTAACGCAAATGCCTGATGTTGTGACGCCGAAACTACCCGCGCTTCTGGCGTATCAATTGAGCCTCGGGACGCCGCCCCCACCTGCGGGAAGCTTCAACACGACGGCGGCAGCACGCGGCGAAACGGTCTTCAACGGCGCCGGGAAGTGCAGCAGCTGTCACATCCCGCCAACCTACACCGATGTAAGCAGTGGACCGGATCCGCGCGTGCCGCTCCTCCACGCTCCCGCCGAAGTGGGGGCCGATCCGCTCTACGCCGCACGAAGCGCCACCGGTATGTATCGCACCACGCCGCTTCGCGCGCTGTGGCAACATCCACCGTACTTCCACGACGGCAGCGCCGCCGATCTCCTTGCCGTCGTGAACCACTACAACAGCGTGCTGTCGTTGGGCCTGACCGATGCTCAAAAGGCCGATCTCGTGGAGTTCCTGAAGTCCTTGTAATGCGCCAACGCCGCTGGTCACGAGATGATGGTGAGTGTGCCGACGGCCGCGTCGCCCTCACCATCTCCTCGAGGCGGAGGGATCATTTCACGCGGACCTTGCTTCGTCTCCACGTCACCGGTGACTGGCCGACAACCTTCTTGAAGGCGCGGGAGAACGCGGCATCCGATTCATAACCCACCGCAGTCGCGACCTCTGCCACCTGCGCACCGTCTATCAGTTGGCGCGACGCGAGCTGCATGCGCCAGAGGGCAAGGTATTGCATCGGCGGCTGGCCCGCCATTTCGGTGAAGCGCTCGGCGAGGACCGATCGCGAGACACCGACCGTCCGCGCCAGGCTCTCGACTGTCCACTCAGCGCTTGGCTCTCCGTGCAGCACAGCGAGCGCCTGCCCGACCACGGGATCCCGCAATCCCGCCAACCACCCCTTCTCCACCGGATCGAGCGTTTCGAGATAACGACGGATCGCTTCGACGAACATCAGTTCTGATAGACGAGCCAACACGTTTTCGCCGCCCTCGCGGCTGCTGCGTGATTCGCTCACCGCGAGGTTCATCAGCGTCATCTGCCATCCACTCGCGGGCGGCGCTGCCACGGCGCGGATGTGAATCACACGAGGCAACGACGACAGCAGCGGATTGAACGGGCGCTCGTCGCATCCCATGAAGCAGCAGACGATGCGCGCGCGCTCGGGGCCGCCGCCGCCGAGCTCGTACACCAGGGGCAGCGGCGTCGTGCCCCGTGAAAACGCCGCCATGTCGGGCGCGGCCCGCATGCCTGGTGCGCTCGACAGAACATGCGGATCTCCCTGAGGGAACACGATCAGGTCTCCCTCGTTCAGTCGCATGGGGTCCTCGCCGATC
>JBKPNQ010000202.1:0-12115 GCA_046732715.1 Acidobacteriota bacterium | reverse complement strand
CAGATGTGTATAAGAGACAGCTGCGTGCGCGCGGCGAATGGTTTCAGGTGCAGCCTCCGACAGGCCGAGATACCGCACCTTGCCCGCCTGCACGAGCTCCGCCATGGCGCCGACGGTGTCTTCGATCGGCGTCTCCGGATCGACGCGATGCTGGTAGTAAAGGTCGATAGTCTCCAGGCCCAGCCGCTGGAGCGAGGCGTCGCAGGCGCTCCGGACGTACTCCGGCCGCCCGTTGATGCCGAGGAACTTGCCGTCCTCCGTTCGGACGTTGCCAAACTTCGTCGCCAGCACGGCCTCGTTGCGTCGATCGCGAATGGCGCGGCCTACCAGCCGTTCGTTGGTGAAAGGGCCGTAAATGTCAGCGGTGTCGAGGAAGTTGATGCCGAGATCGAGCGCGCGATGAATCGTGTGAATCGAGCGGGCCTCGTCGCGGCCGCCATAAAAATCCGACATACCCATGCAGCCGAGACCGACAGCCGAGACCGATGGACCGCTGCTGCCGAGTTGGCGTCGCGGGATTGTGAAAGTTGTGTGATTCGCCATCCTTCGAGTCTAATCTGATTCGAGACGCGTCACCCCTCGAACTCCCCTTCACGCGCTCTCGCCTCGCCGGAGCCCTGGCGTAGGCGGGGAAATCGCGTGGCTCGCTCGCCCTGCTCGCTCGCACGTTGGCAACGAGCGTCGGGCTTATGAGATGCCCTCACCTGCCGCGGCCAAAAAGAAAAGGGCTGCGCGACCTGTTGAGCCGCGCAGCCCGCTGAAAATCAGTTTGAGAACGTGTTCTACTCGACTTCTTTCTCTTGCGTTTCGTCGGCGGCAATTCGTAGCGAGCGGAGAAAACGCTTGTCGTTGGCGCTGATTTCGAAGTTGCGGCGGTCGTTGGAACGAACGGCCTTCTGAGGCGCGGCGCTGACCTTGGTGAGCGCGCCGGGCGTCGTGCGATTCATGAAGCCGATCACCGCTTCCAGCGACAGCTTCATCTCGAAGCCGGCCGCGCGCGCGCGCTCGCGGCAGGCCTCGATCCGCGGATCTTCGGCAACGGCGGCAGCAATGGCGTCGGATAGCTCACGTGCCATCCGGTTCACGACGTCGTCCATACGAGACCTCCTCACCGCCGCCGGAGCTGGGGAACCGGGGCGTATCTCGATCCGTCGGTCCGGCCGACCCAGGGCTGGCCTGGATTTGACGGACAGCTGTGGCCCGGGCGGGGCGACAGGGATCGAGCGCCAAATTTGTTCATATGAAGGATTTGCAGCGTGGGAACGCAGGGTCATTGTAAGCGTCGGCCGATCGAGTGTCAATGGTCCCGCCAGCCTCGTCTGGCGATATTTCCGCGTCAGCCGCGTGTGCCGAATTCGCACGCACGCGGTCGTCAACCTCCCGTTTCTGCCGCGGTGATTGTTACAATGAGCCACCGCACGCCGCCTGTTAGTTTGGACGCGGCGCGCGCGCCAAAAGATTGGATCACCGCCCCTTCGACGCGCCCTCTACCGCCGCGGGCGCCGATCCGCCCGCCGAGATTGGCTTTCCAGGCCTGTTTCCGTTCACACGTGGCATCCAGCCCACGATGTACCGGGGACGGCCCTGGACCATGAGGCAGTACGCCGGGTTCGGGTCGGCGACCGAATCCAATCGCCGTTACCGCTATCTCCTGTCGCACGGCGTCAGCGGCCTCAGCGTCGCGTTCGATTTACCGACGCAAATCGGCTACGACTCGGACCACGAGCTCGCCGCCGGCGAAGTCGGCCGGGTGGGCGTTGCGATCGACACGATCGAGGATATGGCGGAACTCTTCGAGGGGATTCCCCTCGATCGCGTATCGACGTCCATGACGATCAACGCGACCGCCATCGTGCTGCTGTCGCTCTACGTCGCGGTCGCGAAGCGCCAGGGTGTACCGCTCACGTCGATCTCCGGGACGGTGCAGAACGACATCCTGAAGGAGTACGTGGCACGTGGGACCTACATCTTTCCCCCACGCGCGTCGCTTCGAATCGTGACCGACATCTTCGCGTTCTGCGACCGCGAGCTCCCCAACTGGAACACGATCTCGATCAGCGGCTACCACATTCGCGAAGCCGGATCGACCGCCGTTCAGGAGGTGGCCTTCACCTTCGCCCATGCGATCGCGTACGTGCAGGCGGCGATCGACGCCGGACTCGACGTGAACCGCTTCGGCCAGCGGCTGTCGTTTTTTTTCAACGCGCACAACGACTTTATCGAGGAGATCGCCAAGTTCCGGGCCGCGCGCCGGCTGTGGGCACACCTGATGCGGGATCGCTTTGGTGCGACCAACCCCCGGGCTCAACAGCTGCGCTTTCATACGCAAACCGCGGGCAGCACGCTCACCGCCCAACAGCCGGACAACAACATCGTCCGCGTCGCGCTTCAGGCGATGGCGGCAGTGCTCGGCGGCACGCAGTCGCTGCATTGCAATGGACGTGATGAGGCGCTGGCTCTGCCAACCGAAGAATCTGCCCGGCTGGCACTGCGGACGCAACAGCTCATCGCGGCCGAGACCGGCGTCGTGAATACCGTGGATCCGTGCGGCGGGGCGTATACGATCGAGGACACGACGCAGCGAATCGAGCAGGAGGCCCGCGCGCTCATCGATCGGATCGACGCGGCTGGCGGGACGCTCCCGGCAATCGAGCAGGGGTTGATCCAGCGCGAAATCCAGGAGTCCGCGTACCGGGCCCAGCAGGAAATCGATCGCGGCGAGCAGGTGGTCGTCGGCGTCAACCGCTACGCTGCCGACGAGCACTCGCATATCGATGTGCTGCAGATCGATCCGGACATCGAACGCCGCCAGATCGAGCGCGTCCGGGCGGTTCGTGCCTCGCGCGATCCCGGTGTGTGGCGCGCGGCGCTGGACGCACTCGCCGCGGCGGCCCGAAGCGGCGCCAATCTCGTCCCGCTGGTGATCAGCGCGGTGGAGGCCCGCGCGACGCTCGGCGAGATCTCGGACACGCTGCGCGGAGTGCTCGGGGAGCATAAGGAGATTGATGTCTGAATCTCGCGGTTCGCAGCTCGCGGGTCCAGGTTCGCTGAATTCTGCTGAGCCGACAAAAGAACCCCTTGACGAATCGCGAACAGCGAATCGCGAATCGCGTCTGCTTTCCGTCGATCACCTCACCACCGGCTTCGACCTCCGCGGCCGGTTCGTGCCCGCCGTCATCGACGTCAGCTTCGATCTCGATGCGGGCGAGACCCTCGGTCTTGTCGGTGAGTCCGGCAGCGGCAAGTCAGTCACCGCGCTGTCGATCATGAGGCTGGTTCAGCCACCCGGCCGAATCGACCAAGGACGGATCGTCTTCAAGGGCCGGGACCTGCGGGCGCTCAGCGAGCGCGAGATGCAACGGGTTCGCGGCGCGGAAATCGGGCTGATCTTCCAGGAGCCGATGACCGCGTTGAACCCGGTGTTCACCATCGGCAACCAGATCGAAGAGACGCTGCGCGTCCACGGCCGCGCGACACGTCGGACGGCGCGGCAGAAAGCGATCGAGCTCCTGGATGCGGTGAGCGTGCCCGAACCGCAGCTTCGCGTGCGCGATTATCCGCACCAGCTGTCGGGCGGCCTGCGTCAGCGCGCGCTGATCGCGATGTCGCTGGCGTGCGACCCCGCCCTGGTCATCGCCGACGAACCGACGACCGCGCTGGACGTCACCATCCAGGCGCAAATTCTCGAGCTGCTGCGATCGCTGCAGCAGAAGCTGGGGCTGGCGCTCCTGCTCATCACGCATGATCTCGGCGTCGTCGCGGAGATGGCCGACCGCGTCGCGGTCATGTATGCCGGCCGAATCGTTGAGGAAGCGCCGGTGGCCGATCTCTTCGCGAATCCGAGGCATCCCTACACGCGCGGCTTGATGGCATCGATGCCGGGTGGCGCGCCGGGCACACGGCTGCAGGCGATTCAGGGCAGCGTGCCCCCGCTCGGCGAACTGCCGCCCGGATGTTCGTTTACTCCGCGATGCCCGAATCGATTCGCGCCATGTCCAAAAGCATTCCCCGGGACGACGGTGTTTCCGGTGAGGGACCTGGCGGCTGACCGCCTTCGGCAAGGGAATATGGACGAACCTCGGATTCCCGATCACGGATCCCGGTACCATCACAGGGTGAGGTGTTACCTCCATGGTGAGTCGGTCGAACCCTACGTCCGCGAGGCGCAGCAAGACTGATGGCCCTCCTCGAGGTCAAGAACCTGGTCAAGGAGTTCAGCCGCAGACGCGGCATCCTCGCGCCGGTATCGGTCGTGCGCGCGGTCGATGACGTCAGCTTCTCGATTGACGAAGGAGAAACGTTCGGCCTGGTTGGAGAGTCGGGGAGCGGCAAGACGACGACCGGCCGCTGCATCCTTCGGTTGATCGAGCCGACGTCGGGAGAGGTCCGGTTCAGGGACGAGGACGTCCTCGGTTTTTCGCGCGCCCGGCTTCGCCAGGCACGGCGCGACATGCAGATCGTCTTTCAGGATCCATTCTCGTCGCTCAACCCGCGCATGCGCGTGGGATCAATCGTCGAGGAGCCGTTGATTATTCACCGCGTCGGTGATCGTTCGCAGCGAAAGGCTCGCGTCACCGAGCTCTTCGAGCTCGTCGGATTGGATTCATCGCAGCTGGCCCGGTATCCCCATCAGTTCAGCGGTGGCCAGCGTCAGCGGATCGGCCTCGCTCGAGCGCTCGCGCTGAATCCGTCGTTCATCATTGCCGACGAACCGGTTTCGGCGCTCGACGTGTCCGTGCAGGCACAGGTCATCAACTTGCTGATGGACCTGCAGGCGAGATTGCAGCTCACCTACCTCTTCATTGCGCACGATTTGCGGTTGGTACGCCACATCTGCAGTCGCGTCGCGGTCATGTATCTGGGGAGGATCGTCGAAATGGGCACTACCGAAGCCATCTTCGCGGCACCGGCGCATCCGTATACCCGGGCGCTGCTCTCAGCGATTCCCGTCCCGGATCCTCGCGCGTCCCGACAGCGCGTCGTGCTCGACCCGGCATCCTTCCAGCGCGAGGCGCCGCTTCGCTCGGTGGGTGAAGGGCACTTCGCCGCTGTGTGACCCTCGCGGCTCGCGCACTACTGTTGGGCCGCCAGCTCCGGTTCGGATTTCTGCCGCGTGTCCTTCTCGACCTGCCCGTCGCGAATCGAGATGACGCGGTGCGCGTAGGCCGCGATCTCCGGCTCGTGGGTGACGAGGATGATGGTGTTGCCCGTTTCGTGCAGACGCGCAAAGACGCCCATGATCTCGTTGCCAGTCTTCGAGTCCAGGTTTCCGGTCGGTTCGTCGGCCAGAAGGATCGACGGATTGTTGACCAGCGCGCGTGCGATGGCGACACGTTGACGCTGGCCGCCCGACAGCTCGTTCGGCCGGTGCGAGGCGCGCTGCGTCAGCTCGACTTTTTCGAGCGCCTGCCTGGCCCGTTCCTGCCGTGCCTTCGCCGCGATGCCGGCATAAACCAACGGGAGCTCGACGTTGTGGAGTGCCGTGGCGCGCGGCAGCAGATTGAAGGTCTGAAACACGAAGCCGATTTCCTCGTTGCGAATCCGCGCCAGCTCGTCGTCGTTCATCGACGCCACTTCCTTGTCGTTCAGGAGGTAGCTCCCCTTCGTTGGCGTGTCGAGGCAGCCAATAAGATTCATCAACGTCGACTTCCCGGACCCGGACGGACCCATGATGGCGACATATTCGCCGCGCTCGATCGTGATGAAGACGCCGCGCAGCGCGTGAATCTCCTCGTCGCCCATGACGTAGGTCTTCCAGAGATCGCGTGTTTCGATAAGGGGCATAGACGGTGTAAAGACGTGAAAACCCGGTGTTTTGTTCCTGACCTTGCCTGGCCAACCGCTTCTTGTGAGGTCTCAGTCTCTCACACTCCGCAGGATTTCGCGGCGGCCGCATGATTCTGTCGATTAGACCGTGCCGACCGCCCGCGGGCCGACTTTTTCAACGATTCTGGTTTTTGAATTCCGCCACGTTCGACGGCGGAGCCTCGAGCGGCTTTTGTTCCTTGAGTTTCTTCTTTTTCTTCGAAACGGCATTCGACGCGCAGTAGGGACAGAAGATCCAGTCAGGCTGCAACGGCCGTGAGCATTTCGGACACCCATGCCTGAGCTGATGGCCACAGTGCGGGCAGGCCTCGAACTCGATCGCAACCACCCCGTTGCACTCTGGACAGAGCGTCCGCGTGTCGTGCACGTCGGTCAGGACACGCAGCAGTTCCTCGGCGGTCGTGATGCCCGCCTTCACCTTCATGAGCCCATCTTCGGCAAGAGACACCATGCCCGCTTCGACCGCCGCCTCTCGTATCAAGTCATCACCAGCCTTTTGCGCGATCAGACGACGCATCCTGGCAGTGACGCGCATGACTTCAAAGAGCGCGACCCGGCCACGGTAGCCGGTGTGGTGGCACTCTTCGCAACCGGCCGCCCTGTAAAAGACAACCTGTTCGGCACTCGATTCGGCGATCGATAGCGCGCGAAGTGTCTCCGCTTCCGGCGTGCACGGCCGACGGCACGCCACACACAGTCGGCGCACGAGCCGCTGGGCGACGACGCCGACCAGCGCAGACCCGATGACATAAGACTCGATCGCCATATCGAGCAGCCTCGTTACCGTGGCGGGGGCGCTGTCGGTGAGCAACGTCGACAAGATCAGATGACCGGTCTGCGCCGCCTGCACGGCGAGTCTCGCGGTCTCCTGCTCGCAAATCTCGTCCACCACCACCACGTCGGGATCCTGACGCAGGATCGCGCGCAGTGCGGACGCAGAACCAAGCTTCGCCTCTTCGTTGACGTGGGTGTGATTGACGCCCGGGATCACGCATTCGATGCGATCTTCGAGCGTGATGATGTTGATCCGCCCGGACTTGATCGTATTAATGGCGGAATTGAGCGTCGTCGTTTTGCCGCTGCCGGTCGGACCGGCGACCAGAATCAGTCCGTGCCGATGGCGGAGGAAGTGACGCATCGCCTCCAGGCCTGCGGCCGACAGACCGAGTTCTTCGATCGGCATCGGTCCTTTTTGGCGATCCAGCACGCGCAGGACGAGCTTTTCGCCGAACAACGTCCGCAGCGTCGAGACGCAGACGTCCACATCGGTGCCCTCCTCGTTCTTGAACCGAAAGGAGCCGTGCTGCGGCCGGTGCGTTTGAGCGACATCCATCCCCGACAGGCTCTTCAGGCGGACGACGAGCCCGTCGTGTGACCATTTCGGCAGGTCCATCACTTGCTGCAGCAGGCCGTCAAGCCGGTGGCGGACGAGCACGCCTTTCTCGGTTGGCTCGACGTGGACGTCGGTCGCGCGGCTGGTGATCGCACTCTTGATCACCAAATCGACGAGGTCGATCATCGGCGCGGAATCGTCCGGCTCGCCGACAGAGCCACTCGCCAGCGACTGCTCGCCAGCATCGTCAGACAACACCGTCAGCGTCGCGGACGGATCATCCCCCGACCCCATTGATCGCACCGGCGCCGGCACGTGAGCCGATACGGCGATACTCGTGCTGGCATTGGCAGGTCGATCGACGGCCCTGGCTGGATACCCGCTCTCGATCGATTCGAGAATGTCGGATCGTGTTGCCACGACGGACCTGATTCGATAGCCGGTCTGGCTTTCGAGATCCTGGACGAGGCTGAACAGCAGCGGATCCGACATCGCCACGGTCAGCTGATCCCGTTCTAGTTTGACCGCGACGACGCCTCGCGCCAATGCCGTCTCTTTGGGGATCAGCACGAGCGCGGCACGTTCCGGCGGGTCGTCCGACAGGCTCACGAATGGGAAACCGAGCTGATACGCGAGCGCCTTCGTGATCTGCTTTTCAGTCGCGAACTTGAGCCGGACGAGGACCGCTCCGACACGCTCCCCGGTGCGCTCGTGCTCCGCCAGCGCAATCTGGAGATCGTGTTCGCTGATGAGTCCCGATTGAATGAGACATTCACCTAGCTTCTTGCGCACGCGTGCTGAACATCCTCTCTGGAGCAAGATTCACGACTTCGTGCCGGAACGCACTCGAACCCTGACGGTGCGCCCCGAGGGTTCCCGCAAAACCACAGAGTCGTGCTCGATGCTGACGACCACCCGCGACCTAATCGCGTCGCCGACTTGGACCACGCCACCCTCGACGAGCGCAAGACGACGGTCTTGATCGATCAGGACCGTGTCTATTCTCGGCAGGGGTTCTCTGAGCGGTGGTACCGGTGGCGGCTGCGGCTGGGAGCTGGGCGCAGCGACGGTTCCCTTATCGGATGAAGCACGTCCCGACTGTTGCGAGCGGTCATCGGGCGCCGGCGGCTCGGCGGGGGTTGCACGATTTGGCTCACGCCTGCCCTGGGTGGCAATCGGGCGCGGGAGTGACTCCTGCGTCGCCCCTTCGGATCGCGATGCTGCGTCTGAACGAGACCAATAGGCGTAACCCACCCACGCCAGAGCGAACAGTCCAATCACAGCGGCGGCCCGCGCAAATGCCGGCATCCGTGAATCACGAGTTGTTTCCTGGATGGATCTGAGGGTTGCGGCCGTTGCGAGCCGAATTGCCGGCGCAGACTCTGCGAATCCCGGGACGCTGGCGTTTCTCGCAAGCTGAAGTCCATCCGTCGAGTCGAGCGTCTCAACCTCGAGATCCAGTTCCTCGATGAGCGGCATCGTCAGCGATCGCAGATCCGGCAGATCCCCACAGGTGACGATTGATTGGATCGGGATTCCGTGCTCGGCGCGGACGACGTCGACGCCATGGCTAATCTCGGGCGCCAAGTGCGCCACGAGGGAGTACCGTTGCAGCGCTTGCGCTCTGCCTGATTTCAGGTCCTCGCGGTAGACCCAGGGAAAAGTTCTCGAGTAGAGCAGATCCGGACCGCGAACGATCGCGATGGCTGCGCCGCACTTGTTGAGCGCAAGCCAGGCACCCGCCGCCTCACGGGAGGACGATGGTTTGGCACTGGCAAGGCGCCGCAGAGCCTCAGTCGGCGCCAGAACAGAAACGATCTGAAATCCCGCAGCGTCGATCGATGTGAGGACGTCAGTCGGTTCGAGACGAGCGGCAGATCGTTCGTTGAACTCCCATGCGACGACGAACGCCCGGCGTGGAAGCTGAGCGTCGTGCCGTGCCGTTCGAAGAGCTTGAGCGACCAGCTGGTGCTGCGACGGCCAGGACGGCCCTTCGAGCCTTCGCACGGCAGAGATCTCCGTCTCGCCTCCGTGGAGAGGACGAATTCCCGCGAGCAGGCAGGAGTCCGGACAAAGCTCGATGCCCGTGGCGCTCGCCATAACCTACTGCTGCCAAGTTCATTACATCGGTGGGAGGGTGCTCCTGCAAGCTGAACACGGCAGCCGGCAGGCTGAACCTTACTCTTTTTCCTCGTACTCCGTCTTCAGCCTGGCAACGACCGCGGGATCGGCAAGGGTGGTCGTGTCTCCGAGCGCTTTGCCTTCGGCGATGTCTCGCAGCAGTCGTCGCATGATCTTTCCCGAGCGAGTCTTTGGCAGATCGGCGGCAAACAGAATCTGATCGGGTTTGGCGATCGCGCCGATCTTGTGAACCACGTGCTCCTTCAACTGTTCCGCGAGCGCCGGTGACACCGTGACGCCCTCTTTGACGGTGACGAATGCGGCGACTGCCTGCCCCTTGATGTCGTGAGGCTTGCCGACAACGGCGGCTTCAGCCACCTGCGGATGATCGACGAGGGCGCTCTCGACTTCCATTGTGCCCAGGCGGTGTCCCGCCACGTTCAACACATCATCCACGCGGCCCAGCAGCCAGTAGAAGCCGTCCTCGTCGAGCCTGGCTCCATCACCCGTGAAGTAGGTGCCGTCGGACCATCGGCTCCAGTACTGCTGCACGAATCGATCGGGATCGCCGTAGATCCCGCGAAGCATGGCTGGCCACGGTTTGGTGAGCGTCAACAGGCCGCCGCCCTTCTCGACTCGCCGCCCTTGACCGTCGCGGATTTCCGCCGACACGCCGGGAAACGGCCGCGTCGCGGATCCCGGTTTGGTGCTCGTAAGGCCGGGAAGCGGCGTAATCATGATCATGCCGGTCTCGGTCTGCCACCACGTGTCGATCACCGGGCAACGCTGATGGCCGATCGTGTTGTGATACCACATCCAGGCTTCCGGATTGATCGGCTCACCGACCGAACCGAGGAGTCGAATGGTGGACAAATCGCGCCGATCGGGCCATTCGGTACCCCAGCGCATGAATGCACGAATGGCCGTGGGCGCCGTGTAGAAGATGGTGACGCCGTAGCGTTCGATGATCTCCCAGAACCGATCCTTCCCTGGCCAATCAGGAGCGCCTTCGTACATGACAACGGTTGCGCCGTTTGCCAGCGGCCCATAGACAACGTAACTGTGCCCAGTGACCCATCCGATGTCCGCGGTGCACCAATAGACATCGTCTTCCTTCAGGTCGAACACCCATTTCGTGGTCGCGTAGGTGCCCACGAGATAACCGCCGGTGGTGTGCACGATCCCCTTGGGCTTGCCGGTGGTTCCGGAGGTGTAGAGGATGTACAGCATGTCCTCCGAGTCCATCGCCTCCGGTTCGCAGACGAGCGGCGCCTTCTGCATCAGCTCGTGGTACCACTGGTCGCGGCCCGGCGTCATGGCCGTGGTGTTCTCGCCGCCGCGCTGCCGTTGAACGACCACGACGTTCTTGATCGATGGCGTCTCCTGCAGCGCTTCGTCGGCGGTCTTTTTCAACGGCACGACATGGCCGCGGCGGTAGCCGCCATCAGCGGTGATGAGCAGCACGCATTGCGAGTCGTTGATGCGATCGCGCAACGACTCGGCGCTGAAACCACCGAAGACGACGCTGTGGATCGCGCCGATCCGCGCGCAAGCGAGCATCGCGATCGCGAGCTCCGGGATCAGCGGCAAATACAGCGACACTCGGTCGCCTCGCTTGACGCCGAGCGACTTGAGCACGTTCGCGAACTGGTTCACCTGTCTGAACAGATCCCAGTAGGTCAGCGTGCGTCGATCGCCGGGCTCTCCTTCCCAGATGAGCGCCGCCTTGTTTCGCCGCGCTGTGCGGATGTGCCGGTCGAGGCAGTTCGCGCTCGCGTTGATCTTCCCGCCGTCGAACCATCGAGCGTACGGCGCCTTCCACTGGAGCACGGAGTCCCACGGCCGGATCCATTCCAGCTCGCGGGCGAATTCCGCCCAAAAGTCTTCCGGGTTGCGTGCGGCGCGTTCGTAGACGCCCGAGTCGGAAATGTTGGCGGATTTCTGTATCGTCGCTGACGGCGGAAAGCGACGGTCTTCCTGAAGCAGATTGTCAATCTCGGACATGGTCACTCAGGGCATTTTACTCAGCGCGGCAATCCGGGCTCGAACCGGCGCCGCCCGATCGGCATGATCGGGGCCCGCGTGTTCGAGGAACAACCGGTAGTGCTCTACGGCTCGCGCCGGCTCGTTGGTCTGATCGTACAGCTGCGCCAGATTGTAATGCGCCGGGGCATTTGCTGGGGCACGGTTCAAGACGTCGAGCAATGTTTCCTTGGCCAGGTCCACCTGACCTGAGCTGCGCTCGGCCAGCGCGAGGTTGACGCGGGCATCCAGATTGCCCGGATCGATTTTGAGGGCCGCTTGGAACTCAGCCACTGCCTCGTCGGTTCTCCCGAGCATGAGCAGCGTCACGCCGTAATTGCTGAGCGTTCCGGCGTTGCGCGGGCCAAGGAGGACGGCTCGCTCAAGCTCACGCGCCGCCTCTGCGAGAAGGCCTTTCTCCTGATACAGAAGCCCAAGGTTGTTGTGCGTTTGGGCGTTCAGCTCGTCGCGCTCGAGAAGCGCGCGATAGCGCGCCAGCGCGTCATCGAAATCCCCCGCGCGCTGAGACAGAAGGGCGGCGTCGAGGTCATCGCTCGCTGTCCTGGCCGGCGAGACCTGCCCGGAATCCCTGCCAGGGCGCGCGGCTGCGTCCTTAGCGGCCACCGGGGAACTGGACGGCACACGCGGTTCCACCGTGGGCTGACGCGACTGGCTCGGATCCGAAGAGGTCGATGGACGCGTTGTCGGTGGCGATTCGGGCAATGGCTTTTCCGATAGGCCTGGCCGCGGCGTGAATCTCGGAATGCTTGGAGCTGGCGATCGCAACGGGGCATCAGGTCCGCCGGAATCGCC
>JBKPNQ010000201.1:0-18232 GCA_046732715.1 Acidobacteriota bacterium | reverse complement strand
CGAGGGACGGCTTCGGGAGTCGTCAGCACTGGCGTTTCGCGTCGCCTATGGCGTCCTCCGGCACCGTCAGGACGCCGAGGATGTCGCGCAGGAAGCGTTTGCCAAGGCCTACCGAAGCTTCTCGCAGTTGCGCGATCGCGACCGATTCAAGGCCTGGCTCGTTCGCATGACCTGGCGCCTGGCGATCGACCGGTGGCGTTCCGATCGGCGTCGCACGGTCCGCGAGCAGCACGTCGAGACAGCGGAGGTCCCGACGACCGAGGACCTCGCGCTCTCACGCGAGCGCTCGGAGCAGCTCTGGCGCGCGATCGATGAGCTGCCCGAAAAACTTCGCATCGTCATCGTCATGGGCGCCATTCAGGGGCACGACATTCGGGCGATCGCGCAGGTGCTTGATCTGCCCGAAGGCACGGTGAAGTCCAGGTTGTATCTGGCCCGGAAGGGGCTGGCGGAGAGTCTGCGATGTCTCGCACCGAGCAAATGACGGAATTCGACGAGCGCGTGGTGGCGGAAGCCGAGGCGGATCTCGATCGGCTGCTCTCGATTGAGCCGTCGCCCGAGTTTGCCGCGAAGGTTCGGGCACGGATTTCGGCGCAGCCGCCGGTGCAGCGTTGGCGCTGGGGTCGGCTTCTCGTGCCGTTGGCCGCGGCGGCTGCCCTGGTCCTCGTCGTGACGCTCATGACCAATTGGACTGGGGACGATGCGGAGCGGCCGTTGGCGACGGCGCGGCACGACGACATCCGTCTGACGGCTGCGAATTCGAATGATGCGGCGACTCTTGTGCCAGTGACGCGCGTGCCCGGCAACCGTCCGACCGTTCATCGTGCAACCACGCCACCGCCAGAACCCAAAATCATCATCGATCCGGCGATCACGGACGCAATTCGACGGTTGGCGCTCGCTGCGAGGAACAGCACGCTGGATGGGTCGACGGGCGAGGACATCGCCGCTCCGGACTCCGCAGAGACTTTACCCATCCCCGGAGATCTGAACGTTCCCGAGCTCGTGCTCAAGCCAGCCGATCAGACCGGTGGGCAATAGTCTGTATTCAGAATGAGGAGAGAACCGTGAAGAGAGCTTCTAAGATCATCGCGACCGCTTTGGTGTTGCTGACGGCCGCCGCGGTTGTGGCGCAGGAATCGCTGCCGGCTGCGGCGCAGAGCAAGGAATCGCAGGCTGCTGCCCCCCAGACGATGAAACCGCCAGCACCGCCGACGGTATCGTTGAAAGTGTCGCTGGTTTTTTCGCGGTACCAGGGCGAGAAGAAAATCAGCAGCGTGCCGCACACCCTGTGGGTAACGGCTGGCGACCGCACGAGTCTTCGGCTCGGAACGCAGATACCGGTGCCGACCACTGCAATCAAAGACGGAGGAGGAGCTGTACAGTCCTACAACTATAGGGATGTGGGCACCAACATCGATTGTTCGGCGACTCCGGTACCTGACGGTGGATACCGATTGAACATTACGATCACCGACTCGTCAGTCTATTACCCGGATCAGTCGGACTCGGCGGTCCGAACGAGTGTGTCGGCAACCGGTGCGCCAGCATTCCGCAATTTCAACTCGACCTTCACGATCGTGCTGAAGGACGGACAGACTGGGCAGTCCACGTCGGTGACGGATCCGGTCAGCGGGCAGGTCATCAAGCTGGACGCCACGATAAACGTGCAGAAATAGTTTGTGAATTCGTGAATTGGTGAATTTGTGAGTCGGTCTGTTGGTGAATGGATGGCGCCGCTGCGGCAGTTCCGGCGCCAATTCACCAATTCTCACTGATTCACCGCCTCACCGATTACTGCAAGAACGTCGTATCCGCCTCCACGACGATTGTCTTCTTTCCGATCGCCTTCTCTCCAATCGACACCGTCACCAGATAGGTCCCCGGCGCGACCGGTGGCCCTTGAAAGCCGCCGCGACCGCGGCCGCCGCCACCGCCTCCGGGGGCTGGTGCCGGAGTCGCCGGCGCAGCGGCGCCTCTTCCACGCGCACCTGGCGGCTGCGGCGGGGCTTGCGGCGTTCCCGCCGCAGCGGGTTGCGCGGGGGCCGTTCCAGCTTCCCCTTGTGGCGCGGCTTGTGCCCCACCCGCACCCTGACCTCGGCCACGTCCACCGGCGGGAGCCGGGCGCAGATCCCACTGCACGCGATTCAGTCCGGCATTCTTCGTCCCGACGAGCGTTCTGACTTCTCGTCCGCTGACGTCGCTGATGGCGACTTTGACGTCTTCGGTCGCTGCGCTCTTCAACCAGTAACTGATCGCCGATCCCTGCGCCGGGTTCGATCCGCGGAAGAACTTCGCGCCTTCAACGAGGATTGATTTCTGAATATCAGTGACCCAGACGATGGCGGGGCGGATGTCGAACAGGACGGCGTCCGCGTTCGACGTCGCGCTCTCAGTCATCTGCTGAAGCGCGCTGATGTCGTCCATGATGTAGATGCTGCGTCCGTGCGTTCCGAGAATGAGATCGTTATCGCGCGGGTGGACGAGGATGTCGTCGATGCGAACCGTGGGCAGACCGTTCATGAACCGCTTCCACTCTTTGCCGCCGTTCAACGAGACATAGAACCCGTATTCGGTCCCGAGGTACAGCAGATTCTTGTTCTTCGGATCCTCACGAATCACGTTCACGTTGCCCTGCGGCAGGTTGGAACTCATCGACGTCCACGTCTCACCAAAATCCGTGGTCTTGAAGACGTACGGCTTGTGATCGTCGGTGCGATGCCCATCGAACGTTACGTAACAGGCCCCGTCATCGAAGTGTGACGGTTCCACGCGCGACACGTGCGTTTCCTTCGGCACGCCTTGCACCTTGTCGACGACGTTCTTCCAGGTGTTGCCGCCATCCCGGGTGACCTGCAGGTTGCCGTCGTTCGTGCCTACCCACACGATCCCGGGCACCGCTGGTGATTCACCGATGGTGACGATGTTGCTGAACGATGCGGCGCCATCGTGCTTCGACGCCATCGGCGCCGTGCCGGCGACGCCGAGAATCGGCCGATCGTTTCGGCCGACGTTCTTCGTCAGGTCCGGCGATGCCATCCACGTTTCGCCGCGATCGTAGGAGCGGAAGAGCCGATCGCCGCCGAGATAAATCGTCCGTGGGTTGTGAGGCGACAGGACGAACGGCGTGTTCCAGTAGAAGCGGTAGTTCGTGCCCTGCGGCGGGGTCGGGACGACGTTGCCGTTTGGATTGCCGCCGGCGCCGACCTGGGCCGCGGCCGCCTGAGCGGCGGGTTCTGGCGTTTCACCGGCAGGTGCAGCGCCGC
This sequence comes from Acidobacteriota bacterium, assembly GCA_046732715.1. Classification (GTDB taxonomy): domain Bacteria; phylum Acidobacteriota; class Vicinamibacteria; order Vicinamibacterales; family 2-12-FULL-66-21; genus JALZOC01. The sequence goes on along the minus strand of JBKPNQ010000201.1, from coordinate 14,966 downwards.
GTCCGGTCTGCCCGGGACCCCGTGGCCGTATGCTGTTGCTGCGACCCGAGCGCAGATCGACACGGCTGGTGTTCCCGTCCTGCGACTCCGAGTACAGAATCGTCCACTCCGACTGATCGTTCTGCGTGTAGAAGCCGTCGCCCCCGCCGACGCGGAACCAGTCGGAGTTCAGAATGCCGTTGCCGCTGCGCGTCGCGCTTGGACCGCACCAGCTCCCGTTGTCCTGCAGGCCACCGCAGATGAAATAGGGTTTCCGCATGTCCGCGCTGACGGCGTAGAACTGGCCGACGGGCACGGTGTTGACGTACTCCCAGGTGTCGCCGCGGTCGTAGCTGACGTCGATGCCGCCGTCGTTGCCAACCATCAGGTGATTGCCGTTCTTCGGATCGATCCAGATTGCGTGATGATCGCTGTGGGGCATGCCCTGGACCGTGTTCCAGGTCTTGCCGCCGTCGGTCGACTTGAAGAACGGCGCGCCGCCCTGGTACGCGATCTCCGGGTTCGTCGGATCGACTCGAATCTGGCTGTAGTACATCCAGCGGTCGCCCTGGTTCGACAGGAAATGCCACGTCTTGCCGCCGTCGTCCGATCGCCAGACGCCGCTCTTGTTCGGATCGGGCGGCGGCGGCGCTTGACCACGGCCGCCTCCGGCACCGCCGCCAGTTCCTCCCCGCTGTCCCGCCGGCACCAGCGTCCCATCGTCGTTGACGCCCGCGCCCGTGCCGCCGCTCGGTCCCACTTCGATCGATGCATATATCGTGGAGGGTTTGGAGCGCGCGAGGTCGAGGCCGATTCTGCCGATGATTGGATTGTTGGGAAGACCTGACGTCAGCTTCGTCCAGGTTTTCCCGGCGTCTGCTGTTTTCCACAACCCGCTCCCGGGGCCGCCGCCGTTGAACCCCCACGGTGTCCGACGGCGCTGGTAGGAAGCGGCGTAGAGAATATTCGGATTGCCTGGATCGATCGCGACGTCGGTGAAGCCGGTATCCTGATCGATGAACTTCGTATTTGTCCACGTCTTGCCGCCGTCAGTCGTCTTGTAGAGTCCGCGCTCCTGATTCGGCCCGAACAGATGTCCGACCGCCGCGACGTACGCGATGTTGGGATCCTTCGGGTGCACGACGATACGGCCGATTGACTGCGTCTCTTTCAGGCCCATTTCCTGGAAGCTCTTGCCGCCGTCGATCGACTTGTAGACGCCGGCGCCGAACGAGGAGCTCTGGCGGTTGTTCGGTTCTCCCGTGCCGACATAGATGATGTCGGGGTTTGACGGCGCAATCGCGATATCGCCGATCGACGACACCGGATAGGTATCGAAGATCGGCGTCCACGTCGTGCCGTTGTTCGTCGTCTTCCAGATGCCGCCGGTCGCGAATCCGATGTAGATAATGCTTGGATCGCTTTCGACGACAGCGATGTCGTCGACCCGGCCGCCCATATTGGCGGGGCCGATCGATCGCCAGACGAATGGCTTGAGGATCGGATCGTCGCTCTGGTTGATGGGCGGCGGCAGCGCAGGGGCGGGCACCGGCCCCTGCGCGATCAACGCATGTCCGGCAACCAGGCACAGACCGATGCCAACCCACGTCAGCGCGCGCAGGCGCAGAATCTGTCGCTTCACGAACACTGTCTCCTTCTAAAGAGGTGAAGACGGCGCTACTTGCTGAAGTCCACCTTTGGCGCCTGTTTCGCCTCTGGCGGAACCTCCCAGTATGGATGTTCCTTGAACCCGAACACTTTCGCCGTCACGTTGGAGGGAAACTTCCGGCGCTGCGTGTTATACGACTGCACGGCCTCGTTGTAACGCATCCGCGCGACCGACAGGCGGTTCTCCGTCCCTGCCAGTTCGTCCTGGAGTCGCATGAACTGCGCGTCCGCTTTCAGCTGCGGGTAATTCTCGACGACCGCAAGCAGACGTCCGAGCGCAGAGGTCTGCTGGTTGGCCGCCTGGATCGTTTCTTCCGGTGACTTGGCCGCCAGGAGCCGCGACCGCGATTCCGCAATCTCGTTCAGTACGCCAGCCTCGTGCGCGGCGTAGCCTTTCACGGTGGCCACGAGATTGGGGATGAGGTCGTTGCGCCGCTGGAGCTGGTTCTGCACTTCGGCCCACTGCGCGCTGATCGCTTCTTCCTGCGTCGAAAATTTGTTATAGGAGCAACCGGAGAGTATCAGCGCCAGCACGCTGACGACGGCTGTGTTGATAACGCGCAATGAGCTCTTTCGCATGTTCTGTTCTCTTTTCTCAATGCGCGTGGGGCACCACCCCCACGCGCTCGCGCTCGCGCTCGGCGACTTCGCGCCTCGCGCGGGCCGCAGGCGCTGGCGATACAGCATCCGGGCTTTCACAGCGAGCATCGCCATCGCGGCTCCTCAGCGAATCGCGAACCGCGAACCGCGAACCGCCAAATCACAGTCTACCAACCCCCCGAGGCGCCGCCGCCTCCGCTGCTGCCGCCACCAAATCCTCCGAATCCGCCGCCACCGCCGCCCCCCCCGAATCCGCCGCCGCCAAATCCGCCGAAGCCGCCGCCGAATCCACCGCCGCCACCGAACGGCCCGATGCCGCTGTTCCATCCGCTCCACGGTCCGCGGCCCCAGGTGCGACGGCGTGGTCCCGAGCGGCTGTTCATGATCAGGATGATGATGATGAGAATGATGATCCACCACGGGAATCCCGATGATCCCGTTGATTGGCGGGGCGGAGGCGTGGCCGGGACGTCCTGCAAGGTGACGCCGCGCCGTTCGGCAATGCGATTGATGATGCTCGTGGAGCCAGCCAGCAGGCCGGCACCGTAGTTTCCGTTGCGAAACTGCGGTGTCATCGACCCCCGGATCGTGTCGCCGGCGAAGCCGTCGGTGATGAACTGCTCGAGGTCGTAGCCGACCTCTATGCGGACGCGACGATCGTCGACGGCGACCACGATCAGCAGACCATTGTCTTTGCCCTTGTCGCCGATGCCGCGTCCGCTGTTTTCGAACAGCTTCACCGCGTACTGGTCGATATCAGCGAAGGGCTTGAACGTCCGAACGGTGGCGACGACGACAACGTCGCCGCTGGCGGCCTTGAGGGCAAGAATCCGTCGTGTCATCTCGCGCTCGCTGCCGGCGTCGATCACGTTGGCGAAGTCGTTGACCGGTTCAGTCAGTTGCGGGAGTTGATCCTGTGCGTAGACGCGCGCCGCCGCAACGAGGCCGAGCCAGACGATCAGCAGCGAGAGGCCCGCCCGCGCCGCGCGAATGCTCGCCATCAAGCCTGCGCTCGCCACGTGTCGACGTATTCCCAGACCCGTTCTGATGCTGCGATGTAGCGTGACAGGAGCGCCGTCGGTTCAGCGATTGAGCTTCGCGTTCCCGCCCCCGCACTCAGGACTTCGCGGACGACATCGCCTGGAATGCCGATCTGCCGTTCCGCTGCGGCCGCGACGTCCGGCTGGTGATCGTCGGCCAGCCGCGCGATGTTGCGGAGGAGGGCGGCAAACGCTGGCGCCGACGCCGCGATCAGTCGACCCACCGCGTCAGGATCGCCCGCGGTTTCGAGGAAGGCCTCCCGCAGATGAATGAGGTGTCTCTTTGCGCTGAGCTCACATGCACGCCGGACGTCTGACGAGGCGACGCGCGCGCCGGCGAAGGGATCCGCGCCAGAAATGATCACGTGGTGCGCGATGATGTCGCCATATTCCAGCGGAAAGACATCAAGCGTTCTGAGAAACTCTTCAAGTTCGAGGATAAGGGGGACGGCGAGCGACCGCCGGCGCCATCCGGCGGCCATCGGCACGCACTTCGCCAGGTCGTCGAACGACAGCCGATCCACGAGCGCGAGCGTGTGCAGCAACCGGGGAGGCATCGTTGCGGTTTCGAGGCCGTACGCCGCGACCGATCGCAGTCGGGCGCCGAATACCCGCCCCAGCTCCGCCGCGAGCCCATCAAGGGCGGTGCGCTCTTCCCGAGACAGCGTCACAGAATCCATCGATTGATTATGTACGAGTTGCCAGTCTCCAGTTTTCCAGTTGCCAGTTTCCAGTTGCCAGTTTCCAGGTCCCAGTCTCCAGTTTCCACCAGTTCGTCGGTGCCAACGGTCAGCGGTCTTGCTGGCAACTGGCAACTGGTAACTCGTACATAATCAACAATTCATGGATCTCCGGAGACTGAACATCGGTTGCTTCGGCGGTGGGACCGGGCTGCCGAGCCTGCTGGGCGGCTTGAAGAGCAACCCCTGGCTCGAACTGAACGCCGTCGTGACGATGTTCGACAGCGGCGGCAGCTCGGGGCAGCTGCGCGACGAGCTTGGCGTGCTGCCGCCGGGCGACGTGCTCAAGTGCGCGCTTGCGCTCGCGCGCAACGAACGTGAAGCGCGCCGGGTGCTTCTGTCGCGGCTGCCAATGCCCGAACACGCCCGGCTTCGCGGCCATACCGGGGGCAATCTGCTGCTGTCGATGATGGAACAGTACAGTGGCGACTTTCTCGCCGCCGTGGATGGCCTTCGTGCACTGCTCGGCTGCGCCGGACGCGTGTGGCCGGTGAGCGTTGACAAAGCGAGCATCTGCGCCGAGTACGGCGACGGCAGCAGGTCGTGCGGCGAGGTGGAAGTCGATGCCGGGCAGACCACGGGCAGCGCCATCGTGCGATTGTGGCTCGAACCCGAAGTCCGCCTGCAGGACGCCGTGGCGCGCGAGATTCCGCGGTTCGAAGCCGCGGTCATCGGCCCAGGCAGTTTCTACACCAGCTTGTTGCCGATCTTTCTGGCTCGCGGCGCCCCGGAGGCGATCCAGCAGGTCATCGGGCCCATCATTCTGGTGACGAACCTGCTGACCGAGGGGCGCGGGATGTGGCATTTCACAGCGGCTGAAGCCGTGCGCCAGATGAGCGAGGCGATCGGCCGGCCAATCGATGTCGTCATCGTCAACACCGCGCGCCCAGCGGAGGAGGTTCTGCAGCGCTATCTGGCCGAGCACAAGAAGCCGCTCGAGCTTGGTGATATCCCGTCGTCGGCCGAGGTCGTGCGCGGCGAGTTCTGGTGCGGCGGCATCGCCCGTCACGATCGACGCCGGTTGGCGCAGGCCGTGTGGGCGGTATTGGCGCGACGGTTGTTGTGACCGTCAATCGGCCATCAGCAATCAGCCATCGGCAATCGTTCCGTGCCTCTCCTGACCCTCGATTCCGTCTCCCTCGCATTCGGTCATCTCCCGCTCTTTGCGTCCGCGGACCTTCGCATCGAAGCTGGCGAGCGTATCGCGCTCATCGGGCGCAACGGATCCGGCAAGTCGAGCCTCTTGCGAGTGATCTCTGGAGAGACGCCGACCGATGCTGGTTCGGTCTGGCGGGCGCCGGGACTTCGTCTCGCCCGGCTCGAACAGGACGTGCTGGCGTATCGGTCTACTCCCGAGGCGCCGGCTGATTCGGGCGGTCGAACGGTATTCGATGAGGTCGCCAGCGGTCTTGGAGCGCTGACGGAGCTGGTCACGGCCTATCACCATGCGGCCGTGCGGGTAGCTGAGCGCGGCGACGCCGATTCGCTCGCGCGCCTCGGCGATCTGCAGCATCAGCTCGAGGAGCGCGACGGCTGGCGAGTCGAACAGAAAGTCGAGCTGGTCGTGTCACGCCTGTCGTTGCCGGCGGAACGGCCGATGCGGGAGCTGTCTGGCGGCTGGCGGCGCCGCGCCCTTCTCGGCAAGGCGCTCGTGTCAGCGCCGGAGCTGCTCCTGCTGGACGAGCCGACTAATCACCTCGACATCGACGCGATCCGCTGGCTGGAGGAGTTTCTCCGGGGCTTTTCTGGCGCGCTCCTGTTCGTGACGCACGATCGCGCCTTTCTGTCCAACCTCGCGACCCGGATTGTGGAACTCGATCGCGGCCGACTCGTGTCGTGGCCCGGGAGCTATCCTCGATATCTCGAGAAGAAGGTGGAGGCGTTGAACGCCGAAGCGCTCGGTCTCGAGCGCCTCGACCACAAGCTCGAGAAAGAAGAAGCGTGGCTCCGTCAGGGCGTGAAGGCGCGCCGGACTCGAAACGAAGGCCGGGTCCGCGATTTGCTGAAGCTTCGCGCCGAGCGCGCCGCACATCGTGAAGAGGGCGGCTCGGTCCGCATGTCGGTCGATGGCGCGGCGTCCGGCCGTCTGGTGTTCGAAGCCGATCGCGTCACCAAGTCGTTCGACGACAGGATCGTCATCCGCGACTACTCGCAGCGGATTCTTCGGGGCGATCGTATCGGGCTGATCGGACCTAACGGATCCGGCAAGACCACACTGCTCAGGCTACTGGTCGGCGACCTTGTGCCCGATGCCGGGACCGTCCGCACCGGCGAGCGGCTTCAGATCGCCTACTTCGATCAACAGCGCGCCCAGCTCGATCCCGATCGATCGGTGGCCGACACCGTCAACGACGGGAACGATACTGTGATCATCAACGGGCAGCCCCGTCACGTCATCGGATATCTCGGCGACTTCCTGTTCCCTCGCGAGCGCGCGGTATCGCCAGTGAAATTACTGTCCGGCGGCGAGCGAAATCGGCTGATGCTCGCGCGCCTGTTCGCTCGGCCGGCGAACGTGCTGGTGATGGATGAGCCCACGAACGACCTGGATATCGAAACGCTCGAACTGCTGGAAGAGCTGATCGGAAACTTCGAAGGCACGATCCTCCTGGTCAGCCACGATCGCGTGTTTCTCGATCGCATCGTGACCAGCACACTGGCGTTCGAAGGGGATGGCGTGGTGACTGAGTACGTCGGGGGGTATGAGGACTACTTACGGCAGTCCGTCGGCGTCAGCAAAGCGTTGACGTCAGTCGACGAGGAGCGCCCGCTACCGGCGGCACCGAGCGACCCGCGGGTGGACGTGCGGGGACGGGGCCCCGCGAGCAGCGTGAGAAGCGGCCAGAGCGCTGAAAAGAGGAAGTTGTCCTATCGAGAAACCCGCGAGCTCGAATCCTTGCCCTCGCGCATCGAGGCGCTCGAAGCGGAGCACGTACGTCTGCAATCCGAGGCTGCGTCGGCCGACTTTTACAAGCAGTCGGCGGACCACATCCGCGCGGTGCTCGCACGCATCGACGAGATCGGGCCGGAACTCGAAGCGGCGATCGGCAGATGGGTTGAATTGGAAGAACGGAGCTAACGATGGCAGCTGTCAGTTTCCAGTTTCCAGTTTCCAGTTTCCGGTTTCCAGTTCCCAGTTCCCGGTTCCCGGTGTCTTTCTCACTGGACACTGGAAACTGGAGACTGGCAACTATTATTCAAAGCTCCTGACAAACAGATCTTCAATCGCCCGCTTGCCATTGTCGTGGATCGAGCGCGTGCCGGTACCGGTGAAATGCGGGTGGGTAATCGTCGGTGCGTTTTGCCCGTGTGATTTCCAGTCGGTGCCGTTCCACTCGAACCAGCCGTCCTTTTCCTGATCGAAGACGCGCAGCGGTTTGTTGCACAGCTTGGCGAATTCCGCCCCCCAGCCCGTGCCGCCTCGGACGGTCTTGTCCGGCTGAATGACGCCGATCACATAGATCTCCTGGCCGTGGTTTACCTGGTACCAGAGCGTCTGGAGAATCTTCCGGATCGTTGGGCTATCGGTGTAGCGCCGGTTCATCAGCTTCGACACATACTCGAGGCTCACGTCGCCGGCCTGCAATTCCTCGTGATTGAGCACACGAATCCCGCGGCGCCGTGCCTCGGTGTGCCCGTCGAAGGTGAAGTTGACTTCTTCGATGCCGTGGCGCTCCGCAGACGCGCCGAATTCTGCCTCGGCGCCAGGAGCGGCGCCGCTGAAAAGAATGAAATCAGATTTATTCATGATTTGCGCGTACGTCCAGTCGTTTTAGCTTGAGGTTTCTTGTCTGCTTTTCTCACGGCTCGCGGGGCCCCACCCCCACTCGCCGCGCGCTCGCGGGCGACGCTTCGCGTCGCTCCCTTCCGGCCGCTCGCTCGGGCCGCAGGCGCTGCTCGCGTGTCATCGGTCCCCGACTTGTCAGCCTTCAATCGTGCGGCGCGTTCGATGATCTTCGCCAGCATCTCGCCGGCTTCGCCACCCTTGGCCGGGCGATTTGATTTCCAGACGTCCGGCTTGTCCGCCGCCAGGATGTCCTCGAAGTCGCCGTCACTCTTCACACTGCGTGGCGCGAACTCGACGATGTCGACGTCGCCGGCCCAGTCGTCACGATGTTTGATCAAGAGCCAGCTCCGGCCGTCGCCTCCCGATGACGGCCCCCACCTGCCGCCGGTGCGCACCAGCACCCACGACCCCTTTAACTTATAGCCGTCCAACGTAAACTTCAGGTCGCCTTTCTTGAGCGCCGCGTCAACGTCAGGGGATTCCGGCTTCCACGTTCCCTGATCCCACAGCATCACGATCCCCGCGCCGTAGCCCTCGGGGATCACGCCTTCGAACGTGCCGTACTCGATCGGGTGATCTTCGACGTGCATCGCGAGGCGCTTCGTCTTTGGATCGAGAGACGGCCCCTTCGGTACCGCCCACGACAGCAGCACGCCGTTCCATTCGAGACGGAAGTCGTAGTGCAGGTGGCTGGCCAGGTGTTTCTGCACGCAGAAGAACAGTCCCGTTTCGGGCTGGGCTTTTTTCGCGCGCTCGGCCGCGACGGTCAGATCTCCCGAGGGCTCGGGGGTCGATTTGAAGTTGCGCTTCTGTTTGTATTTTTCGAGAACCATCGATGTGAGCTTCCAGCTTCGGGTAACGGCCAGGTCCGCTTTCTTTACTGCTCGTGGGGCCCACCCCCACTCGCGCGGCTCGACTCGCTACGCGCGCTCGCCGCAGCCGCAGGCGCTGCTGATTGACCAGCCGGGACCAATCACCTCCATCCCAGCACGGCCGATTCTGCCTGTTGCGCGAACCGCGAACCGCGAACCGCGAATTGCGACTCGCGAATGGCGATTTAGTTCACTCCGCCCATCATTTTCCTGATCCGCGGCGTCAGCCCGAACATGACGACACCGGCGATCACGCCGAACGCAGCCACAGCGGCAAAGAGCGCCGGCAGCGCGAACGACTCGTAGAGTCCCGACACTCGGCCGCCGATGTAGTTCCCCACCGACGTTGCGAGGAACCAGATCCCCATCACGAGCCCGGCGATTCGCGCCGGCGCAAGCTTCGTCATCGCGCTGAGCCCCACCGGGCTCAGGAGCAACTCCCCAATCGTATGCAACAGATACGTCATCGTCAGCCACATCGGGCTGACCTGGCCTCCCTGCTGTGCAGGAACGATCAGGATGGCGAAGCCCGCGGCCACGAAGAAGAGGGACCATGCGAACTTCGCCGGGCTCGACGGCTCCCGGCCGACGGCACCGAGTCGAATCCACAGCCATGCAAAAACGGGAGCCAGCATCCAGAGGAAAAGCGAATTCATCGACTGGAACCAGCTGCTTGGGAATGGAAGACCAAGGAACACGTTGTAGGTGTTGCGGTCGGCAAAGAGATTCAGCGTCGAGCCGGCTTGCTCGAACACCGACCAGAAAATCCCGGCGGCCAGGAATAACGCGGCGATCGCATACAACCGGCGGCGCTCTTGTGTTGTCCAGCCGCCGGCGCTGAACAGCCAGCCGAAGAATCCGACGGTCAGGAACAGCAGGAAATAGCCAGCGGCGTCGGCAACCTGCGTGGCAGTGATGGGCACGACGCCGGCGAGTGAGCCAACGGCAAACAGCACAATCGCGACAACGAGGATCGATCCAATCAGCACGGCGCGACGACGCAGCGTCGCGGCAGCGGCTGGTGATTCGGCGGGCGCGGGACGCAAACCGGCTTCACCGAGATAGCGCGCGCCGGCGACATACTGGATCAGCCCGAACACCATGCCTACGCCAGCTGACGCGAATCCCAAGTGCCAGTTGACGTTCTGTCCGAGATAACCGCAGACCAGCGGCGAGAAAAACGCGCCCATGTTGATGCCCATGTAGAACAGCGAGAAGCCGGCATCACGGCGCGTGTCCTCCGGCGTATAGAGGTAGCCGACGATAACGCTGACATTCCCCTTCAGCAGTCCGGTGCCGATGACGATGAGAAAGAGTCCGAGATAGAAGGTCGCCAGAGCCGGCACCGCCATGCTGAAGTGCCCCGACGCGATCAGGATCCCGCCGTAAAGCACCGCCCGACGCTGACCGATGAAGCGGTCCGCGATCCACCCCCCCGGCAGGGTCATCATGTAAACCATCGAGGTGTAGAGCGCGTAGATCGCACCACCCTGCGCCGCGCTGAAACCCAGACCGCCGCTCGCGACCGGTGCGGTCATAAAAAGCAGCAGCAGCGCGCGCATGCCGTAATAACTGAACCGCTCCCACATCTCGGTGAAGAAGAGCGTCGAGAGCCCACGCGGATGGCCGAAGAATGCGCGATCGTGAACGGCGATGGCGGGATTGCGAAGCGTCCGGGGATCCGCGGCCGGCGGAGCAGAAGCGGGATTGGCCATGCCCGTTCAGCATAGCGCGAACCGCGAATGGCGAACCGCGAATTGCGAACCGGCGGACGTACAATGGTCTTCAGTGAAGGTTTTGCTCGTCTCGACCTACGACCTTGGGCGGCAACCATTCGGCCTGGCATCGCCCGCCGCCTGGCTGCGAGAGGCCGGCGCACGCGTCACGTGCGTGGATTTGACACGGGAGACGCTGCAGGACGACAAAGTCCGCGCGGCCGACGTCGTTGGGTTCTTCCTCGCGATGCATACCGCCACGCGTTTGGCGCTGCCAGTGATCGATCGCGTGCGTGGCTTGAATCCGATCGCGCGACTGATTGCCTACGGCTTGTACGCACCCCTCAACGAGACGTTACTGCGCGAACGTGGCGTGACCGATGTCCTCGGTGGGGAGTTCGAGGAAGAGTTGGTCCAGCGAGCGCTCGGCGAGACCAGTAGCGCGCGGCTTGAGCCCGGCGTCAGAGCGACCGTCCCCCGCCTTCAATTCAAGGTGCCCGCGCGCGACGGGCTCCTGCCGCTGACACGATACGCAACCCTCCAGGTCAACGGTGAACGACGCACGGTCGGCTACACCGAAGCGTCACGCGGCTGTAAACATCGATGCCGCCACTGTCCGATCGTTCCCGTGTACGACGGACGCTTCCGCGTCGTCCCCCATGACGTCGTGCTTGCGGACGTCCGCGCACAGATAGCCGTCGGCGCCCGTCACATCACCTTTGGCGATCCCGACTTCTTCAACGGGATTCGGCACGCCGAGGCGGTCATCCGCGGCTTTGCCCGGGAGTTCCCGCAAGCCACCTACGACGTCACCATCAAAGTCGAGCACCTGCTGCGTCACGCAGAGATGCTGCCGGTGCTGCGCGATACCGGATGCGCTTTCGTGACGACCGCCGTCGAGTCCGTCGACGACGATGTTCTGGCGAACCTGGAGAAGGGACATACGCGGGCCGACTTCGAACGGGCGGTTGTCCTGTGCCGGGACGCCGGTGTGGCGCTGGCGCCGACGTTCGTCCCGTTCACGCCATGGTCGACGCTCGACGGCTACCTCGATCTTCTTCACGAAATCGATCGTCTCAATCTGGTTGAGCACGTCGCTCCCATCCAGCTGGCGATACGCCTCCTGATCCCACAAGGTTCGCGCATGCTGGAACTTGGCGACGTCCGCGCCGTGACCGGCAGCTTCGATGCACGATCGCTGACGTTTCCGTGGGTCCACGCCGACCCGGCGGTTGACGCGCTGCAGGCAGAGTTGACGCGGATGATTGGCACCAGGCTGTCGCAGCCGCGTTCGCAGGTATTTGCCAGCATCTGGGACGTCGCGCATCAACGCGCCAAATCTGACCTCAAACGTCAGCCGACGCTGGTCGCACGCGCCGCGATTCCGTACTTGAACGAACCTTGGTACTGTTGAGCGGAGCCCAACGCAGAGCAGGTGGCTCTGTTATGACTGGCGACTCGCGGATCCGAAGCCGCTCGGAGAGAGGTGCGAGCGAGGACGGCGACCGAGCCACGCGATCGGAGCGCGCCGACGCAGCGGCGGGCGAGGGAGCGTGCAGGGGAGTCCGAGGGGCGAAGCCGCTCGGAGTGAAAGCGAAGCGAGTCGCACGACCGAGGCGGCGATCGCAGGCCCGAGACCCGGCTTCGCAGCGTCAGGATAACCATTACTACGGTGAGGCAAGGCTCCCCGAGAAAAGACGCGAGCGAGCGGAGCGAAGCGAGCCACGCGACCGGAGCGAGCCGGCGCAGCGGCGAGCGAGGGTGCGTGTAGGGGAGTCCGAGGGGCGAAGCCCCTCGGAGAGAGCAATGCGTCGAATCTTGATCCTGTCTACGACAACTGGCTATCAGCTGCGCTCATTCGGAGACGCGGCGGTGAAGGCCGGCATCGATTTGATGTTCGCAACCGATCGCTGCCATCAATTAGACGATCCGTGGCGCGATTCTGCGATCGCCGTGCGGTTCCATGAAGAAGAGTCATCGCTGGCGGCGGTCGTCGCCGCCGCGGCGGAGCGGCGGATCGACGGCGTTATTGCCGTTGGCGATCGTCCGGTCGTCCTCGCCGCGCGAATCGCGCAGGAACTCTGCGTGGGTGGCAATCCGGTGTCGGCGGCCGCGGCGAGCGTCAATAAACTGGTGTCTCGCCGGCGGCTCGCGAATGCGGATCTGCCGGTGCCATGGTTCTTCGACGCCAGCGCCAGAACCAGGCTCTCGCTGGATTCCCGCGTCCGCTACCCATGCGTCATCAAACCGCTCGGCTTGTCGGGCAGCCGCGGCGTGATGCGTGCGAACTCGCCAGTAGAACTGGAGGAAGCAACCGAGCGCCTTCGAGCGTTATTGTCGCGAGTCGACGTGCGAGCCATCCGAACCGGCCTCGACGACATCGTCCTTGTCGAAGGATTCATTGAGGGTCGCGAATTCGCGATCGAGGGCGTGTTGACGAACGGCGCGTTCCAGGCGTTCGCCATTTTCGACAAGCCGGATCCACTCGACGGACCGTTCTTCGAAGAAACGATCTATGTGACCCCTTCGAATCTCAAGGAGGAGGTCCAGTGGGCGGTGATCGATCAGGTTCAGCGTGCGGTTGATGCGCTCGGTCTGACGACGGGAGCCGTCCACGCGGAGTGCCGTGTCGGCCCTGCCGGGATTTCTGTTCTCGAGGTCGCAGCGCGCCCAATCGGTGGTCTCTGCTCGAAGGTACTGAGGTTCACTTCTGGCGGTGCGACCGAGGTCAGCCTGGAAGAGGTGTTGCTGCGGCACGCGGCGGGCGAGGACGTGTCGCAATTTGAGCGCGAGATGCAGGCCTCGGGCGTCATGATGATTCCAATCCCCAAACGGGGCTTGCTCAAACAGGTGATGGGGATCGACGAGGCGGCTGCGGTTGACGGGGTCGAGGAGGTAAAGATTACCGCCAAGCCGGATCAATTGCTCGAGCTGTTACCGGAGGCAGGAAGTTATCTCGGGTTCATTTTCGCGAGAGGAGAGTCAGCGAAAGCCGTGGTGAGCAGTTTGAAGCGCGCGCACGCGCGGCTTCTCTTTGACATCGCGGCGCCGATCCCGGTGGGCAGGGTATAGAAAGTTAAAAGTAGAAAGTTAAAAGTAAAAAGTAGGACGGCGAGAGTGAGAACGTACTTTTAACTTCTGACTTCTGACTTCTAACTTTTAACTTTCATTTCGCTTGTTGCGGCACGAAACCTGGCGGGAGCGCCGCGCCTTCGCCGAAGAAGAAGTCTTCCATGTGCTTCTTCACGAGTTCCTGTGCCTCCTTCTGCCAGGGCATGAGGCGGTATTCGTTCAGAATCATCTTCATCCGCTCTTCCCACAGCTTCCAAGCCTCAGCCGAGATGTTGTCGTAGATCCGCTGACCCAGTTCGCCGGGCCACGGCGGCGAGTCGAGACCGAGCATTTCTTTCTGAAACTTGACGCAGAAGACCTTCCGACCAGTGGCATTGCTGGCAGGAGTTGGCGGCTGAGGGGGGCTGCAGGGGCTCATTCGCCCATTCTATCAGGCGATGATTCGCATGGCGACAGGTCGAAGGGTACTGACTCATCTGTAGTCACAGCTGTAGGGAATCGCTTCACTGCTTGTGGAAAGTACCGACGGGGCCGAAGACTATCTCATCAAAAATCAACAACTTAGAAGCGCATCCTCCGTGTAAGTGACGCAGTTTTGTCGGCACAGCCTTTGATAGACAGCCCGACGGTAGCGAACCTTCGGGGAGTGCCATACACAATGCAGCACGACGACGAGCGTCCAGGTCCGAAGGAAGAGCCAGACAAGACGCCCGACACTCCCACGGATGAACCCAAGCCTGCGCCTGTGCAGGATCCGCCTTCGGAACCGGATCCCGCTCCTTACGTTGTGCGGAGCCAATCACAGGCCGGCCACAGTGAAAGTTGAACGCCATGAATGACGCTGCAAACGCTCGAGTGACTGGTGAACGGAAAGAACGCCGTGGATTTGCGTCGATGACGCCTGAAAAGCAGCGGGAGATTGCCAGCAAGGGCGGTCGCGCTGCGCATCAGAAGGGAACCGCGCACGAATGGACGTCCGAGGAGGCACGATCGGCGGGCCGGAAAGGTGGCCAGATCAGCCGCGGCGGACGCGGCCGCCTCGTCGAAGACGCGACGCCTGAGGGCGCCGCTCAGATTCCCGAAACCGGTGGCGCAGCCAGCGGGTTCGACGGGCATCAGTAAGCGTCCAGGGGGAGGCGTGATGGGGAAACGCGTAGCGATGGTGATGGTCGTGGCGCTGGCCGGCGCCACGGTGGCATCTGCGCAGAGTTCAACTGGCGGCACCGGTCCGTCATCGTCTGCGCAGCAATCCGGCAGCACGACCTCATCGTCGACTAGCGTCGAGACCCGTCCCGCAACGACAACCAAGGATGGCGATACCGGGTTGTGGTTCGTGCCGACGGGCGAGATTGTGCCGGCGAAGAAGTATGCGGTGAGCGCGTATCGCGTGAATTTCGATCGCGATCAGGGCTTCACCGACGTGTCGGACTGGCCGGCCACGTTCGCGTTCGGCGCCGCGGATCGGGCCGAGATCTTCGGCGCGTGGACGCTGG
>JBKPNQ010000200.1:0-19595 GCA_046732715.1 Acidobacteriota bacterium | reverse complement strand
GATGAGTCCGTGCCGTTCGCTCTGGCTGACTCGGGAGGCAAGCGAAGCGTCTTCTCATTGTTCGACCCGAACATCCAGGTTCCGTACACCATTCAGTCGATGATTAGCGTCCAGCGCTCGTTCGGTCAGACGCTGGCCGCGGAAGTTGGCTACCTTCGCACCGACGGTCGTGACTTCCCACTGCAGCGCCAGTTCACGCAGGCCTTCGACAGAGAAACGGGCGTGCGGCCCAACCCTGCGCTGGGAGCGCCCGGGGGCTACTACATCGACAGCAGCCAGACGATGTTTTACAACGGGCTGCAGACCATGGTTCACAAGCGGTTCAAGAACAGCTATTCGTGGGAAGTCAACTACACGCTTGGCACGAGCGAGGCGACGCAGGGTGGCGACCTCTCCGCGTACTACATTGCGAGCAGCGCCCCCAACTTCGACATCAACCAGGACTTCTGGGATCCGGAATTCGATCGCGGGCCGGCCAGCAACGACGTCAGGCATCGTCTGAACGGCTCGTTCATTGTCGAACTTCCGGGAATCTCTCGCGGGCACCGCATCATCAATGACATCCTCGGCGGTTGGCAAGTGTCCGGCATCGTGCAGATACGATCCGGTTCGGCGCTCCGAGTCCAGCAGCCATCGGGGATCGACCGCAGCCGACCCGACGTCGTCCCCGGCGTTGATCTGGTGTTTTCCGATTGGCGGGACCGGTGCGATGCCAGGGGCTGCACATACCTGAATCCGGCCGGCTTCACCAGAGTTCCCGTGAGTTCGATCACCAACGCCACGCTTCGCCCGGGCACGTACATGTTGGACATGGCCCGAGGCCCCTCATCGACGAACGTCAATATGACGTTGGCGAAGAATTTCACGATCGTCCAGGGAATGAGGATGCAGGTCCGCGCCGAGGCGTTCAACGTATTGAACATGAAGAACTACAACGATCCCGAGCTGCGTATCAACAACTCCGAATTCGGTCGAATCAGTGGTGCCAGTGGCTCGCGCCGGTTCCAGTTCAGCAGCCGATTCACCTTCTGACGTGCCGATTTAGAGCGCGGCGGGTTGACCCTTCGACGGCCGTTCAAGGCGAGGATGCCACTCCAGCGCGAGCAGAACAAAGGCGCTGGCGGGCCGCTCGTCGCGCGCGGAGCGGGTGAAATTCCCGCGGCCCCTCGGCGATTGATTGATATGCTCACTAAATCCCGGCAAGATACTCGGCGATCGCTCTGATCTCCTCATCGGTGAGACGTCCGGCCACGGCGCGCATGACATGTGCACGATCGTTGCTGCGCGTACCGCTCCTGAAGTCCGTCAGTTGCTGCACGATGTAGGCCGGAGGCTGACCGGCAAGACGAGGATACCGTTCGGAGCCTGTGGCATCCGGCAAATGACAGCCGACGCATCCGGGTACACCTGTTGCGCGGTTACCCTCCTCGTATAGCGCCTTGCCTGCGGCCGCTAATTGTGGATTCTGCGCCGCGCCACGGGCCGGCGCCTGACTGGCGAAGTGTGCCGCCAAGCCGGAAATCTGCTGCTTCTTCAAGGCCGAAATGATCGGGGCCATGATCTGAGTCTTGCGCTTGCCGGACTTGTACTCGCGCAGCTGCTTTTCCAGGTAAGCCGCATGTTGCCCGTCCAGCCTGGGAAAGTTCGGCGCCGCCTGTGTGGCGGCTGCCCCCACGCCGTGGCAGGGGACGCAGGCGGTCTGAGTGATCGGTGCTGCGCCCTGCGCCGACAACGATGTGGAGTTCCCCACGAGCCACACGATCACGCCGACGCGCGTCACCAATTTCCGCACGATGCCTCCTTCGGAGCTCATAGGTCGTACCGGAAGAACGCGCCGAACACATGCACCTTGTAATCCTGCGGACCGAAGTCGAGATAGGCGCCGTTGTTGGCCGGCATTGGATTGACGCTGACACCGTCGTAGTGCCAGTCACGGAGTCGATCGTCCTCGTAGCGATAAAGGAAACGTAGAGACAGGCGCTTTCGAATCGGTACGGTCGCATTGGCCTCAACGATGTTCTGGTTGAAGACGAGGTCGGACCAGCCGTCACCCGCGAGCGCCACCTGCGTCGCATTCAGTCCCAATGCCGCCGGGTTGTATCCGTATCCGATTTTTGTACGGGTGTTGATATAGGTATATGCGACGTCATACAGGACTTTAGTCATCTCGTAGTGGAAGCCAAGACCCGCGACGTTGTTGTGATCCTTTTGAGATACATCCCAGGTCCGACTGATTGGAAAGAGTGGACTCACAGCCGAGGCCGTTCCGCACAACACTCTCCAGTTCGCGGGCACCACCTGCTGCGTCGAGGTCAAGGTGGTGCCGGCCGGCGGCGCCGGTGCCACTCCGGTCGCGTTGGTCTGCACTGCGCCATCGCTGAAGAAATAGTAGAAGTTGCCCATCACGCAGGCATTCGGCTGGAGGCCAGCCTGATGTTGCGCTCCCTGCTGGTACGAGTAGAACCCGTATGCACTGGTGGCCGGAGAAGGCTGCCAATTGAGTTCCACCGACGGCGACGTCAGCTTGTAATGTTCGTTGCGTCCATACTCCGACGCAGGAAAGTCGACGTCTCTCGCCTGCAGACTGAAACTGGCATCGAGCGCCGGCCCGATACCGTAGTTGAACCTGGCATTGAAGACGTTCTGGTTACGGTCAGCGACATCGAATCTTCTGAACTGATCGACATTGCGCAGCCACGAGGCCATGTTCGTCGTCGTCGCGGTGGGAACTGGGCCGAACGAAATGCTGTAGAACTCGGCCAATGGAATCGGCAAGAAGTTGCTGCCACGACGACGGCCGTACTCGTACGAAAGCCGGAGCGTGCCATTCTCCAGGGCGCGGTTGACGTAAGCGAGTCGAATCTTGTCTTCCCCCGTCTCGTTGCGGTCACGATACTCGCGACGAAAATTTTCACGCTCGTAGGTGCCTTCCAGACTGTTGGTCCGACTCGGGCGGTATTCGACCGTGACAGTGGAGTTCAGCTGACGGTATTCGTAGGGCACGTTGCGAATCGGAACGTCCCCCGCACTTGGCGCCAACCCCAGAGCCCGCGTGGCGGTGTCGCTACAGCCGGTGCCGTTGTAACCAGTCGCCACCGTGCCGGCCGGATTATTGCCGGCGGTCAGATTCGGCGTCACGAAAGATCCACCCGAGCCGTTGTTCAACAGCCGGCCCCACTGGCCTGTCAGCGGATTGCACGCAAAGAACTCCGTGCTGTTGTCGGTATTGAAGTAGCGGAACTTACCTTTCACAGACAGCGCCTGCGCAGGATTCAGGATGATCGAAAGGTCGGTCAGGGTGGTGTCGATTCGCGCATCCGCTGATGTCCGGGTCAGTGCAGCAGTCGTGTTCCACACATCCGCCGTGGAGACCCCGTTGATGGTGCCGCCCGTCAACGGCTCGAGTGCCCACGGGATCAATTTGTCGTTCTGCTCCGACCGGGCGAATGACACAACGCCAGTAAACCGGCTTTGGAGGAACTTCGGGAACTTCCTGGCGTATTCCCCCTTCAAGTTCAAGTAGTTGTTGTCCGGATAGAGATCAAACTGCCCGCGCGTGAAAGTCGTCGGCGGCACACCCTGGATGGTGTTCGTCGTGATGAACAACGGGTTCTCGAACGTCAGCGTGTCGATGTCGTTCTGGAAGAACGACGCCGTCATCTGCACGTTGAGGTTAGTCATTGGGTTGGCGAACTGAAGCCCGCCAAGTACGTCCTGTGTGCTGTAGTCGATCGGTTCCGGAATCTCGATATTGCCGCCACCGCCGCCGCCGCCAAACACAGCGCCGAACGGGCGACTGCCTTCGCGACGCTCGTTGGCATAGGTGGCGAACGCTTTCCAGTTCGCCGGCAGCGTGAGATCGAAGCGTGCCCGGCTCCTCTTCCTCGTCAACTCGAGGTCGGAGTCCGAGGTCGACGAGATCGCGAGGAGCATGTTCGCCTGCGTCGCATTCGCATCGGTCGTGCCTCCCGGGCGAAGTCCTCGCAGCGTCAGCGTGTCGCCGCCGAGGCCGTCCCACAAGGAGTGGTAGGTCGATGTGAACACGTGGGGTATTTCGCTGAAGGAGCCGCGAACTCGCCAGGTGTTGTATCGACCCACATCGACGCCGTAGTACTGATCGCTATACGCAACGCCACCGCCGACCGCGTCGAGGTGGAATCCATTTTTGGGTTGCTCGAGCATGAAGGTGAAGTTGTTCAGGTACAGGCCGCTATCAAGGTCTTTGTACTCGCGGAACTTGGCGGCTTCCTTATCGCCACCAACTCCGATCGCACCGAACTCCACGGTCCCACGGTAAAGAAGTCCGCTCGACGTCTTCGAAGGCTCCTTGACCAGCGGTGCTGGAGGAAAGAGCAGTCCCGTCGGAGTTCGTGAATTCACGGCGATGCCCAACCCCTCAGGATCGCGCTCGACGATTGAGCTGACGGTCCGCGGATTCAAGGCGTTGCCTGGCGTGGCGTCCTGCGCGTAAACCGGCGACGTCGACACCTGCAGCGCGCCGATACTCAGTGTGATGACCGAGGCAAACGAACGAATCTTCATCGAGGTCTCCCGCAGTGTTTGTCCCGCGGCGCGGGTTCGATCAGCGCTGGAAGCGTTGACCAGCCGGATGATTGCTGCCATGGATCTGCGAGTGGCAGTTCTGACAGGTACGCCCGATGACGCGCGGACTCTGTCCTCCTCCCAACAGCGCACCGGCAGCTGACTGTCCGTCTCGGTAGAACGTGCCGTTATGACCTACCGACAGGTTGTGGCATTGCTGACACAGGTAAGGACGCGCCCCGACGAGCAGCTTGTCGTGGTTGGAACCATGAGGCTGATGACAATTGAGACAACTTTCGCGGACAGGCGCGTGTTCCCAGAGGAAAGGTCCCCGTTTTTCGGCGTGACACGTGTAACAAACTTCGTTCACCGAATCGAGGTTCAGAAGAGCGCGGGTCGTTGAGCCGTGCGGGTTGTGGCAGTCTACGCAGGACACCTTGCCTTCCGGCAGCGGCATGTGCGAACGCCGACGGAACTCGGCGCGCTGCTGCTGGTGACACTGGTAGCAGGTCTCTGCAATGCTTTGCCTCGCCAACAGACCAGTCGCCGAGAGCTTCAGCATGGGGTTGTGGCAATCGGAGCAGGCAAGATTGCTTTTTGCGTGCGCCGATCCCGGCCAGTGCAGGCGATTGCCACCCTCGTGGCAGTTCAGGCACTGACCATTCTGCACGGTCACAGGCGTACCCCAACGCCGTGTGAACCCGATTAACTTGGTTTTGTCGAGGGCGTTCCGGGCGTGCTCCGAGCCTGGTCCGTGACAGGCCTCACACCCTTGCCGCTGCCGCTCATCCTTCGGATTCAGCCGGAAGATCTTCGCGTGCAGCGTCTCGCTGAAATGCTTGTTTTCCTGGCCGTGGCATTCGATGCACCGCGCTTCACCGATGTACTGTGCTGCTGGTTGCGCGGCCGGCTTTGCCGGCGTCGTCAGCCCCCAGCACACCATCAACGTCGCGATGCCTACACAGATCGTTCGCGTTCGCCACCTTCGTGGCGCAGGCACGATCGTCCGCATCCGCGCTCGCTTCCTCTACCCCGGTGCTACCCCTTTTCTTCTTCCTGTGTCGACTGAGCCTCGTATCGACGCGTTGTTGAGTGAACCAACCAACGTGACTCGTGACGATTTATCGTCGGATACTCTAGGCACATTGGCTGGCAGTGTCAACGAGATCGAGCATGCGCAACGAAAAAAATCTTCGGAGCTCCAACACCCGCTAGGGATGAAGAGTAATGCCTACCCATCGGCCGCTCGAACTCAGCAATGACACTAGGTGACACACTGACCGGACATCGAATTCAGGACGTTCAGAGTCCGGCCGTTGTCGGCGCGGCGAGCCTCAGAACCGCCGCTCGCGAGCGGCGACCTGCACTTAATGCGGATGCAGCGCGTAGTGTTGACGAAGGAGATCCTTCCCGTAGTCGTTGCCGTTCGGCGTCCGCACCACGGTGTGCACGTGCTCCACAGTCGGGAAGTTCGGATCGATCAGATGCCGCAGACCGACAGGCTTCTGGTGATCGAACTCGATGATGATGACCGGGCTCTGGATTCGGTAATAGAACACGCTGCCCGGCTCGGTTTTACCGATCCACGCGAAATACGTCTGATCGATGTGTGCGCGCACGTCCTCCATCTTCACGCGGGCATGCCCATCGTCGATATTGCCGACGTAGAGAGCGACGAGGTCGAGCAGCTGGCGGCGTTGCCCTTCCGAGAGATCAGTCGCGCTGACGCCTGCGTAATCAATGATGACGTTGTCCTTCCAGGCTTCGGTGAGATTCTCGTCTCCGGTCTTGGAGAACTTCAGAATCGCCTTGGTGCGTCTCGGCATGTCGAGCGCATTGATGAAGGCAAGACCCTTGTTCTGCTCGTCCTGCAGGACGGTGGTGCCCTGGTATTTGCCTGACCGCGCAGTCACAGGCTCCGAGCCGGCGAAGAACGGTGTGACGACGACCTGGTCGCCGAGGATGAAGTAGTTGATGATGACGTGATGGCCGTCGAGCTGCCAGCCCCACGGGTCCTTCTCCGACGGCGTGCCCATGATCGTCACGTAGTACTGGAACTCGCCGTACTCGTCGAAGTTGCCGTCGGTCAGCTCGCCAAGCGTCTCGTTGAGACGCATGATGTCGCGCGTCAGCGTGAGACCCTTTGCGCTGAGTCCTGAACGGAAGAGCGCAAAGGCGAGCTCACGCTGCGCCGGCGTCATCTCGAGGAAGCTGACGCCCTGCCTCACGTAGAAGCTTTGATTCATCCATTTGCGCCACTCCTGATCGTCAACGGCGTACATCGTCTTCTTACGTTGTGCGTCGGAGAGTCCGGCGAGGAATTTCTGCGCCGCGAGCTTTACCGGCTTCGTGGAGACGCCTGTCGAACGGATTGTGAAGAGACCGGGCTCAATCGTACCGTTGGCGGTGACGCCCTTGAACGGCTCGGCGAGCCCCGGACCCTCGGCAGCCAGTGAGAGGCGCAGCAGTTCTTCGGGCGGCCGTTTGGGCGGCGCTTTCGGCGTCTGCGACGCAAGCTGGGATTGAAACAGGATGCTGGCCACAAAGACGACGACCAGTGATGCCAACAAGATCAGGCGGCGCATGGACAATGGCTCCTCGGGCGCACAGAATACACCTGCCGGGCTCGTTGGCTGATGATGCACCTAGGCGACTTGTCGGCGTCGTGAAGTCTCGGCGCCCTGGATGACGAAAACCGGAACGGCGAAGTCGCCGGCGAGCGTTCGTGCGTCGAGCGCTCGTCTGCGGAACCAGACGCGCGCCACTGACATTCTGGCCATCAAACCAGTCGTTGACATCACACAGCGTGTAACCCGGCGCCGCGAGGGCGAAGCCGACCGAGGAGAAGAGAAGCGCGTCCGCCTCGGGGGCGTGCTGACCGTGCTCTCGAACCCACATCGGCCGATGGTCTTCCACCATCGCGGTCCCGGGTCCCCGGCCGGACCCGTCTACGCTGGGCAAATCGACGCAGTAGAAGTAGAGTGTTTTCGTGACGAAGCCGGCCTGGATGCCACGGTGGCGGTGGGTTCTCCTTGGGACCACCATCCTCGCCGTGTCGTCCACAATCCAGGCATCTCGAATGATGGCGCTGGGCGCGAAGCCGCCGGCGGTCATCCCGATCGGACGCCTACTCGGCCTCAACGCGACGCTGTGGCTGGTTCCGGCGATCCTTGCCCCTGCCGTCTTTCGGCTCGTCGACTCGCTTTCCCGCCGGGGCGCAGGATGGGTCCGTGCGCTCGGATCACACGCCGTCGCGGCGACGGCGTTCTCCCTTCTCCACGGCGCGGCGCTCTTTGCCGTCTACGTCGCGCTGTCGTGGGCTGACGGGCGACTCGCCAACATGCAATGGCTCTCGTGGGCACAAAGCGAGTATCTCGGGAACCTCAATTTCAGCCTCGTCACGTATGCCTCGATCGCAGCCCTCGGCTATGCGCTCGAGTTCCGGCACCGCGTCCACCAACGCGCCCTTGAAGTCGCAAAGCTCGAAACGCAACTGGCCGAGGAGCGCCTCGGCTCTCTGGCCGGGGAGCTCCAGCCCGAGTTCCTTTACGCGTCACTCGATTCGGTTTCGCGGCTCGTCCACTCGAATCCGGACGCGGCGGACCGCATCATCAGCAAGCTCGCCGATTTTCTGAGGCTCGTCCTCAATCGATCTGGCACCATCGTCGGGCCGCTGCAGGACGAACTGGAGTGCGTGGAGCGTTACATCGAGATCGAGCAGGTGCGCCAGGGCTCCGGTCTCACGGTGACGCTGGATATTGATCCGGAAACACTGGATGCCGATTTCCCACCGATGACGCTACACAGCCTGGTCGACATCCTGCTTGATCGCTCACCCGACGAAGGGCGACCAGCCAATACTGTGCTGACGATTGAGTCCAGCCATGACCAGGCGAGCCTGTACATCCGCGTGAAAAGCACCTCCGATGGTTCGCCTCCACCGCAGGCCCACTCGCCGACGCGGATCGAGGTCGTCCGGGATCGCCTTCAAGCGTTGTACGGTGAGCGACATGATGTCGGCGTCAAACTGAACGACCACGGATCGTCGGCCTGGATCACCGTCCCGTTTCATGGCGTGATGGCCACCGACCTCGCCGAAGCGTAACGGCCGTGTCTCAAGCGAAGAAGGCAGCAATCAACGCTCAAAGATCGCGCGTCGACTGTTATTCGCCGCGTATGTGGAGGATTCTCGCGATGCGATTCGCAGCTCGGTTCTGGTGCAACGCTCATAGATTCGTCCTGGGTGTGTCGGTCGTGGCCGTCCTCTCGATCGCCACGTTCGCGCAGCAACCATCCGTCCCGCAGCAGCCAACCGGAACCCAGCCGCCGTCGACGACGCAGCCCGCTGCTCCTGCGAACGCACCCGCTGGCCCGCCGCCTAATCCGAATGCAGCGGCGACCGCTGCGGACCACAAGAACATGATGGAGCAGCTCGGCATCAACGCGCTGCGTCCCGGGCCGAGCGGCAACGAATCGGCACCGAATCACGCCAACTACGACGAGGCAACGGCGAACCCTTACCCGAACCTTCCCGACGTGTTGACGCTCAAGAACGGCAAGAAGGTCACCACCGCCGACGCGTGGCGGAAGCAGCGTCGTCCGGAGATCGTGGAGGATTTCGATCGCGAGGTCCTCGGCCGCGTGCCGAAGAACGTTCCGAACGTCGCGTGGCGAGTCAATCGCACCGAGTCGTTCGACGTCGGCGGACGCCCTGTCGTCGGAAAAGAGCTCATTGGCGCCGTGGACAACTCTTCGTATCCGGACATCACCGTCGAGATTCAGATGACGGTCGTGACGCCGGCGAACGCGACGAAGCCCGTGCCAGTAATGATGATGTTTGGAGGCCGATCCGGAATGCCGCCTGCGCCAGGTACACCGCCGCCGCCGGCGCGCGGGTTCGGCCCGGGCCGAGGCGGTCCCGGAGGCGCGCCGCCACGACCGCAGGATCCTCCAGCAATCGAGCAGCTGATCGCCGACGGCTGGGGCTACGCGACGATCGCTCCGAATTCCATCCAGGCAGACAATGGCGCTGGCCTGACCAAGGGCATCATCGGTCTCGTTAACAAAGGACAGTTCCGCCGCCCGGACGACTGGGGATCGCTGCGCGGGTGGGCGTGGGGCGCGTCGCGCGGCCTCGACTACCTCGAGACGGACAAGCGCGTCGACGCGAAGAAGGTCGGCATCGAGGGCGTGTCGCGCTTCGGCAAGGCGGCGCTGGTCACGATGGCCTACGACCAGCGATTCGCCGTGGTGCTGATCGGTTCGTCGGGCGAAGGCGGCGCCAAGCTGCACCGCAGGAATTGGGGTGAGGCGGTCGAGAATCTCACCGGCTCCGGCGAGTACCACTGGATGGCGGGAAACTTCCTGAAGTACGGCACCGAAGAATCCTCGTTCGGCAGAAAGACAGCCGGTGACATCCCGGTCGACGCGCACGAACTGATCGCGCTGTGCGCGCCGCGGTTGACGTTCGTCAGCTACGGAGTGCCCGAGCAAGGCGACGCGAAGTGGCTCGATCATCAGGGCAGCTACATGGCGGCCGTCGCGGCGCAGCCAGTCTTCCGCCTGCTCGGCGCGAAAGGCCTTGGCGTGTCGGACGATTACAAGACCGAGAAGATGCCAGCGGTGAACGTCGGTCTACTCGACGGCCAGCTCGCATGGCGCCAGCACGACGGCGGTCACACCGATGGACCGAACTGGAAGTACTTCATCCCCTGGGCCGACAAGTTTCTCAAGCACTCATCGTCTGTCGACACCGGGTCAAGGTAGGCCTCGGTTTTGAAGTCACTTGTCGTCTTGTCGATGGTTCTATCAACCGGCGTCGCGTTCGGATCTTCAACGGCACTCGCACAGGGCCCAACGACGGAGATTCCTGCCGGCCCAGCCGATCGCGCGGCACCCCGGACGGATCAGAACTCCATGACCGCGCACGCGCAGCTGCTCGAGAAACGCAAGCACGGGCGGATCGATATCTACTTCGAAGGGGATTCAATCGTTCGACGATGGGGTGCGCTCGATTACCCCGAGCTGCTCGCGAACTGGAATGGGAACTTCTTCGGCTGGAATGCCGGGAACTTCGGATGGGGCGCCGACCGGACGCAGAACATCCTGTGGCGCCTCGAGAACGGTGAGCTGGACGATGTCAATCCGAAGGTGATCGTCGTGCTCGCGGGTACCAACAACGTCGGCGCGCAGCCGCGCGACGATCAGACGATCGCCGAGATCGCGCGCGGCATCAAGGCGATTATCGACATCTGTCAGCAGAAGGCGCCCTCAGCGACGATCATTGTCACCGCCATCTTCCCGCGCAACGACAACCTGGCGGTGATCCCGACAATCGCCCGGATCAATCAGAAGCTCGCGACCTTTGCCGACGGCAGGCGCGTCCGATTCCTCGACATCAACGATCGTCTCGCGGACTCAAACGGCAAGCTCGTCGACGGTGTGTTGAACGAACGTGACAAGCTGCACCCGACCTTGAAGGGCTATCAGATCTGGGCGGATGCCCTGAAGCCGATCTTCCGTGAGCTGCTCGGACCGCCAGCGACGACGGACCTGGCGCCGCCACCCACGGGTGATCCGAGTGCCGCGCGAAGGATTCAGTGAGCAGCATGACTCGAATTGCCACCCGACTGCTTCTGCTTCTCGCGGTGACGGCTACGTTCAGTTGCGACCGGATCACAAAGCACGTCGCCGTGAGCACGCTCGCCGGCACCCCGAGCCGGTCGTTCCTTGCGGACACGTTGCGGCTCCAGTACGCGGAGAATGCCGGCGCGTTCATGAGCCTGGGCGCCGAGTGGCCAGCCAGAGCTCGCGTCGCCGTGTTCGGGGTCGGAAATGCATTGATGTTGTCGGCGCTCGTGACCGTCGCGATTCGGCGTCGGTGGCCCAGAGCCGCTCTCGTGGGCGTGGCCTTGTTCGCGGCCGGCGGCGCGTCCAACCTGTTCGATCGAATCCTCTATGGGAATGTCATCGACTTCATGAATGTGGGGATTGGCCCGCTGCGCACCGGTATTTTCAACGTCGCGGACATGGCCGTCCTCCTCGGCGCGGCCATCGTCTTGTGGGCGGGCTACCGCTTCGATCATCCGGCTGCTGACCGCGGATAAAGCGACGCCTCGACGGCGAACGGACGCCGGAGGCGGCCGGACGGTGTCCAATGAGGGGACTTCGGTTGTCGATTGGAGGCCAGCAACCGTGCACGAGTGGTCTTCTGACGTTACTCACGCGTGGCGCCGGCTTCGAGCCGCGCCGACTTTCACGGTCTTCTCGGTGCTCACGCTGGCGCTTGGCATCGGCGCGACGACCGCCATCTACTCGGTGGTTTATGCGGCGGTGCTGCGCCCACCGGACATCCGGGACATCAATCGCGTCGCGAATCTCTATCACGCCGACCCGCGGCGCGGCAGCGGCCTCTCGTTCATTTCTCTCTCGCGTGCTGATTTCGAAGACTATCGCGCCGTCCAGACCAGCTTCGAATTCCTGGCGCCCTGGCAGGCGTTCCGTCTTCCGCTCGCCGCCGACGGAAGCGCGGAATGGCTGATGGGGGAAGCCGTCGGCGGCGAGTACTTCCCCGTCGTCGGCGTCCAACCGGCGCTTGGCCGGCTGATTCAACCGTCCGATGATGCGTCCAACGCGCCACGGGTCATCGTCCTGAGCGATTCGCTATGGCGAAGACGTTTCGCTGGCGATCCGGCGGTTGTGGGCCGCGTTGTAAGACTGAGTGAGACGACATTTGAGGTCATTGGCGTAGCGCCGCCGACGTTCCGCGGCGTGAGTATGCCGAATGTGCTGCCGACGGCGGCGTGGATTCCACTGTCGGCGGCGCCGGTTTCCAGCCCAAGCGACCTGACCGATCGCGAGCGACGGACCGTGTTCGTGAAAGGGCGCCTAAGCCCGGGAAAATCGATGGACCAGGCGCGTGCCGAACTTCAGGCGATTGCCCATCGTCTCGATCTTGCGTTTCCGATCGGCTCGCAGCTTGATCGGCGATTGAAGGCGCCGCCTCACGTCTCGCGCCCCTGGGTTCTGCTGCCGGCCGCCAGCGTAAAGATGCACGAAAGCGTGGATCGGCTGGCCCGGCCGCTTGCGGCCACGGTCATGTTGGCCGTTGGGCTCGTATTGCTCGTCGCCTGCACGAACGTCGCGAACCTCGTGCTCGCCCGCGGCACGGCAAGACAGCATGAAACCGCCGTCCGGCTGGCGCTCGGCGCCACGCGCTGGCGCCTTGTGCGCGAACAGATCGTCGAAGCGAGCCTGGTGGCGCTTGCCGGCGGCGCCGGCGCCTTCGTCATTGCACGCTTCCTCATGGCACGCGTGCTCAGCGGCGAACTGCGGCTGGCGCCCGCGCTCTCGGTCGAGTTCGCCCCGGCGATGAACACGTCGGTCGCCTTTGCCGCGGCAGGGAGCACGGCGGTTGCGTTAATCGTTTTTGGCGTCGTCCCTGCCGTTCACGGATCGAGAGGAAGCGTGCGAGATGCGATCGCATCCGACGGTCATAACACGCCGCTGCCGCGCTGGCGTGGCCGTCGCGGATTGATCGCCTGCCAGGTCGCGGTCTCTGCCGGCCTCGTCTCGGTTGCGGTGCTGTGTGCGCAACAGCTGATCGCACTGGCGCGTCACGACACCGGCATCGACGTCGATCGCCTGGCGGTCGTTCGCGTGCCTCTTCAGAAACCGCGGTACGACGAAGCACTGGGGCGACGGGTGGTCCAGGACATCCTCGAGTCAGCACGCCGGTTGCCTCGCGTCGAATCTGTGGCGCTGTCGTCCGGTTTTCCGATCGAGTTGGCTGGCGGTGCTGGCGGCAGCGTGGGCGTCTCGCCGGATCAACTGAGCCGCGGTTACTACGACTTCATGGTCAGCACGCCCGAGGTGTTTGGCACCTGGGGCGTGCAGATCGTCGAGGGACGTCGATTCGACGATCGCGACACGGCCGCTTCGGAACGAGTGGCCGTCTTGACCGGGCGTATGGCGAAAGAACTGTTCCCCAACGGCGCGGCTGTCGGACGGCAGATTTTTATCCGGTTCCGTCAGTCGGCGGCTGAGCCAGCACCCCCGGTTGAGACCGTCACGGTGATCGGGGTCGCGGCCGAAACGGATGTTGGCGATGTTGGCAATCGCGGCGGTGGGTTCCTGTACCTACCGTGGAGCCAGCACTATCAACCGACCGCGACGATCACCGCTCGTACCACCGGTGACCCGGCATCGCTCATCGATCCGCTCAAGCGAGTCGTCAATCGAGCCGATTCCGATCTCGCCGTGATGGATGCCGCGCCGGCGTCGGCACTGGGAGGCGCACGACATCTGGTGCTCGAGGTCGGAGCGGCTGCTTCGGGACTGCTTGGCTGGCTGTCACTCATCCTCGCGATGGCCGGCTTGTACGGCGTCCTGTCCGAACTCGTCCTGCGACGAACCCGCGAGATCGGAATCCGCATGGCGCTCGGCGCTGATGCCCGTCGCCTGCTGCGAACGGTGCTGTTGGACGGCGCACGGCCGGTGTTCGTCGGCCTCGCGATCGGGCTCGGATGCGGGATCGTGCTGCGAGTGGGATTCCGGCCGCTGTTCATCCGCATGCTGCCCGCGTTCGATCCGCTGATCGTCTCACTCGTGCCGGTTGCCTTCATTGTCGCCGCGCTCATCGCCGCATATGTCCCCGCACGTCGCGCGTCGCGCGTCGATCCCAACGTCGCGCTTCGGCACTTGTGATCGCTGTCGGTCGCCTGCGGGTTCACTCACATCAGCGGCGCAGCACCTACTACCGCTGATAGTGGGTAGGACTTTCCCTTTCGGCTGACGCCAGCATGGTCGAAAGTACCGGTGACTCTTTTCGCATACGCTCATGCCGAAAAGATCCAAGTTTTGGTGTAAAAAATAGCGTCGATGCCGATCACCTGGAGCGTCGAACCTGACGGACGGTTCGTATTGTTTACGGTCGTCGATCCGTACTCGCTCGACGAGTGGCGCGACGCGATGATGGCGATACTCGAATCTCCGACAGTCGGCCTCCCTCTGACACTGCTGGTCGATCGTCGTGGCACGCATTCGCTCTCGAAAGCCACGGTCGAGGGGTTCAATCGATTCTTCACCGAACATCAGCAGAGTCTCTCCGGCGGACGGAGCGCGATCGTGCTCAGCAGCGGTGTGTATTTCGAGATCGCTGGAATGCTCCGGACCGTGCTGCGGATCCCGAACACGTCAGTCCGCACGTTTCAGGATTACGACGAAGCGGTGCGCTGGCTGACGAGGTAATCCCACTCCCGGTGTCCGTGAATAGGAATGCTATTCGTGCTCAGAACTCGTCACCCGAGGATGGCCAAATGACGTGACGAAGATCCGAAGCTGTTAGGCGCTCGCGTTCGCCGCCACGCGCTTCGCACGTCAGCCGGCCGCAGGCCGGCGGCGGCCAACGGCGCTGTTAGTTGTCCGGTTGCTCTTGCCTACTCTTCGTTTCTCCTTCGGATCTTCGCATCTTCGGCTTGACCGTCGGTACGTGCAGTTCGGCAGGGAACAAAGTTGATATGCCAAACTCTGATCGACTGACCGTGGTTTGGAAATCACTTTACTCTCGCCTCACCTCGCGCGCCGGCTTGTCTTCGCGCAGCCCGATGAACTTCGAATGGCGGAGATGATTGTCCGCGGTCCATTCCAGGAACTCGAATTGGCCGACGAGCTCTGGCTTCAACCATCGGCACGCGGCCATCTTAGCCTTCGTCAATCCCTGGCCCCACCTACCACTTCGTTCCTCCGGAAGATTCGCGAATGGACAATTCGAAATCTCCAGCCCCTTGAATTTCTTCAAGAGCTGCTGCCGCGTCGCCGGCGTGAAGCCGCTGCGTGTTCGCGCCACATACAAGAGGCGGTCGGCTTCGTAGTATCCGAAGATCAGCGCGTCGAATGTCTGGGTGCCGATCGTGTACCCGCCAATCACGAACTCCTGGCCACGGTTGACACGCATCTTCAGCCATGCGCCGGACCGTCGTCCGGCTTCATAGAAACTGTTCCGGCGCTTGGCCACCACTCCCTCAAATCCTTGCGCCTTCACGGAGTGGATAAGATCCCGCAGCGTCGCGTTGATCTCCGCGGCATAGCGGACTGGCTCCGCGAGCTTCGGCACGATCTTATCTTCCAGCAACCGTCGTCGGCTCTCGAGCGTCTGATTCCGAAGATCTCGCCCGGCCAACATGATCACGTCGAACACGTAGAACAGAACCGGGGCAGAGGCTGAATAGTTCTGCAGAGCGTTGAACGACGGACGTCCATCATCGCCGAACGCGACCAATTCGCCGTCGACGACGGTCTCATTCGGCAGCTGTGCCAGTCCGCGGACGATGGAGACATACCGGGTGCTGAAGTCGTTGTCGTTGCGCGAGCGAAGACGAACCTGGCCGCCGGTCTTGAAGGCGATGGCGCGGTAGCCATCGAGCTTCAGTTCGTACGCCCAGCTTGCGGGATCGTCCGGAAGCGTGTCGGTACGCAGGAGCAACATCGGCTCGACGAAACGGGCTTTGACCCGCGGCGCCACGCTCATCACCAGGCGGCTGCCTTCATGGGTGAAACGCTTCGCGCCTGGCGAGCATGGCGAGAATGGCTCTCAGTCTCCGCTGCCTGGTTTCAGGTGTGCGCGCGGTTTGGAGTCTCCAGGTGATGGCGTACCGGTTCGCCTTGCTCAGCGTCTCGAAAAACGCGCGAGCCTTCTTGTTTTTCGACAGCGCGTCGACGAAATCCTCAGGAAGCGTAGACCGGCTCGGCGAGTCGTACGCGTCCGCCCAACGGCCGTCGCGCTTCGCGTCCTCAATCTCCTTGAGACCGGAAGGCTTCATCCTGCCGGCGTCGATGAGCCGCGTGGCATGGCCGACGTTGATCTTCGACCAGATACTTCGTTTTCGCCGCGGCGTGAACTTTCGCAGGAAAGAGTCGACGTCGTCTTTCTTCACTTGCCCGTCGATCCAGCCGTAGCAGAGCGCCTCGTCCAGCGCCTCCGGGTAGGTGATCGATTGCACATCGGCTCCCTTCCGGAAACAGCGCAACCAGACGCCGTTCGACGTCCTGTGATGCGCCGCCAGCCATCGCGCCCATTCCTTCGCCGACCGACAGGTGATGATTTCAGGGGAGAGAGTAGCCACAGAAAACCGGCGGCAGCCTACGCGCGTTCTGCCGCAGGGACCCACCGCCGATCCCGTGGCCCGACGTACTCCGACTGTGGCCGGATGATGCGGTTGGCGCGACGCTGCTCGAAGGCGTGTGCGATCCATCCGCTGACGCGGCTGATCGCAAACGTCGGTGTAAACAGCTCGACGCCGAATCCGAGACCGTGGAGCAGCAACGCGGTGTAGAACTCGACGTTGGTCTGAAGCCGTCGACCCGGTTTGTACTCTTCGAGGAGCCGAAGCGCCTCCGCTTCGACCGTTCGGGCCAGCGTGTACTGTGACATGTCGCCGCGGCGCGTGAACAGCCGCTCGGCCGCTCGGGCCAGGACATCGGCGCGTGGATCGCGGACCTTGTAGACGCGATGGCCAAACCCCATGAGCTTTTCACCGGATTCGATCTTCTTGCGCAAGACCGCTTCCGCCCGCGAGGCGTCGCCGATCTCGAACACCATCTCGAGCGCCGGGCCAGGAGCACCACCATGGAGCGGGCCTTTCAGCGCTCCCAGCGCCCCGGTGACGGCGGAGACGAGATCGGATCCCGTGGACGTGATCACGCGGGCCGTAAACGTGGACGCATTCAGACCGTGATCGACCACGGTGTTCAGATAGGTTTCGAGGCCCCTGACCCGCTCCGGATCCGGAAGCTCCCCGCTCAGCATGTACAGGAAATTTGCGGCATGATCGAGCTCGCGGCGTGGCGGAATCAGCGCCAGGCCACGCCGCAGACGCCAATAGGCTGCGGCGATCGTCGGCATGCGGGCGACGATCCCTGCCGCATCGTCGCCCACCAGCGAGAACGTCCCGGCGGCCATCCGGAGGGCGTCCATGTCGTCGATCCGGCGTTCCGCGCACTCCCGGAGCAATGATAGCGTCGAGTCGGGGATGGCGCGGAGGCCGGCCAGTGCACGGCGGAACTGCTCGAGCTCGGCGACTGACGGCACTTCACCGTGCCATAACAACCACGTCGTTTCCTCGAAAGTGGCGTACTCGGCGAGGTGTTCGAGCTGATATCCGCCAATCACGAGCTCGCCGCGTTCGCCGTCGACGTGGCTCAGTTGCGTCGTTGCGGCGACGACCCCCTCTAGTCCGCTTGCTGTCATCGTGTCACCGTAACCTCCGCGCGCCCGTCAGTCAAATGCGAGGATGAACGTCCGCCGCAGCCTCTCACCCAACGGTGACGCGGCCGGTCATCTTGGGATGCAGCGAGCAGAAGTAGTCGTAGGTGCCGGGCGTATCGAACGTGTGGGAGAACCGCTCGTCGGTGTCGAGGACAGGCGACTTGAACTTCTTCTCCGCGCTCATGATGACGTGCGGCACGTCATCGCGGTTCGTCCACTCGACCGAAGCGCCGACCGGCACAGAGATCATACCCGGGGCGAAACTGAAATTGTCGACGGCCACGTTGTGCCCGCCAGCCGGCTGCGTATCGGCTGCGAGCGGCAAGTCTGTGATCGCAATCGGTGAATTGACGGCGTGAAACGACATGCGCGAGAGCCCGAGCACCTGGCGCAGGCGATCGTCGGCAACCTTCATCGGTCCTGGCGACGCAGCCGTACCCGGTGCCGGCTGGGGAAACGCGGTCGACATCGCGGTGTGAAACGTCACGTGGCCTTCGGTTTTCTGCATCACCTGGTGAATGTGTCCATTCAGCACCGACACCGAGCCGAATCGCTTGAGATACGACAGCGCCTGTGCGCTATCGTCGGTTCCCCAACCCCAGTCCGGATACACCGACCAGAGCGGGATGTGCGCAAAGACGACAATCGGCGTACTGGCGGGGAGTCGCTTGACGTCCTGCTCCAGCCATTCGAGCTGTTCGAGACCCAGCGATCCAAGTCCGCCGGCCTTGAGGTTGACGACGTTGACGAGGCCGATGAAGTGAATACCGTTCTGGTCGAAGCTGTGCCACCCGGCGCCGAGTGTTCCTTTTCCGAATCGCTCGAGATAACTCTGTCCGTCGTCTCCGAGCACATCGTGCTCACCGGGAACGTAGAAGACCGGGAGCGACAACTCCGACAACACCTGCTGCAACGTATCGAACTCCGCAGGCTTCGAGAGATGCGTCAAATCTCCGGTGTGAAGCACGAACGCAGGCGGCTCCGGTTCGGCTTTGATCTTCGCGATCGCCTCGCGCAGCGTGGCCGTGACGTCTGTATTCGCAGGCTTGTCGAATCCGATGTGGCTGTCGCTGATCTGGACGAAGCGGAGCCCGCCGCCCCCGGCCGCCGTCATCGCGGCGTGTGACGCCTGTCCGAGTGCAGTCCCCTTGAGGATGCCGCCAGAAAAAGCCCACACGGCGCCGGTGCCAACCCACGCCATGCATTCCAGAAAATGTCGTCTCCCAGCGTCCTCAGCGTCTGTTCTTCGTTTCACACGGGCCTCCCTCATGAATATGGTCTTTGCCTGAGAGACCCGTACCGAGGGAGACCTATTCCCGGGAATAAAGCCTGGCTTCTGCCGGTCTTACGTGGGAACAATCGCTGCCCCGGCGTGCGAAGCGACGGTCCTGCCTCACCTGGACGCCGCCTTCAACGTCGCGCGGTGGCTCACCCGGAATGAGGTGGAGGCGGAGGATGTCGTGCAGGATGCCTGCGTACGGGCACTGCGTTACGTCCCGTCACGGAGAGATGGCGACCCGCGAGCGTGGTTCTTCGCGATCGTGCGGAATACGTGGTACAGCCGGGTCGCCCGTCGATCGGGATCGAGGGGGAGCGGGTCGATCGATGACCCGGGCGTCGAGCCGCTCGATCAAGGCCTCGATGTCCCGCCTGGCACGCGCACCTGAACGATTACAGAGCACACGCTGACGCCCGCCGACCCCATGGAGACACTACCGTGAGCTGCGAAGCGGTCAATCATGATCTGGATGCCTATGTCGATCGCGAGCTCGATGCGGACGCCGCGAGG
>JBKPNQ010000199.1:0-34285 GCA_046732715.1 Acidobacteriota bacterium | reverse complement strand
ACGATGGACGGTACGTTGGCGGCGAGAATCAGATCGTTTTCGCCTTCGATTCGTCGTCTTCGGCACCCGTGCCCGAGCCAGCGACACTGGTACTTCTCGCTAGTGGGTTGGGTGGCGTGCTCGCGCGCGCCCGATCAAGAGTGAGGCCCGGTCGGGAACCGTAGCGTGCGGGATGATCTTGCTTCGTCCTGAGGGCCCGCCGGCGCTTCTAGCGAGGGCGGGCTCGCTCTCGACTTCGCCCCGCAATACCCACAATCAGAAAGACCAATCCGAGGGATCCGGACACCAGCGGCCGGCCGTGGCCGTAAGAGAACAGCGTTGGAGCAAAAAGGTCTCTGAGCGTACCGCTGCTCCACGATTCGTCGCCTGATACCACTCCTCGGGGATAGAATCGAACCTGGGCGTGCCAGCGCTCGTTCCTAATCGAGGTTCCCGTGGCAGGTGTCGCGATTCGCGCGGGTGCAGTGGGGCTCGGATTCGTCGCGTTGACGGCGATCGGCGTTCCCCAGGCATCCCAGCAAACTTCCCAGCAACAGCAACCGCCGGTCTTCCGCGGCGGCGCGAATATCGTCCGCGTGGACGTGACCGTCACGAACCGCAATGGCAAACCCGCGACGGATCTGACGAAAAACGACTTCGTGGTCACCGAGGACGGCGCTGCGCAGGCGATTGAGTCGTTCGAGCTGGTGCGCGTCACCGGCGAACCCAGCGACGATCGGTCTCTCGAAATCCACTCGACCAGTCAGGCCGCGACCGAAGCGGCGCGCGACGATGTGAGGCTGTTTCTCATCTTCTGGGATGAGTATCACATCGGCGAGTTCATCCCGGCGACGCGCGGCAGGGAGGTGTTGACTGAGTTTGTGCGGAACGACTTCGGTCCAACCGACCTCGTCGGTATCATGGACCAGCTGACGACGGTCGACTCGATCAAATTCACGCGGGATCGACTGCAGCTCGCCGACCAGGTACACGGGCTAAAAGGACGATTCGGGGTCCTGCTGCCTCCGCGCGGCGCGGTCGAAGAGGCCCAGCTGCAAATGGGACGCGACATCCCCAGGCTGCGCAATCAGGTCACGACATCGGCCCTCAACGCGGCGGCGGCGTTCCTCGGAAATTTCCGCGAAGGACGGAAGACGCTGCTGTTCGTGAGCCAGGGAATCCCCCTCTACGGGCGAGACGACGAGACCGAGCGCTATCAGGAGATCGTCCGAACGGCGAATACCAATAACACGGCGATCTACACGCTGGACCCGTCCTCCGAGGTCGGCCGTCGCCCCGAATCCTTGTTGTCCTTGGCCGAAGAGACAGGAGGAAGACCCTTCGTCGGGTCGAATCGCCCGGAGCAGCAGCTGCCGCAGATGGTGCTCGATTCAAGTGCCTATTATTTGCTCGGGTATCGATCGCCGGCGCCGTCGGACGGCAAGTTTCATCGCATCAAGGTGCGCATGGACAAGGAAGGCTATGAGATCCGTGCGCGGAGCGGATATTTCGCCCCTTCGGCGACCGACGTGGAGCGCGGACGGGCCGAAGCGGCCGCTGGCGAAGTTCCGCCGGACGTCGAGCGCGCGCTCGGCGATTTGTCGCTCAGCCAGCGCGCCGAGCATTCGATCGACTACTGGATCGGAATGACCCGCGGCGATCAAGGGCTGACACACGTCAGCCTCGTATGGATGCCCAGGCCTGCCGGATCGGGTGGCGGGGAGATGTCGCTCACGATCCAGGGAACGTCACCAGATGGCAAGAGCTATTTCTCTTCCTCCGCGACGACGACGCGGTTGCTGTCGTTCGACGCACCCGCCGGAGACATGGTGCTGAAGATCAAGGCACTCGATGCGCGCGGGGAAGAAATTGACGACATCAGCCGACGGGTCACGCTCCCGGGATTTGACGGCTCGACGCTCGCGATCGGCTCGCCGATGGTCCTTCGCACCCGAACGGCGCGGGACGCGCGCGCCATCGCGGAGGGTGGCGAGGCGCAACCCGAAGTACGCCGCGAATTCGATCGATCGGATCGTCTGTTCATCCGCTTCCCGGTGTACGGCGGCCCGGAGATTACGGTCGCCGCGAAACTGCTCAACCGTCAGGGCAAGGAACTTCGGACACTGACCGTCGCGCCGCTCAAAGACGGCGTCTATCAACTGGACGTGCCGCTCAGCGTCAGCCTGCGCGACGATTATCTGGTTGCAATCGACGCGACGCGCGGCACCGACTCGACCAGAGCCCTCGTTCCTTTCAGAGTGCGGTAGCCGTGTCAGTGCCGGGAATCCGGCATTCGCTCGCCGATGCGTGATCACATCAGCAAAAAGCCCCAGGAATTCGCACCGGGACAGCGGCACGCCTCGTGCGACCCAGGCCCTCGGGAGGTTGCTATGAAGGCAGCCGTGTTCTATGCCACACGTCAAGGACAGGCGCGAAAGCTCGCCGAGCGCATCGCCGCCGATCTCGGCGCGCATGGGATGGACGTGAATGTCGAGAACGTTCGGACAATTCGCGCGCCGATCGATTGGCGCGCGTACACAACCGTGTGCCTGGCGGCGTCCGTGCACGCGGGTCATCACGAGCACGAAATGATTGAGTTCGTTCGCGCCAATCGTGAAGAACTGCAGCGGCTGGGAGCAGTGTTTCTGTCAGTTACCCTGTCCGAAGCCGGAGCCGAGGATCGACACGCAACCGCCGAACGACGTGAGCGCTCCGCCGCGGATGCCAGGCGCATGATTGACGTGTTCGTCGAGCAGACCGGCTGGAAGCCGGCACGGAGCCTCCCGGTCGCCGGCGCGCTCGCGTATAGCCATTACAACTTTCTGATCCGCTTCTTCATCAAACAGATCGCACGGGCACAGGGCGCGCCGACCGACACCTCACGCGACTACGAGTTCACGGACTGGGTCGCCGTTGATCGTTTCGTGGACGACGTGGCGAAAACGGCCGCGGCGTCCGCCACCTAGGGCACACGAATCGATTAGAATGCTGCGGTCGCACGTTCCGGTTTGGAACCGACGCGTCACGCCATCGCTCTTTCGAGCGGAGGGTTCGACCCATGACCTCGCTCGTTCTTTCTGCGCCCCTCTTTCTCACACTCGCGTTCGCTGCAGCACCGCGAAGTCCTCGGTATCTCGTCACAGTCCCCGAGGTGTCGGGGTTTGACGGAGTGGCGGAACGGCAAGGAGGCAGCGGCCGAACCATACCGGCGAACGTCATGACCGCGCTCACGGCGAAATTCCCGCAGGCCAAGATCGACAAATGGAGCAAGGAAAAGGAGGACGGCAAGGAGGTCTACGACATCGAGTTCAAGCAGGCCGACAGGAAGTTCGAAGCGGACATCTTCGCTGACGGGACCTTTCACAACTGGGAACAGCAGATTGCCGCCAGCCAGCTGCCGGAGCCGGTCGTGCAGGCGGTGTCGCGGCAGTTCCCCAAGGCGGAGCTGAAGGAAATCATGGCGGTCACCGCAGTGACCAACGGGAGCGAACACCTCGAGGGCTACGAGATCGTCGTGAAGCGCGCCCTCAAAAAAGACGTGGAGGTGACGATCGCCCCCGACGGCAGGATCCTGGAGGGCCCGAAAAAGGAATAAAGCGCCGCATTCGGACAGCCAGGCCGAGCGCGCCCGTCCCCAACAGCACCAGCGTTGCCGGTTCCGGAACCGCCGCAGGCTCGCTCAGGCTGATGGTGCCAAGCACCGCGTGGGTCGTATCGTCAAAGGGCGGCTCGACGCCGTTCTTGTTCAAGTTGAACTGAAACGATCCACGAGTGGAATACATGGCGCGGAACATCTCGGCGGTACGCGGTAGCGCATCGCCATTCTGTGCCGAAGGCGGCCCATAGAACTCTGTGATCGCCAGCACCTGCGAGAACCCGGGCACGTCGCCGAATTCACTGGCGGCCGCGAAATAGTCGGTCGGATATCCAACTCCCCACGCGTTGTCGATGACAGTCAGGATCTGGAGCGGCAGCCGGACACCAGTACCGTAGTTGATCGCGATCTCCCCCTTCGCGACATACCCGCCATACAACGGATCCGGGTTACCGTCGAACGCGTCCGCGTCATACGTCACGCTGGCGGACAGGACGTCGCCGGCATGAATCGGCAGGCCAAAGACTTCCTCCATCGCGCCGTGCGTCGCCCGGACGTCCACGTTGAAATCGATGCGAACCGGATCCGCAAGCGCCGAACCCGCCGCGAGGCCCCACGTCGCTGCGCCAAGTGCCAAGAATAGGCAAACCTTTTTCATTGCATGTCCCCCCGACACCCCACGACCGCGGTGCGTGAGCGGAACATTGCAATTCAGGCGACCTGAACAGAAAAAGGCAGAGCGGCCGCCCCAGCGGCAGACCCCCGGCGGGCGACGGCGGCCGCGTCTCAGAGTGTTCGCAAGTACGCGAGCAGGGCCTCTCGCTCCGCTGCGGACGTCAGCGGTCGATCGACATTCACCCCATCGGTGGTGAGAATCGGGGGAATCGGGTTGCCGGGCACATTCACCCGCACGCGCTTGAAGAACTCGATGTAGTGATCGACCACCTCTTCGAGGGTCGCCGCGCTGTTGTTGTGAAAGTACGGAGCGGTCTTGCTGATGCCACGAAGCCCGGGCATGTCAAATTTTTGCCAGTCGTCTTGCGCTGCCGGAACGCCTCCGCCCACGAAGCCCGTCAACAACGCGCGCCCGGGGTCTGAGCTGGTACGACGGATCTTCGCCCCGTTCGCCATCGTGATTTCATACGTCCTTGCGTTCCGCTCGAGGCGAGTCGGGCAAGGCGCGAACGCAAATCGAGCTGGAATCACGATCGTAATCGGCCGCGTATCGATCGGACGCGGGCACTGCGAGGCGATGTCGTGGAACCGGATGCGCGGCAGCTCCGCGTTCGACTGGGACGGACCGCCGTGGCACTGGGTGCACGCGCGTTCGAACACAACTTTGCCGTGCTGCTCGAGCTCGGTCAGCGGCGGATCGACATCGGGAAGCGCCTCGCCAGCATCGATGGCGTTCGAGAGCATCCGAACGCGCGGGGTCGAGAACAGGACACTCTGAAACGCCGCCAGATCGTCGAGCATCCGTTGCGGCGGCGTGACGAGCGCCTGCGCGTGGTTGGCGAAGGCGCCGGCGGCCTGATCCTGAAGCGTCGCCATCCGGCCATCGAGCTGGTATCCCCCCGTGTTGTTGGGGCCACGGAACCAGGGATTGGCGCTATCAGGTCCGGTCAGTTTCACGTCGTTGACGGTGGGGACCATTCGCCAGACGTCCACGAACGTCTCGTCGGTCACGAGCCCGGTGACCGAGTCGACGAGCTTCATGTTCGCGGGAAGCGGGAACGTGATCCTGACAAGGCCGTTTTCGCGGAGATTGCTGTAGTCGCTGGCAGTCTCGCCATTGGTCCGGAAATCGTCCGCGTCGATTGGCCGGAACAGGGGATCGTCCGCATCCTGATCCTTCTCACGACGCCGCTGGAGCAGCTGAAATCTCTCCTCGGCATCGGCCGGAGAAAGCTGGAAGTTGTCGGTCAGCATGTGACAGTCGGCGCAGGCGCGCCCGTTCGCGTCCAGGCCATGCAGCTTTCGGTCGACGAATGCGTTGAACCCGCGGTGGACCGCATCGCACGGCTCGCCGCCGCAGTCGATCGGATGCTGCATAGGAAAGCCCGGGACCTGGCTCTCGGAAGCCGGCACCTGGCTCGCCCGCATCACCAGCGTAGACATCAGCACGAGGCCACAGGCGAACAACAACAGGCGCAGTCTCACGGCTTCCCCTTTTCGTCTTGGTGTGGCATGCGCCACGACACTGTCCTTGTACTCCCGCCCGGTCGGGCCATGTAACTACGTAGATTGGTAGCCGGTACCGCGGGTGAAACAGCAGGCGTATTTCAGAGCAGGCGTTCGCGCAGGGTCTTGGCGACGGCCTCGGTCTTGGAGTGGACCTGAAGTTTTTCGTAGATGTGTTTCAGGTGGAAGGAAACGGTATTGATTGAGATTCCCATCTCGCGTGCCGCCGTCTTGTAGTGGTGGCCCTCGACCATGAGTTTCAGAAGCTCGGTTTCCTGGGGTGTCAGATCATACGAGGCGCGCGCCGGCGGCCGGAATTCGCGGAACAGCGCGATGACGCGTCGTGCCACGTCCGGCGACATCGGCGCACCGCCGTCCACGACTTCCCTCAGCGATTCGAGAAGCCGCGCGGGCGCCGTATTTTTCAGCAGGTACCCCGAAGCCCCGGCGCAGATCGCGTTGAACACATTCGTGTCGTCGTCGTACACGCTCAGCGCCAGGATGGGCACGGCAGGAAAACGGTCGCGCAGGAGGCGGGTACCTTCGATGCCGTCCATGCCGGGCAGTCCGATGTCGGTGAGGATGACGTCTGGCCTCGAACCGGCGACGCCGTTCAGGGCATCCTCCATCGTGCGGTAGCTGCCGGCGCAGCAGAACCCGCTGGTGCCGCCAATGAGCATGGCCAGGCCTTCCCGCACTTCGCGCAAGTCCTCGATGATCACGACCCGAATGGGGACGTCTGTCGATCGTGCACGCCGTGTGTCCGCGTTAGTATTCATCGGATGGTCTGCGATCAGATGAGGGCTTGCTCAACCTAGCCTGGAAATTGCCGCGTGTCACCTACGTGTTCGGGCAGGCCACGCGTGGCGCGAAGCGAATCATAGAGGGACCGTGAGGGTCACACGCGTCCCCACCCCGGAGCCGGACGCGATATCCAACGTCCCACGGAGTCGCTGAGCTCGCCGCCGCATGCTCCTGAGCCCCTGGCCCTCGCTCTCGAGCGAGGTATCGAACCCTGCGCCGTTATCGGCCATGGTCAGCACGAGCCGGGATCCTTCAACCCGGCAACCAATCTCCACCGACGTACAGCCGGAGTGTCGGGCAGAATTGTTCACGCTTTCCTTGAAGATCAGGAGCACATCCCGTCGAACATCGACCCCCAATCGTAGCTCCGGACGAATATTCGACGCGTCGAAGCGGAGCGCAATATCACGCAGCGTGAAAATTTCATCGGCGTGCTGGCGCATCCTGCGGGTCAGATCCAGGAGCGTTTCCCGCGCCGGATTGATCGCCCAGACAATGTCACTCATCGAACTGACCGACTCGCGGGCAATTCGTGCGATGGAGTTCAGCGGTCCGTCCTCCTCTTCCGTGACCACCATCGCGTGAGTATTCCCGACGGCAACACGCGGCTCGAGGAGACGCTTCCGCGTCGCCACCTCACTGAGCAAGGCGATGCGCGTCAGATTGGCGCCGATGTCATCGTGCAAGTCAGTGGCGATCCGCGTCCGCATGTTGGCCATGTCGAGCAAACGCGCGACGCGATAGCGATAGAGCGCGAACGCCATGGCGCCCGTGACCAGCGCGACCAGAATCATGAACCACGCGCGTCGCCAGATCGGTGGCAGAATCGCGAACCGCATCGCGGCAGGATTGGCACTGACCATTCCGTCCGAGTTGACTGCCCGGACAAGGAACGTATAG
This sequence comes from Acidobacteriota bacterium, assembly GCA_046732715.1. Taxonomy (GTDB): domain Bacteria; phylum Acidobacteriota; class Vicinamibacteria; order Vicinamibacterales; family 2-12-FULL-66-21; genus JALZOC01. The sequence goes on along the minus strand of JBKPNQ010000199.1, from coordinate 26,826 downwards.
CGCCCCGGGGCAAGGTTTGCGTAGGTCACAGTTCGCTGGCGGCTCAACACGCTCCAATTGGCATCAGCGGCGTGCAGGCGGTATTGGTACTGGAGCGCGTCACCGGAGCCGAAGCCTAAACCTATGAAGTCGATCTGCAGCTGGTTTTGACCGGGTGCAAGGTCGGACAAGGCCATCTCGCGCTCGCCGAGCGCTGAGACCAGCTGCGGCACCCCGTCGATCGACACGCCGCTGATCAACACGGGGGGTGGAACGGCCGGTCTCTCCGCCGGAGGCGAGAGCCTGGAGATACCGCTCGTCATGCCGAACCAGAGAACCCCGTCGCGATCGCGGAACGCAGATCGAAATGAACCCGGGGCAAGTCCGTCGGCGGTGGTGAAGTGCTTGACCAACCCGGTCGAAGGATCCAGTCGATCGAGCCCTCGTCCGCCTCCCACGTACATGTGGCCGCGCGAGTCCTCGGTGATCACCACCGCGGTGTTGCTTGAGAGACCCTGCGTGATGCCATAGGTCGTGAACCTCGGTCGCTCAGCCCCGAGGCCGTCTACGCGGACGAGCCCGCTCTCTGCCGATGCCAGCCACAGCTGTCCCGTGTGGTCCAGATAGATGGACCGTATGTTCCCGGGCGGGAGTCCATCGCCCGATGTGAACAGTTCGAATGCCCCATCCCGGTAGCGGGCCAGCTTGTCATCGAACGCCACCCAGACGTGACCCGAGGCGTCCTCGCCAAACGCGCGCGGCAGAGTGCTCTTGAGCGCAGGAACCCCAGGGAGCCCGGCCATGTCGATTACGCGCGCGCTGAGGTGATCCCATCGTGCCAGGCCATTCGTCGAGGAGCCAATCGTGGACACCCACACATCGCCGCGCGAGTCTTCGAACAGCCGGAACACCTGAGGTGTGGCCAGGCCGTCGTTGGTCGAATAGAGCGCACGCGGTCGCGATGTCCGAAGTGCATCGAGGCGATCGGCCGGAGGAAAACGGTAGAGACCGACGCCAGTTCCGAACCACCACTCGCCGCACCGCGTCTGCAGGATGATCTGTTCGCTGACCCAGCCCCAAGACGGGCTCTTGATAGCCGCAGGTTGGAAGCCGTTGAAATGCCGACCGTCGAAGCAGCCGATTCGTTCGTGATATGCGGGCTGCACCGTGCTCACGAGATTCAGTCGGGCACCCTCGAACACGCTGGCCCGTGCGTCGCCCAGAACGGCGCCCCGGTAGCACAAATTGCCGGCCCGGTCGCTGAAGACCGTGCCGGCTTGCCGGAGGCCGTCTCGCTCGCCGTACGACGTGAATCCGTTGAGCGCAAACTTCATCGCGCCGGCGTTGTTGGTGCCCAGCCAGAGATTGCCGCCGGCGTCTTCGCTGAGCGCGGTGATGTCGAAATAGCTCAACCCGTTTCGCGTCGTGTAGACGCGAAACGCATGTCCGTCGGGGGCGGACGGAAAAAACTCGATCAGGCCGCGGGCCGTGGCGATCCAGAATCGACGATCGGAGGTTTCCAGCAGCTGAAACACCCACGATGTCGGGAGATCAGGGACCGTGAACCGGCGATCGACAACCGGCGGCTGGTGCGATGGCCCGGCGCTGAAGCGGAAGAAGCCGCCCACCAGTGTTGCCGCCCACAGGCGACCCTCGTGATCCTCGAGCAAATCCTGGAGGTAGTCGTTCGGCAGGCCCTCTTTCTGCGTGTAGCGCGCGAAGCTCCCGTCAGGCCAGCGCCGATAGAGTCCGCTCGGCGCCGCAACCCACAACGATCCGCTCGCATCCTCCAGCACGTCCGCCACGACCCGCTGCTCGGCGTTGTCGTACGGTATCCCGATCGCAACGGACTCCAGCGACGAACGGCCAGCCCGGAACGTCAGTCGATACAAGCCATCGCCGGTGCCGGCCCAGATCGCGCCGTCCCGCCCCTCACGCAGCACGGTCACGGCGATCGATGGCGACGCCGCGCGATCCGGCACGACAAGCGCGAACATCGGCACGGAGGCGATCGACCCACCACCCGTGGCGACACCTCGGCCCGCCCGGCCTTTTGGATTGAAATGAACCAACCCGCCACCGGTTGCGATCCAGTATTCACCTTGCCGCGTTTCGAGAAAATCGTTGACGGAAGACTGCGGAAGCCCCTGATCGCTCCCGAAGTTCGTAAACGCATAGCCATCGAACCGTGAAAGCCCTTCGGCCGTGCAGAACCACAGAAACCCGCGGGAGTCTTTGACGATGCGGTTGATGCTGTTGCTAGGCAGCCCATCGACGGTCGTGTGGATCGTGATCGGCGCCTGCTGCGCACGCGCCCCCGGCGGCGGCATGCTCAGGAGTACGCACAGTGAGAGCAGGATCCTCCTCATTGGAGTGCGGCATCGACCATCGCCTGGGCCTCGCGCACGATCGCATCGAGGTGGGTCTGGCCGCTGAAACTTTCCGCGTAGATCTTGTAGATGTTTTCCGTGCCCGAAGGCCGTGCCGCAAACCAGCCAGCTGCGGTCACGACTTTCAATCCGCCGATCGACTCGTTGTTGCCGGGCGCGCGGGTCAGCTTGGCGACGATGGGCTCTCCGGCCAACCGGGACTCGCGGACCGATTCGGGCGAGAGCTGAAGAAGCCTGGCCTTCTGCTCTGGCGTGGCCGGCGCGTCGATCCGCGAGTAGTACGGGGTGCCAAACTCCGCGGTCAGCGCGCGATAGTGCTCCCCTGGCTCTTTTCCAGTGCGAGCCGTAATCTCCGCCGCCAGCAAATCCATGATGGGTCCGTCCTTGTCGGTGGTCCAGACGGCGCCGTCGCGCCGCGAGAAGCTCGCCCCCGCACTCTCCTCGCCGCCGAAGCAGACCCACCGCTCGAACAGTCCCTGAACGAACCATTTGAAGCCGACCGGGACCTCATAAACCCGGCGCCCGTGTCTCTGCGCCACGCGATCGATCATGCTGCTGCTGACCAGCGTCTTCCCTACCGCGCCGTCTGCCGGCCATTCCGGCCGGTTCGCCAGCAGGTAGTCGATCGCGACCGCCAAATAATCATTTGGCTTCATCAACCCTGCGGACGGCGTGACGATCCCGTGCCGATCCGCGTCCGGGTCGTTGGCAAATGCAAGACGATATTGGTCCTTCAGTTCGACGAGCCGAGCCATCGCGTACGGACTCGAACAGTCCATGCGAATCTCGCCGTCGTGATCGACCGTCATGAATGAAAACGTCGGGTCTATCGCAGGGTTGACGACCGCGATGTCCAGCCCGTAAAGATCGTTGATTGGCGACCAGTACGGTTGGGACGCACCACCGAGCGGATCGACTGCCAGGCGCAGCCGCGCACCACGAATGGCGTCCATGTCAATCACGGAACCGAGATCCTCAACGTAGGGCAGGACGAAGTCGGTCTCGTGGGTGCTGTCGGCCGTCATGGCCGCGCTGAGCGGTACGCGCTTGATACCTCGGTTGCCGGTTCGCAGAAGCTCGTTGGCCCGGTCCTGCACCCAGCGCGTGACCTGCGTGTCCGCGGGGCCGCCGTTCGGCGGGTTGTACTTGAAGCCGCCATCCTGCGGCGGGTTATGCGACGGGGTGATGACGATGCCGTCGGCAAGACGAGTTGTGCGATCGCGGTTGTAGACAAGGATGGCTCGGGAAATCACCGGCGTCGGCGTGAACCCGTCGTCCTTCTGGATGACCGTTTCGACGCCGTTCGCCGCCAGTACCTCGAGCGCGGTGCGCTGCGCCGGCGCCGAGAGCGCGTGCGTGTCCTTGCCCAGGTACAGCGGACCATCGGTCCCCTGCTCCCGGCGGTAGTCGCAGATGGCCTGTGTGATGGCCAGGATGTGTGCCTCGGTGAACGTGCCCTTCAGGGATGAGCCGCGGTGCCCGCTGGTGCCGAATGCAACCAGCTGGTTCGGATCGGACGTCTGTGGGGTGCGGGTGTAGTACTCGCGTTCGAGACGCGCGAGATCGACGAGTCGATCCTTCGGAGCCGGTTTCCCGGCCAGTCGTGAAACTGCGAGATCCTTCAGCCTGCCCTCATCAGCCGACTATACTCCAGCACGTGGCGCGGTGAATTCGTCGGCAGTGCAATTCTACGACCTGAACCAACGCCGCCGGAGCTAACCGGCGAGTCGGGCATCCCGTCCAAGCAGGTCATGACCTCCCTGGCCCTCGATCTGCGTTATGCCGTTCGAATGCTCTTCAAGCATCGGCTGCTGACGCTTGCGGCTAGTTAGGTCTCGCGAAGCGCTTCGGCCGGATCGGTCCGCGCCGCGCGCCTCGCGGGTAGCCAACCAGCGCACACCGTCACCAGACCCAGCGCGACGATCGCGATCGTGAGGCTCGCGGGATCTCTCGTGGTGATCTTGAACAGGAGGGTCCCGAGCAGGCTCGTTGCCCAGAAACTCAGAACACACCCAATGACGATGCCCAGGCTCGCAAGGACGGCAAGTCGGCTGAGCACGAGGCGAATGACTGACGCCGCGCTCGCGCCGATAGCCATGCGAACCCCAATCTCCTTCCGCCGACGACTGACCGCGTGAGCGGTGACGCCGTAGACGCCCACGCCTCCGAGGAACAGCGCAAAGGCGCCAAAGTATCCCGACAGTAGTGCCAGCAGGCGCTCGCGGATGTAATACGTGCTCAACGTTTCCGTCAGCGTCTGAAATGAAACAGTCGCCGCGCCATCGACATTCGCGACCGCGGCCGCGACACCGGTCGCCAGCCGGGCCGGCGGGATTTCGCCAGCCGATCGGATGCTCACGCTCATCGAGGGGAACGACTCGATCAGCTTCGGCTCGAGTGCCTGGGCGAATGCTGGGTAAAGCGTCGGCTCGACCGAGTCCCGAACGGATATGAATGCCGCATCCTGGACGATGCCGACAATCTCCATCGGCTGCCGATCCGACGCTTCTTCACCAACCATGATCGTCCGTCCGATCGGATTGACGCCAGGGAAGTGCCGACGAGCGAAGGCTTCGTTGATGACGGCCACCTTCGCGGCTGTCGCACGATCGGTGGTGGCGATATCGCGCCCGGCGATCAGCCGCGTGCCGAACGTGTGGAACCAGTCAGGGCTGACCGGCGCTGTGAACACGAGCACGTCCTTGCCCTCGAACGTCGGGTTGCCGCCTTCCTGCACGTCACGCGTGAACCGCACACCGGCGCTGCCGAGCGGCGTTGCCATTGAAATGGCTGCACTGTCAACGCCGGGAACTCCGGCGATGGCCTGCCGGATGCGCTCGTAAAGCGCGGGCCGATCGTCTGCTGGTGTCGGACTGCGCCCCACGTCGACAACCGCTGTCAGTACTCGATCGCGATCGAATCCGAGATCGTGAGTCATCAGCGCCGCAAACGAACGGACGAACAAGGCGGCGCCCACGACCAAGACCATTGACAGCGCGACCTGGGCCACCACGAGCGCGTCGCCCATGCGGCCGAGGCCGGAGACGCCGCATCGGCTGCGATTGAGTGCATCGAGGGGATCGGCGCGGCCTGCGCGGATTGCCGGCACGATCCCGAAGAGCAGTGCCGTCACCGTCGCCGTCATCGCGGTGACGAGGAGGACGCGCCAGTCCACCGACAAATCGAGAAACGCCGTGACCGCCCAGGTCGAGAGCTGCGCGACGACGAACGAGCCGGCCCAACTCGCGCCGGCGAGGCCGACGCTCGCGCCAATCACGGCAAGCAGAAGGCTTTCCATCGCCTGAAGACGCACGATACGCACCCGGCCTGCCCCGAGGGCAATGCGAACGCTGTAGTCGTAGCGCCGGCTGGCCGTGCGCGCCAGCTGCAGATGAGCGATATTGGCGCAGGCAACCAGCAGCACCAGTACCACCACCGCCAGGAGCGTCGTCAGCGCGAACTGATAGCGGCTGCGCATTCGCGAGCTACCGGTGGACGCCGACCTCATCGTCCAGGGCTCGTGGAGGTACGCCTGACGATCTTCAGCGCGGCTGAAGTCGGGCATCGTCACTTCGCGAATGCGCGGCTGCACGGCACGCATGGTTGCGGTGGCGGCGTCGAGTGTGCCGCCAGGGGGCAATCTGCCGCTCAGATGCAGCCACGGCCACCGCTGGAGACGCGAGGGGATGCGGTTCAGCATGGGCTCGACTTCGAGCGGGAGGACGACGTCGGCCTCCGTCCCAACGTTCAAGCCGAAGAAATCACGAGCCAGCACACCGACGACGGTGAATGGTTGCCGCTCGATCACGAGCGACTGTCCGATCGATGCCTGGGGATCGCGAAACAAGCGGCGCGCAGCGCGATAACTGAGCACGGCAACTGGCCCGCCCGCACCGCCGCCGCGTCGATCGTCGGTCTCGCTGAACGTTCGTCCGGCGATCGCGGGCAGGCCGAGCACTCTAAAGAAGTTTCCGCTGCCCCAGATCGCTTCCAGCGTTCGGATGTCGCCGGCGTTGGCCAATCCCACTCGATCGGTCGACCAGGCAAAGGCGTCGTGGAGAGCCTGGCTATCACGAACCGCCGCCCAGACCGGATACGTCATCGCTGCGTCCTCGCCGGGGCGGTCAGACGCGAGCGCGATCAGGGTGCCGGGATCGCGAACCGGAAGCGGCTTCAGCAGCAGGCTGTTGAAGATGGAAAAGATGGCGGTGCTGGCGCCGATGCCGAGCGCCAGCGACAGGATGGCCGCAACCGACAGCAACGGGCTCGCCCTCAGGGCCCGAACCGCATCGCGGAGGTCATGCATGGGGCTGCGACAGTTTAGAAGTTAAAAGTTAAAAGTTAAAAGTCTAAAGTTGAAAGGGCGGCGGTATTACAACTGCCGAATCACGCGGCAGGGGTTCCCGGCGGCAAACACCCCTTCCGGGATATCGCGGGTGACGACGCTGCCGGCACCGATGACGGCCCTGGAACCAATGGTGACACCCGGGCAGATCACAGCGGCACCACCGACCCAGACGTCAGATCCAATCGTGATTGGCTTGGCGAATTCCTGCTTGCGTCGCAGCTCGGCCTCGAGCGGATGCGTGGCCGTGTAGATCTGAACGGCCGGCCCAAATAGCGTGAAGTCCCCGATCCGTACCGCGCACACGTCGAGGACCACGCAGTTGAAGTTGAAGAAGACGCGCTTGCCGAGAAAGATGTTCGAGCCATAGTCGCAGAAGAACGGCGGCTGCATCCATACGTCGTCGCCGCCTGCGCCAAAGAGTTCCACGAGGATGCGGCGGCGCTCGACCTCATCTCGCTCGCGAGTTGCGTTCAGCGCCTGGCACAGATCGCGGGCGCGAACGCGAGCGGTGACGAGTTCCAGATCGAGCGGATCGTACAGCTCGCCGGCGAGCATCTTGTCCCGTTCAGACGGCATGTTCACTCCGAGGGGCTTCGCCCCTCGGACTCCCCAACACCGTCGCTCGCGGGGCCCCCACGGCCCCGCTCCGCTCCGGTGGCTCACTTCGCTGCGCTCGCTCGCGGCGTTCTCCGCTCAGCCTTGCCTCGCCGTAGCATCGATCAGTTTCACACCATGCGAAGGCGGGTCTCTCGCTCGCCGCTGCGCCGGCTCCCTCTGTTCGCGTGGCTCGCTTCGCTGCGCTCGCTCGCGGCTTCTCTCGTGTCGCCGCCGAATCCAGCTTACACGGCCGTGGCGATGAACGACACCATGTGCGCGTCGCGGGTCCACGGTTCCGCGAGGCTGACCGCAAACCCTGCGGCTTCGACCAGCGCCACAAGCTCACGATACGCGTACGCGCGATGCGAGCCGCGCTTCACCTCGACCGTTCCGTTTCGACAGAACGTGTATTCGATGTCGAGCCGCGAGGTTGACGGATCGTACCGGTTCTCGACCAGCAGATAGACGTCGCCGGCCTTCCACCAGGGTCGTGGTTGCAGGTGCCCGAGAAGATTCTCGAGCACCATGGGTGTTTCAAGCACAAAGCGCGCGCCTGGTTTCAGCGCCGCCCTGACCGATCGCAGAAAGGCGGTGTTTCCCTCGTCATCAAGGTACCCGAAGCTGTTGCCCACGCAAAAGGCCGCATCGAATCGCTCGCGCCAGGGAAGGTCACGCATGTCGCGTTGTTCCCACGCCACCTTGTCCGATCCATGCGACGCCCGAGCGTGGTCGAGAAAATGCGGTGACCAATCCACGCCCGTCATGCGATACCCGCGGTCCGAGAGTACGAGCGACAGGCGCCCACCGCCACACGGCACGTCAAGAATCTCCGCCCCGGGGCTCTCGCCGAGCAGCTTCTCGAGCCGGTCGGCCTCACGGACCGAGTGCTCTCGCGGCACCGCCTGGAGCCACATGTCCACGGCCACGCCCTCGAAAAACGTCTCCCACCAATTCAGCTGAACATTCACGGTAGATCTCCACTCCCGCGTCCGCGCTCGGCGGACACACCATTCCTGTATTTGTTTTGAAGGTAAAGAGAGAGGACGATCTAAACGCGGACGGCAGTCTTCAGCGGCAATTCCGTCGCCAAGAATAACACAATGTTCGATTCGCAGGTCCAAGCGTTCTCGGTTCATTCAGGACTGGAGGATTCGCCGATAGGCAGACTCCGTCAGCAACTCGGTCGTCGGTGATGGAGTCCAGACGCGAGACAGCATCCGAGACTGGCGTCGGGAAACGGCGGCGAGATTGACACTCGGGGTACGGCGCGGTGAACCCGCTTGCCCTGCGTTCTCTTGCAGTCCTCAGCGAATTCGAGGATCCGAATCGCTTATTCGACTCGGATCATTCGGGATCACTGATTCGGAAGCCGCTCGGGCGGAATGCCAAGGGCAAGCGCAATCGCCCGCAACGATGTCTGGATCACGAGCGCGTTGCGTGGTCCGGTCCGCAGCAAATGCTTCTGCGCCGCCGTGAGCTCCTCGAGACGGGTATCGGCATAGCCGTACCCGACGCCGCGGGGCACGACGCGAATCGGATCATCCACCGTCGGGGTCTGCAGCAGCCGAACGATCGCTTGCTCGAGCGTGCGATCGAACGACGAGTCACTCAACTCCTTGGCGGCCTCTTCAATCCGGGGTTTGAGCGTCGCATAGAGACGCGCGCTGCCGTCCGCATCCATCGAAGCCACTGCCGCCGCGAGGGTGTCGTATCGCGCGTAGCTGCGCGGATCGATGACCAGATCGTTACCACGCTGGATGACGCGAAAGCTCGACGATGGCCGCAGCATGAGCAGCTGGCGCGTCGCCGTCTTCCCCGCGGCGACATCTTCCACGCCGATGGTGAAATGTCGAATCAGGTCGTCGGTGGCAAGCCAGGCTGCGATCGACGGATGGGACGAAATCTTCTTGACCAGCTCACGGACAACCGGATCCGTCTCGTTGAGCGGCGGCAAGTCTATTGATTCCCCGGCCCGACCAAGCGGACGGTCCGGAACCTTCGGACCAGCCTTGATTTCGGCGACCGGTTGCGCGGCTCGCCGATAGTAGCTGATGCCGAAATACGCGCCGGCAGCGATCGCGACGACGAGCAACGCGAGCGCCACCCACGTGCCGACCGACCGCTGGGGCAGCCGCGATTGTTCCGCTGTCTTCAACAGCTCGAAATCTGATACGTCGGGCATGGTCACGCCTCTTCTGTAACGTGAGCCTATCTCCGGTATACCAGAAGTTCGAGTGGATTCCGACTCGGCAGGAAAACGACGGTCTGACAGTTCGGCGGCGTTCCCGGGAGCCGGGAGCCGGCAACGCGGCCCCGAATCCCGGCGGGTCTAGCGAGGCTGCGCCTCAGCCCGTCGAGGCTTCGCTCTGACGACGTCGGAGGCGCGCGGCCAGCGCCGCGATCCCAGTGCCGAAGAGCAGCATGCTGGCCGGCTCGGGCACGGTTGACGGGTCGGCGAACGTGTACGTCGTCTGGACCCTGACGTGAACCGGGTTACTTCAGCGCCTTGGCGATTGCGGCCTCTGCCAGCGGCGCCATGACCGCGTAGCCCTTCGCGTTGGGATGCAGATCGTCCTCGGTGAGTTCGGCGCGCATCAATCCCTTGTCGTCGATCATCGCGGAGAAGTAGTCCAGGTAGACGTCACCGTGCGACGCCGCGTAGGACTTCATCCACTCGTTCATCGCCTTGATGCGTTCCATCGGACGCGCGGTGGTCTGCGGCACGCCACGAACGTGGTACTCGCTGACTGGCGTGACGCTCGAAAACACGACCTTGATGTTATGCGCATGCGCGAGGTCGCTCATGCTCGCGAGGTTTCCCTGAATCTCTTCGTTGGTCATCGGGCCCGTGTTGCCGGCGATGTCGTTCGTGCCGGCCAGGATCACGACCGCTTTCGGCTGCAGGTCGATGACGTCGCGCCGAAAACGAACCAGCATCTGCGGTGTCGTTTGTCCGCTGATGCCACGGTCGACATATGGCTTGCCGGGGAAGAACCCGCCGTATCGCGGCTGCTGCCATCCATCGGTGATCGAGTCGCCCATGAACACCACGCGCGCGTCCGTGCGCGCCGGCGCGGCAACGGTCTTGTTCGCGTCGCGGTAGCGCGCCATCTCGGCCCAGTCACGCATCCGGGTGTCTCTGCCGAGCAGTGCCGTCAACGCGGTCGCCATCTCCGGGCACGACGCCGAGGGAGCGGACGTCGTCGATTGCGCGGGTGGCGCCGGCGCGGGCTGTGCAGGAGTCTGAGCGCTGACAACGGTTCCCAGGAACATCGTCGTCGCGAGAAACAGGCGCGCGGTCATACAGTCACCTCCGAGAGTCCCGGGCATGGTACGCGAAAGGTTGGTGCAATGCGAGCCGGGATATCATGCCCGTCATGACACTTCCGACGAGACCTCTTGGAACGAGCGGCCTGACATTGACGACGGTGGGGTTCGGCGCCTGGGCGGCGGGCGGCGGCGGGTGGTCCTTTGGCTGGGGCCCGCAGGATGACTCGGCGTCAATCGCAGCCATGCGGCATGCGATCGCGCGAGGCGTGAACTGGATCGATACCGCCGCGGTGTACGGGCTGGGCCATTCCGAAGAAGTGGTCGGTCAGTTTCTGCGGACGCTCGCGCCTGGCGATCGTCCTTACGTATTCACGAAATGCGGGTTGGAGTGGGATCCCCAGGATCGGATGAAAGTGTCGCGTCGCACGCTCGCGCCTGATTCAATCCGCCGCGAGTGCGAGGTTTCGCTCCGCAGGCTTGGCGTCGAGCGCATCGATCTCTATCAATTCCACTGGCCGGATGAAGGGGGCGTCCCAATGGAAGACTCGTGGGACACGATGACGCGACTCGTCGAACAGGGGAAGGTTCGCGCAGTCGGCGTCTCGAACTTCAGCGTCGAGCTGCTCGAACGCTGCGAGACGCGCCGTCATGTGGACTCGCTTCAACCGCCATTTTCGATGATCAAGCGCGACGTCGCCGGGGCGCAGCTTCCGTGGTGTGCGGCGCACGGCACCGGAGTCATCTCATACAGCCCGATGCAGTCCGGCATCCTGACCGACACGTTCAGCGCGGATCGAGTCGCCACGTTCGCACCAGACGACTGGCGCCGCCGGGGACTGGAGTTCAAATCTCCAAACCTGGAACGGAATCTCGTCCTTCGCGATGCGCTGAAGCCGATCGCCGCAAAGCACCAGACGACGGTGGGTGCGGTCGCGATCGCCTGGGTCCTGACCTGGCCGGGAGTCACGGGCGCGATCGTTGGGGCACGTTCAGCCGAGCAGGTCGACGGCTGGCTGCCGGCGGCCAGCGTCGTCCTCGACTCGCAGGATCTCGATGACATCACCGGCGCCATCGAGCGGTCGGGCGCTGGCACGGGACCCACATCGAAATTGGTGAATTCGTGAATTGGTGAATTGGTGAATTACCAACGTCTCGGAGGCGCCTCGTCGGGTTTTCTCGTTCCCGGCCCGTATTCCTTCACGTAACCCCAGATCCCGCCGTAGCGAATCGGGCCTGCGACTTCCGTGTACTTGAGATCGCGCCACACGATCAGCCTCATCATCGGATCGACGCTCATGGTCTTGGCGGCGTGGTACTGATCCAGACTGTTCACGCGGACGCCGTCGACGGCAACGATGATGTCGTCCTGGTGCATGCCGTAGCGTTCGCCAATCCTCTTGACCGAGATGACTTCCAGTCCGGAGGCGGGGGCGTCCCGCAGCGTCGGGAGCGACACGGACGTCACGCCTCCTGGAAATACTTTCCACTTGAGCGCGTCGATTTCCATGCCCTGACGATGATGACGAAGCATGAAGCCCAGCAGCTCGCTCGAGTCCTCGTATCCTTCGCTGGCGTGACGGAAATACCGTTCGGCCGATCTCGCATTACCCGTCCAGTCGTACAACCGCGCGCGCGTGAGGAGGCCCCAGTACGACCCGGTGCTCGCCGCGCGATCGGCGAGCGCGTTGGCTTTTGCGCTCAGCCCACGCGCGTAGTAATCGCGAACCATCCACTCCGATGAATTCGCGATAGCCACTTCGTCTCGACCCGTCGCAAACCACCGCTCGTAGGTGCTGCGCGCCTCGTCCAGCCGATCGTGCTGAACTTGGTACTCCGCCACGTCGAGCAGGCGTTCCGGGCTCATCCGGATGACCGGCTGCATCGCGGACAGGTAGGCATCGGGATCGTCCTTCAACGCGTTGGCAATTCGAATCGCGAAGCCGAGGTTGTATTGCGCCATGTCGCCGAACTCCCGCTCGAGCACGGCAGCGGGCGCGGTCTCGTGCTTCGGACCGATGGTCACGTAAGGCAACGGACGCGAATACGGCGCCGCCTGACGATACGGCGCGATCTCGGCGGCGCTGAACTTGGAGATCAGGTGAGCATCCCACGGTCGAGTGTTCGCGTCGAACACCGTGCCGGGCAGAAACTCTGGCGTAAACCACGACTCAATCCGCGGAACGCGGGCCGGCAGCGCAGCCCACGTCTCTTTCATCAGTACGGACTTCCAGTTCCAGTGTGTCACCAGCTCGGGGTGCGTCTGGAGAAGGGTGAGCGATCCGGCCATGCCGGGCTTGGCCTCTTCCTTGGTTGCCGCAAGGTTGATCGCGGTGAGCGGGTAGAGCCGTAGCCCGGCAAATGTTCGAGCCACTTGCTCGCGATACGCCTTTCCGGCCGCCGGGTCGCCCAGCACGTTCGTGATGTGAGTATCCCGGTCGTTGAGCAGCGTCATCAGGTGCCGCTCGGCGATCGCGGCCCACGTCGGCCAGTCAACAATCCAGACGGTGCCGTCAGCGGCCACGGGTCCGTATGCAGGCTCGACTTTCAAGGCCGTCACCAGCGCCTCGGCGCTGTCGAGCGCTTCAGATGGTGCGAAGGTCTTTCTGATCGCAGCCGCCTCTACAATCTCCGCGGCAACAGCCTCGCTGGCAAACCGATTACCCGCCTCGACCCCGGGCGACCCCTGCATCACAATGCGTCCCCAGTCAGGAACGTCGGCGCGATGGTGAATGGCGTCGATGAAATCCAGGACGCGCGGATCTCCCAGCGAGTACTCAGCCGCCCGAATGAGTTCGATCTGTTCAAGCAGCGTGGCGCGGTCGGGATCCGGCACGATTCGCCAGTCGCCGGTGTTTCGCGTTCGCAATGCGCGGATCCACGACTGCAGCGTCCCGTTCGAACCAGATGGATCGAGCAACGCCAGACGATCCAGCGCGCTGCGCTGGCGGCCGACGAGCGTATAGAGCATCGTCTCGGCGAGTCGGCGCGTGACGTTCTCTTCGGAAATGCCCATGGCATCCGCGAAGGCGAGATGCGCCGTCATTCTCGATATCAGGCGGCGCGGATCGTTGAACGTGTTGGCCGCCTCACGAAGCGCCAGAGTCCCGAGGATCAGCGCCGCTTCCGCATGCGCATCGGCGCAGGTCATGTTGCCGCGCAGGCGCGCGGAGACGCGCGCATTTTCGCGCTGAATGACCGTGCGAGTCGGCTCGAGAAGGGCGACAGCGATCGACGTGTCGGCGGCCTCACAGGAGATTCGCTTGCTGACGAGGGCGGAGGCGAGAGGCACGTACGATGCCGGCGACCAAATGTGATCGGTCATGCGAATCACAATCGATCGTCGTCCTTCGGCCGTCACTTCGAACCGCGAGAGCTCTCCATCCTGTCGAGTCACCTGTTGCACTGCGATCGGAATCGTCGCTGCGCCATTGGCGAAGCCGCTCATGTTGCCGATGGCGGACGAAATGTCCTTGACGATCCAGAGTTGCTCGGTTGGGAAGAACGCTCCGGGTTTCAGCTGAGATGATGCGGCGCGCGTGCTGCTGCGCCGCCCGACTGTGAGTACCGCGCTACCGATCAATGCCGAGGCAAGGCACACGAGTGCCAGCGACAAGAGGCGACGTTTCATGGTGACCTGTAAGGGGGGAGTTGCGAGGGGAGCGTCGATTATACACGAGCGACCGCGAAGGGCCCTAACCGTGTAAATTTCACCAGTGCGCGAATGGCTTTTTGCCGCAAAACGCCCCTCACACTTTTCGATGCTGGCGCGCAAATCCGGCTGATCGAGTGGGTTGCCTGACCCAAAAATGTGATCTCACATGGCTCGGTTTTTGAGTCTCTTGCTCGCAGGAACGAGTAGCTGCAGGAGCCGACACATGTCGAGCGAAGTGCACCTTACACGAGCTCAGAAATGGTATCTGGCGCGATTAGCGGGAGCAGCGGTTGCTTCATCCGTATTCTTTTCTCTTCCGATAGTCCTCGCACGTCCTGGATCGGCGGCTGAGGCTGACGTACGCACGGCGTCAGTGAAAGTTGCCGAGGAAACCGCGATTGCCGGTGTCTCCGCACCGGTCGCAGCGGTCATCCCATCTCGAACCGACACGCAAAGCCCGCGCGTCGCGGATGCGGTGGCGGTCGTCACTTCGACGAAGACAGCGCCAATCACGCGGCCCGTCCTGGCGCTGCCAATCGCGCCGGACCAAACATCGGTTCGCCCGGTTCAAGTCCGTGCTCGAGTCAGCCGTCCCCCATCACCTCCGACGCAGCCGGCGACATTGAGCCGGCGGCTGGGTCGATTGCTCGCCGGCGACGGGAAGTACGACCCAAAGCCGTTCCCGACTGTGACTACGCCGGGGATGTGAACCGGGTTCTACGAGGTTCTACCCAGCAGAACCCTGAACAAACCTGGTAGAACCATGCAGAACAAGCAGAACCAGATCTGGATCAACGTTTCGCCATGACATCGGCGAAACGGACACGTCGAAGCTCCACCGGCGTCTCGACGCCCTCGGCGAGGGTCACGCGAATAGCATTTGAGCGAAGCCGTTCCAGAACGACAGGATCCCGAGAGTCGTCCGGCTCCATATCGTCGACCGCCACCACGTAGTACTCGCCGAGAGAAAGGCCGGACATCGCCTCGCGGCGGGCCTGCGTCGCAGGTGACGGACCGGGCGCATTTGGTCCCTGGGCGGGTCGCATCATCATCATTGCAGCCACCATCTGTTCGGACGGGCCGACGAAGACGCGAGCCCCGTTCCCGTTCGCCCAACGCGCCTTTTCCAGCGGATACACGAGGATCACGTAGTCGCGCGTGGCCTGGCCGTTTTCATCCGAGACTCGAAAGATCATGTCAGAACGCTTGTCCGTCACGATCACCTGGACGTTCTTCAGCTGTTGTCCTGGCTGAAACGTGATCGGTGCGGAGGCCGCGTTCTCCCCGTTGATGAGCACGGCCTTGATATTCCAACGTCCGAACATCTGCGACGGTGGGGCGGAGCAGGTGCCGCTCAGTCCTTCGATTCGGAACGTCCAGTCCGGCGCGATGACCGCTTCGCCGGAACGACATTGACCGGTTTCCGAATACAGCGGGATTCGCGCTTTGCCGGGACTGGGAGGCGGCGGGGTCGTACCTTCGAAGATGACGCGTCCAGTCGCGATGGCACCGCGGCCGACCGTGATCGAAATTGAATCTTCGGCTCCGCTTGCGACACTGACCTTGACGATTCCGAACTGCTCATCCTCAGGGCGTGTCGGTCCATTCATGACGCGCGGCGCCACCCGAGCTTCGAGCTGGTACTCCCCGGGCGGCAGCACGAGGCGGAACGTTCCGTCTGGACGAACGCCGGTGCCTCCGCTTGAAGAACCGTCGTAGCCCATCGACTCCGACAGAATTCGTCGCACGTTCACGTAGCTGTTCGATTCCCCCGGCGCCGGGCCGTTCGCGACGGTCACAACGCCATTGACGACTCCGGGAATGCCCTCCGATAAGACGACGTCGATGTCGGTCACTGACTGACCCTTCTCGAGCGTGATGGGCTGCGCCTGGTCGATCGCTACCGCGCCAGGATAGTAGGTAGGTAAAGGCTCGGCCGATGGCGGAGCCGCCGCCGCTCCTGGCCCCATCATCATGTCGCTTGGAGACGGCTGCCGTCGGGGTGTCACCTGGACAATGTAGGTTCCCGCCTCGAGACGGCCGATACGAAACTCTCCCCTGTCGTCGGTTCCTGTACCTCCGCGCTGACTCGGCCGTCCAAGCCGTCCGGCGCCGGGAACCCGAAGCACGTTGACCTGCGCGTTGTCGAGCAAATCACCGTTGGCGTCAACAACGCGACCGGAAATCGACGCGCCGTGAAACATCGGAATCGTGATGTTGTCGATGGCCTGTCCGTCGGCGAGAACGAACGGACGCGTATTCGATCGAAAGGTGCGACCGGGCGCCGGAAACCGGGTCGACAGATAAGTGGGCTTGTCGACAGAGATCGTCACGGGGCCCATGGGCAATCCGGTGAAGACAAACGCACCATTCCCGTCCGTCGTCACGGACGCGCGCTTTCCGCTTTGCATAGTCACACGCGCGCGCGCGATGCCGGCCCCGGTCACCCCGTCAACAACCCGCCCGCGAATGGCGCCCGTACCCGTGCGCGGAGGCGGCGCGCCATCGCGGGGCGGTCCACTCCCGATGCCGGAAACGATTTGTCCAGCTTGTGATGCGGCAGCGAAGAACACCACGATGACGATCGCAAGCCGGATGGGGCCACCAATGCGGAACATAAGCATGGAGAAGCTCCCTGACAACCTGGCAATTAGACACCGGAACGGTCCGGTTGGTCGGAGATTGCTGATTGCTGACTGCTGATTGCTGATTGCTGATTGAGGACAAGTTCAATCAGCAGTCAGCAATCGAAAATGAGCATTTTCATTGCGCCGTCGCACGTCGGAACAGTACACTCCCGCGACTCAGGTATTCAGGAGGGTCATCCCGTGCCCGTGCTCGATTTGTGGTCCATGGCGTTCGTGTTCCTGCTGGCGACATTCGTCGGCTTCCAGGTCATCCAGAACGTTTCTCGCCTGCTCCATACGCCGTTGATGTCGCTGACCAACGCCATCTCCGCGATTGCGGTGGTCGGGTCGGTCATCATCGCCGGCGAGCAGAAGTCCACGTTCAGCACGATTCTCGGCACGGTCGCGGTGGCCGCGTCGGTCACCAACATCGTCAGCGGCTTTCTAATTACCGACCGCATGCTGAAGATGTTCCGTGAGCGTCGGCCGAAATCATGAACGCGGCCGAGCACCTGACGCAAGCCAGCTATCTCGCGGCCGCCGCGCTCTTCATCCTCTCGCTGCGCTGGCTGAGCGATCCGAAAACGGCCCGCCGTGGCGTTGGCGCCGGCGTGGCCGGGATGACGGCCGCGATCGCTGGGACGCTGCTCCATCCCGAGATCGTCAGCTACACCTGGATCATCGTCGCGTTCGTCGTTGGCACAGTCATCGGTGTGCCACTCTCCAGGGTGGCGTTGACGGCGGTGCCGCAACGAACGGCGCTGTCGCACGCGTTCGGCGGCCTGGCGGCCGGTCTGGTCGGCACCGCGAAGTACTCACTGTGGCTCCAGGATGGAGAGCTGACGACCTTCCGGATGGGGGCGATCGGCATCGAGATCATCCTCGGGTACGTGACGTTCACGGGCAGCCTCATGGCGGCCGGCAAGCTCATGGAGATCGTGCCGACGCGCCCGATGACGTATCGCGGACAAAACGTCGTGAACCTGGGGCTGCTGGCAATCGCGGCGGGGGCGGCAGTCGTGCTGCTCTTCAAGCCGGGGATGTGGCAGCTCTTTCCGGCCATCATCAGCTTGTCGCTGCTCTTCGGCGTGCTGCTCATCATGCCGATCGGCGGGGCTGATATGCCGACGGTGATTTCGTTATTGAACGCGTACGCCGGACTGTCAGCCGTCGCCATGGGATTCGTGCTCGAGAACAAGGTGCTCATCACCGCCGGAGCGCTTGATGGATCGTCAGGCTTGATCCTCTCGATCATCATGTGCCGTGCCATGAACCGATCGTTCACCAACGTGCTGTTCGGTGCGTTCGGCCAAGTGGCCGCAGGGACAGGGGCGACGGAGGCGAAGACGGTCAAGAGCGGAACGCCGCGCGACGCGGCGGATCTGCTCGAAAACGCCGGCAAAGTCGTCATCGTTCCCGGCTACGGGATGGCCGTCGCGCAGGCGCAGCACCGGGTGCGTGAAATCTACGACCAGCTCACCAAGCGCGGGATCGACGTCAAGTTCGCGATTCACCCGGTCGCCGGCAGGATGCCAGGTCACATGAACGTGCTGCTCGCCGAAGCCGAGGTGCCGTACGATGCCTTGATTGAAATGGACGAAATCAATCGCGACCTTCCACAAACGGACGTCGTCCTCGTGGTCGGCGCCAACGACGTGGTCAACCCGGCGGCGCGGCATGATGCAAAGAGCCCGATTTACGGGATGCCCATCATTGACGCGGATCGCGCCAAGTTCGTGATTGCCAACAAACGATCCATGAACCCGGGATTTGCGGGAATCGATAACGAGTTGTACTACGCCGACAACACGCTGATGGTGTTCGGAGACGCGAAGGGCGTCCTCGGCGACGTCGTCAAAGCGCTCGCCGGCGACGCGGCTCACTAGTTCTTACCCGAGGGGCTTCGCCCCTCGGACTCCCCTACACGCGTCCTCGCTCGCCGCGTCGACGGCTCGCTCCGGTCGCGTGGCTCGCTCGCGCGCTCGCTCGCGACGCTGTGTTCACCGCGCTTCCTTCTTAGCCGAGGGGCTTCGCCCCTCGGCCTCCCCGACACGCGCCCTCGCTCGCCGCGTCGACGGCTCGCTCCGGTCGCGTGGCTCGCTCGCGCGCTCGCTCGCGACGCTGTGTTCACCGCGCTTCCTTCTTAGCGGAGGGGCTTCGCCCCTCGGACTCCCCGACACGCGCCCTCGCTCGCCGCGTCGACGGCTCGCTCGTGTGGCTCGCTCGCGGCGCTGTTGTCGGGCCGAGGTTTATGAGATAGGTTCTAGCAAACAGATTGCTCACTACGCCCGATTGCTGACCGTTCCGGATCCCGGTCGGCTCAAGAGATATATGCCCGATCTCATCGACATCTTTCTTCATCTCGATGTCCACCTTGCAGAGTTCGTCGGCCGATACGGCGTTTGGGTCTACGGACTGCTCTTTGCGATCATCTTCGCGGAGACCGGACTCGTCGTCACGCCTTTCCTGCCAGGAGACTCGCTGCTCTTCGCCGCCGGAGCAATCGCCGCGACCGGCTCGCTCGACATCAGGCTTCTCTTCCTGCTCCTCGCCGGCGCGGCGATTCTCGGCAACACGGTCAACTACAGCGTCGGACATTTCATCGGTCCGCGCGTATTTCGCGCCGACGAGACGCATCCGCTGCTGAATCGACAACACCTGGATCGGGCGCATGCGTTCTTCGAGAAATATGGCGGCATGGCGGTGGTGCTGACGCGGTTCGTGCCGATTATCCGGACGTTCGTACCGTTCGTGGCAGGCGCGGGCGCGATGCGCTATTCAGCATTCGCGCTGTTCAACATTTTCGGGGGCATGTTATGGGTCGGTGTGTGCCTTGGGGCGGGCTATGCGTTCGGCAATGTGCCAGTCGTCAAGAATAACTTCTCGCTCGTCGCCATCGGCATCGTCGCCGTCTCGATGATCCCGATGATCGTCGAGTGGATCCGGCACAAGAGAAAAGGGCAGCGCCACTGAGCGCTGCCCTTTCTGTGTTCTGAGGTTCCGCTATGCGAGCCGGACGTTCTCGGCGCGCGGGCCCTTCGGCCCCTGGCCCTTCTCGAACGTCACCGCCTGCCCTTCGCGGAGGCTGTCGAACTGGCACCCGTTGCATGCGGACTGATGGAAGAAGTACTCGCTGCCGTCGCTCGCCGCCAGAAACCCGAATCCCTTTTCGCTCACCAAGCGCTTGATCGTCCCGTTCGTCGTTGCTGCCATCTCAGAATCTCCTCGTGCGAGTGACGGTCGCCGCCGCGCGCGAATCCTCCTCCGCGCATACCCAAAACGGCTGCGCAGCCGCAGACGCGGGCGAGCGCAAACCGTATACCGAACAACGCCGCTTTGGTGAGGTCTGGATCAGCTACCCGTGTCCGATCGGGTCGACGACAGGCTCAGAAAGCAGGGGCCTGCTTTATATCACAGTTTTTGGCGATTTGACCGGTACTTTCTGGCCCTGTGTGCCAGCGGTCGAATCACTTCTCGTCGACCGGCCGCACCGGGAATCCTGACTGATAATGGACGGCCATGTCGTCGGCGGCTTCACAGTTGATCAAAATCGTCACCAGCGGGTGGCTGAATCTCTTCCTCATCGCGGCGCCGATCAGCCTGTTGCTGCGCTGGAAAACCGGCGTCTCGATTTGGGTATTTGTTACCGCCGCTGTCTCGCTCGTCCCGGCCGCCGGCTTGATCGGGACGGCGACCGAGCACCTCGCACGGCGGTCCGGGCCAACGCTCGGCGGCTTTCTCAATGCGACGTTCGGCAATGCGGCCGAGCTGATTATCGCGATCGTGGCGCTGCGGGCACACCACACCGAGGTCGTCAAAGCCTCGATTACCGGCAGCATCATCGGCAATCTTCTTCTCGTCTTTGGCCTTTCCTGCTACATCGGCGGGCTGAAGCACGGACGGCAAAAGTTTAACCGGATCTCCGCGGGCTCGGCGACGGTCATGCTGTTTCTCGCGACGGTCGCGCTCGTCATGCCCGCGCTGGTCGCGCTGATCAGTTTCGGTTCACTCGAAGCGCATCCTGCGGTGATCGACCGACTCAGTTTCTGGTCGTCTATCGTGCTCCTGGTTGTCTACGCCGCAGGCCTGGTCTTCGCGTTCCGATCCCAGCGCGACCCGCTGAGAATCGATCCAGGTCACACGCACGGAGCCGATCTGGGCGTCGTGCCGGCGATGACCCTTCTCGCGCTGGCGACCGTATTCACCGCGGCAGAGGCAGAAGTCCTGATTGAATCGCTCGAGCCCGCCTTGAAAGGCCTCGGCATGTCCGAGCTCTTCGCCGGCGTCATCGTCGTCGCGCTCGTCGGGAACGCCGCCGAGCACTACAGCGCGGTCACGGCCGCCAGCGACAACGAGATGTCGCTTGCACTCGAGATCAGCGTCGGCAGCAGCGCGCAAATCGCGCTCATGGTCGCGCCCGTGCTCGTTCTGCTGTCGGTCGCGTTCGGCACGCCAATGTCGCTCGTGTTCAACGCGTTTGAAATCACCGCGATCGGATTGTCAGTGCTGGCCGTCGCGCTGGTGGCCATCGATGGCGAAAGCAACTGGTTCGAAGGGTTTCAGCTCCTCGGCGTCTACTTCATCTTTGCGATTGCCTTTTACCTGATACCAGCCCGGTAGAATTGGTGAAGTGGTGAATTGGCATCGCGCGGCTCCCGCCGCGCTTTTAAACGCACGGGTCGGCGCGTGCGAAGCCAATTCGTCAGCGAGCAGCGGCTGCCCCTCGCTTCAAAAGCACGCGCGGTAGCGCGTGGTCTAATTCACAAATCCACGACTTCGTGTAATCCCTTCACGACTCCACCTCCGCCGCAGCAAAGCTCGACTGCGTATTCATTGAGGTTTCCTCGGCAGAGCCTGGCGGGCACTTCGCTTGCGTTTCACCAAGCAGCGATGAATGGTGAGAACGAAGTGTTTAGGAGGGCGATAATGAAACGTTCAATCACTCGGTGGACGATGGCGCTGGCGACGGCTGGCGTGCTGACCCTGCCGGTCAACAGCTTCGCGAGAACCACACAGGATCCGCAGCCGCAACAGCCGCAACCACAGCAGCAGCAGCCGCCGGCACAGCCGCAGCAACAACCCGAGCCGCAGCCGACGCCTGCGCCACAGCAGCCGGCGCCGACGCCAACACCGCAGCCGTCAGCAACGGCAACACAGGGGCAAGCCGAGCAGGCGCTGACGCCGCAGGATCATCTGAAGAAGGCTCAGGAAGCGGCCAACGACATCAACGCGTCCTCGCTTCCATCGAAGACCAAGTCAGCTCTCGAGGACATGAAGCGGCACCTCGCGAACCTCGACAAGATTGCGTCGGGCTCCGCGACGCCGACTCCAGCCGCGGAAACCGCCAAGAAGGGTGCCGAGTCATCCAAGAACGAATCGATGAACTGGGGCACCGAGGTTGGCGCGGTCGACAAGGCCATCACCGAGATGGTCGGCACTGAAACCGAACCCTCGAATCCGGCGACGCCGACACCCACGGGGACGTCTGGCAAGTCCACCGGCATCGACGACGCGACGCGCGCCAAGTTGATGCAGGTGCGTTCGCACATCACCGCGTATGCGGCCAGCATGGCGGGAGGTTCGACTCCCAAGACTGAAGACCCAGCTCCGAAGACGGAGGCCGCGGCGAGCCCCGAGACGGAGGCGCGACCGCAACCCTCGATGACCCAGGCAACGCCTGCACCGCAGAATCCGCCGGCACAGTCACCGAGCCCGTCACCGGCGCAGCCGGACCCTAATGCTGCGTCGCCAGCGCAGTCGCCGGCCGCGCAGCAGCCGCCCGCGGCGCAATCACCAGCCGCGCAGGCGCAGCCGCAGATGGACACCGACGTCGCCCACAAACATCTCGTCGCCGCACGCGAGACGCTCGCCCAGTTGACGCAGCTTCCCGCTGCCGCGCAGCTCAGTGGCGAATCGCGCAATCAGGTGTCGCAGCTCATTACCAATTTCAATGCGCTGATTACGACGCAGAGCAATTGGCGCGAGAGCTACGACAAGGTGGACGCGAACCTGAACACGCTGCTCGGACCGCAGACTCCCTCTGACGAGCCCACCGCAGCGCCAGCCGCCAATCCAGGCGCGCCTGCTCCGGGGGCGGCGCCGGCACCAGGAGCCCCGACACCGGGTGCTACGACACCGGGAGCCGTCGGAACCGCGGGCACAGCAAGTGTGGAGCTCGATCCGTCCATCCGCGCCAAGCTGGTCGAACTGCGCAAAAACCTGAATGACTTCAAGAAGGCAGCAGGCGGCGGAGTGTAAAGAAAGTTAAAAGTTAAAAGTCAAAAGTCAAAAGTAATTGAGGGCGTCTGCGGGGTGTGAGTCTCCGCAGACGCTCCTTTTATGTACGGCTGAGTTCCGTGCTATTCTGGCGGTCCTCTCGTCGAGGACTCGCTTTTCATGAAAAACCTGCTGATTGCCGCTGCGCTGGCCGCCGCGGTGTGGATACCGGTTTGGGGACGATCCGATACCCCGCTCGATTCCGCAGCGCTTGCGTGGGACCACGGCGATTACGCGACCGCGCTGAAGTTGTATCTCGAGATCCTTGAGTCACCTGGGGCGGCAGCCGCACTCGAGCCAATCGCGGTGCAGACCGGCGAGCTGTACAAGACCACGGAGTTGACCCGGGACGGCGAGGCGCCAGCAATCTCTCCCGACAGCCGCCGGGTCGCGTTCGAAACCGGAGCCGGTCTTTCGCGCAAGACGCGGATCATTCCTGTTGGCAACGCCGCCCGGGTGGAGTCACCGATTGAGTTGCCAGGCGTTGGCGCCGCGTTTTCTGTTGATGGATTGAAGGTCGCCTACCTTCGCCTGCCGAACGGCCAGAATGCGACGGCTGCCCAGACCGCGCTCGATGGCGCCGACCCGGCCGATCGAGCGCAGCGACAGAACGCGGTGAATCAAATCATCGCGGCGGAAAGCCGGGTCGTCGTGCGCGAACTGGCCACCGGCCGCGAGTCCACGCTCGACACGGGATCGCTTCGCGTCACCGCCGTCCAGTGCGGCGCCGATTCCGTCGTCGTCACCGGCTATCCGCCAGACGGCGGCGCTTCTCAAATCTACGACGTTGCCGAGGGACGGGCACCCATCCCGCGCACGACGGGCGACGGCGACAAGATCATTCAGGCACGCAATTCGACCGGCACGGTGCTTACATTTATTACTCGCACGGTCGGCGGCGCCGGCCGCGGCGGTCGGGCGGGCGGCGCTGGCACGGCGGCAAGCTTCGGCATCCTCTCGCTCGCGGACGGCCACACGACCATCATCAACGGCTCCGGGCCAGCGTTCTCACGCGACGGCGCGAGCCTGGCTTATGTGACGCGCGATGGCAATGAGATGAGCCTGATGCGCGCGCCGACCACCGATCCGTCGCACGCGACCGTCGTCCGCAAAGGTCCCGAACGGATCGATGCGCCAGCGCTGTCGCCCGATGGAAGCCGACTCGCGTTTCAGATGATGCCGAACGACGACTGGGAGATCTACGTGATCAACAGCGACGGCTCGGGAGAAGCGCGCGTCACCCGCGAAATCCAGCACGACCTGCTGCCGGTGTTTCTGACGCCGGATCGAATTCTTGCCGTCATCGGCGAAGCAAGACATCGTCGCTCCTACCTGTACGACCTGCCGTCGATGAAACGCACGCGGCTGTTCCACAACAACACGGTGCGGACGATCGCGCCGGAGTATTCGTGGACGCCCGCCCCTGATGGCAGTCGAATCGTGATCGCCGCCGAGCGCGATGGCGACACCGTTTCGGCGGAACGCGGCATCTACGTCACGGATCTGACGCGACAGATCACCGCCGAGGAACTCCGGGAACGGGTGAAAGCGAATCTCGACGCCGAGCTGGCGCTGGCGGCCAAGGGAAAGCGACTCTTTGGACCAATCGCGACGGAGGTGAAGAGCGTCGTTGCCGGTGTGTCCGTTCCGCGGATCTACGGATACGAGAAAGCGCTATTCGACTTCGACTCGAAATACGTCAGCCAGCCGGGCAACAAGCTCGCCGCGGCGTTTCTTTTCGATCGTTACAAGGCATTCGGATACGAGCCCGAGTATCAGCCATTTGAATATCGCGCCCGCAACGGTCAAACCGGTCCGACCGCCAACGTCATCGCGACCCTCAAAGGCACCGTCAATCCCGAACTGATCTACGTCGTCAGCAGCCACTACGACTCAGTTGCCGTTGGACCCGGCGCCGACGACGATTCGTCGGGTACGGCGGCGCTTCTCGAAACCGCGCGGGTCCTGGCCGACCATCCGCAACCGGCGACGATCATCTTTGCCTCGTTCACCGGCGAAGAAGCCGGGCTGCTGGGCAGCCGGGAATTCGTCCGCCGCGCCGTCGACGCGAAGCTGAAAGTCGTCGGAGCGTTGAACAACGACATGATCGGATGGTCGAACGACTATCGGCTTGACAACACGATTCGCTACTCGAACGCTGGCATCCGCGACGTGCAACATACAGCGGCGATGCAGTTCTCCAACCTGATTACCTACGATGCGCTGTATTACAAAAACACGGACGCCGCCGCGTACTACGAAGCGTACGGCGACATCGTCGGCGGCATCGGGTCGTATCCCGTGCTCGGCAATCCCCATTACCATCAGCCGCACGATCGGCTCGAAGGGATCAATCATCAGCTCGTCGCGGAGGTGGCCAAGACCACGGCCGCGACACTGATGCTGCTCGCGTCGAGTCCCGCTCGCTTGAAAGATCTCCAGGTTGACAGCTTCAAGGGCGGCGTCGCGTCTCTCTCGTGGACGCCCAGCCCGGAAAAAGGAGTGACCGGCTACATCGTTGCGCACGGGCCGGCCTCGAAACCGGAAGCGCAGCAGGTTCGGGTGACCAAGCCATCCGTGACGCTCACAGGCATCTCGCCGGGGACGTCTGTCGCGGTGAAAGCCGTGAACGCAAAAGGACTCGAAGGGTGGGACTGGGCGCGCGTGATCGTGCGGTAACTACGGCAGGGGACAAAACGCCGCAGAATACTGGGTCATGATGTCGGCGCCTTTCGGCGTCGGACGAACCACCATATATCCCTCGCGCCCGTACCCTGACAGCTGGAAGGCCCAGAGCGATTTGCCCTGCACCTTGAGGAGGCCGAGCGGAAGCATGTAGGTCACGCCGCGGCGATCGCAGTAGGTGACATCGCCGTGCAGCTTGACGGATCGCTTGGCCTTCGGCCCGACAAGCATCCACCCACCTGCTGACGCGACCACCCCGCAACCCTGGTCTTCGGGCGCCGGCGGATAACGTTTCACCGCTTCGACGTAATACGCCGTCCAGCCATCCTCGTCCATCGGCGCTCGATACATGGCTTCGACTTGCACCGGCGTGCTGTTGCGAACGGACCGCGGGATTGGATTCTTCCAGTCGGTGTAGCGCGCGCTCGCTTCCTGCTCCGCTCGATCGAATTCGTCCTTGATAAACGCGGCAGTCGGTCCCCATTCGGGCGATTCCGCGGACAGTATTTGAATCGGATCGACCACCTGCGCGCCAGAGACTGCCAGTCCATCCTTTGGATACGGCTGCTCGGACAGCGGAGGTGAAGTCCGCTCGGAGTGATAATCGGACGCGAGACCCATCCGCCACTCACACATCACGCGAAGAAGGACCGGCCGGGTCAGGTGGACAGCGCCGCGATTCACTCCCTCGACCCAGGCGGACATTTCCGACAGCGGCCCCGTCTTCCCCCACCACTGCGGCGGGATGCCCGTCTTGACGCGGCGCGCGTCAGAACCGAGATCTGTTGGCCAGGGGGACGACCATCGCTTCCCATCGAATACCGCGAAAGGACTGACGTAGCCGTCGCGACGAAGGACGGCGATCGTGAACGGCGCAGGCTCGCTGCGATCAGCCTTCGCTCTCGCTGGCTGGGGCGCTGGCGTCCCAGGCGACTGTCGCGTCAGGATTGCCAGAAGGATGAGAAGAACCATTTCTAGGGCCGGTCGAGCACTTCCCGGACC
>JBKPNQ010000198.1:0-16863 GCA_046732715.1 Acidobacteriota bacterium | reverse complement strand
CGTTATGACCGCGTCCTCGACTTTCGCGAGCGGTATCGCAGCGTCGACGTGCTGCTCGTCGACGACCTTCAGTTCCTGGCCGGCAAGGAAGGCACGCAGACCGAGTTCTTCCACACGTTCAATGCGCTGTACGATTCCCAGAAGCAGATCGTGATCAGCAGCGACTGCCCACCGCACGAGATCCCGCAACTCGAGGAACGGCTGCGATCGCGTTTCGAATGGGGGCTCATCGCCGACATTCAAGCGCCGGATCTCGAGACGAAGGTCGCAATTCTCAAAAAGAAAGCCGAGACCGAAGGCATACCGTTGCCCGACAACGTGTCGATTTACATCGCCGGCAAGATCAAATCGAACATCCGCGAACTCGAAGGGTCGCTCATCCGGCTGATTGCGTATGCGTCGCTCACCGGCCGGGAAATCTCACTCGGGCTCGCGCAGGACGTGCTGCGCAACGTCCTGCAACACGATGACCGGGCGGTGACCATCGAGGGCATCCAGAAGTTTGTGTCGGACTACTATCAACTCAAACACGGGGAGCTCAAATCACGGAACAACTCCAAGTCCATCGCGATGCCGCGCCAGATTGCCATGTATCTCTGCAAATCTCTGACGAGCGCGTCGCTTCCAGAAATCGGGCGAAGCTTCGGCGGCAAACACCATTCGACCGTCATTCACTCCATCCGCAAGATCGAAGATCTGCGTCAACGCGATGGAGATTTCAACACGCTTATCAACACGTTCGTGGAGTCGTTTCGATAGGAGAGTTGGCAACGTGCCGACACTTTTCCACAGGCTGTTACGGCCGCGCGTGAGGACGGATTGCGGGTCAGCGAAGGCCCGTCGTTTATCCACCAAAACCCGCCGGGAAACCCGTCGCGGTACCGAAAGCTGGTCCACAGGCTAAATCGCAGAAATACAAGGATTAATGTCCGGTTTTCTTGTTTTCAACAGAGCCTCTTTCTTGATATACTTCTTTGTTTCCTGATCTTCCCTCAACGTAGAAGGAATCAGCGCGCCCGTCACAGAATTTACGGCGCCTTCCCAGAGGTCATCACCGACATGGAACTGGTCGTACGCAAGGCCGATCTGCTTCGCGAACTGCAGCTGTTCCAAGGTATTGTCGAGCGCAAGAACACGATCCCCATTCTGGCCAACGTCCTGATTGAAACGGACGGGGATCAGGTCAAGCTGCTCGCCACTGACCTCGAAGTTGGGCTGCGAAGTCACTGTCAGGCATCGGTCGCCAAGAAAGGCTCGTTGACGCTTCCCGCGAAGAAGCTCTACGAAATCATCAAGGCACTCCCGGAGACCGACGTCCGGATCGAAGAAGACAAGAGCGGCGTCAAAGTCGCCGCCGATCGATTCGATTCGAGAATGCAGACGCTGCCGCGCGAGGATTTTCCGACGCTGCCCGACGGAACCGGATTGTACAGCGCGACGTTGCCACGTGAGGTCCTCAAGAACATGGTTGCGAAAACGCAGTTCGCAATCACCGGCGAGGACACGCGGTATTTTCTAAACGGCGCGCTGTTCATTCAGCGGCCGGACTCCATGAGCCTGGTGTCGACCGACGGTCATCGATTGGCGCTCATCACGGTTGCGCGCGACAACGCGAAGAGCCGCGCCAAGTCCGTGGACGAGGAGCGCGTCATTCTTCCGCGGAAGACGCTGCTGGAACTGGGCCGGCTGCTGTCGGAGGGTGACGGCGACATTCAGTACGAACGTGGCGAGAACCATCTCTTTTTCGAGGTTGGCGGACGTCTGCTGATCTCGCGAATGATTGACGGTCAGTTCCCGGCGTTCGAACGCGTCATTCCAAAAGGCAACGACAAGCGCGTCGAGTTCGATCGTGATCGTCTGACCAGTGCGGTCAAGCGGGTGGCGCTGCTGTCGAACGAGCGCTCGCGCGCCGTGAAGTTCCAGATGGACAAGGGCAAGGTCGAGATCGCGTCGAGCAGCCCGGAATTCGGCGAGGCCAAGGAAGTCCTGATGGTCGAGTACACCGCCGCGCCGGTCACGATCTGTTTCAATGCGCAGTACGTGCTCGACTTCCTGAGTGTGATAGAGACCGATTCGGTTGGCCTCGAGTTCAAGGATGAAATGAGCCAGGCCGTGATGAAACCCATCGGCGCCGAAGGGTATGACTACACCTACGTAATCATGCCGATGAGAGTGTGAGACCAATTGGTGAATTGGTGAATCGGTGAATTGGTGAATTGGGCGCCGGAACTGACGTCAGGGCGCCTCAGGTTCTCCGATTCCACCCCCACGACAATTCACCAACTCACCAATTCACGAATTCACCAATTGATGCATGTCTGATTTGGAACCTCAAAACGACGAGCAGCGGTCCGCCGCCGTCACGCCGGAGGCGCGCACCGTCCCGGCGCCAGAGTCGCCGTCGGTTTCGTCGGCCTCCGACAACGGATCCGGCGGTTCCGATGACTACGGTGCGGACAAGATCAAAGTCCTCGAAGGGCTCGAGGCCGTCCGCAAGCGTCCCGCCATGTACATCGGGTCGACCGGCGCACCGGGACTTCATCATCTCGTCTACGAGATCGTCGACAACTCGATCGACGAAGCGCTGGCCGGACACTGCGATCAGGTCAACGTCACGCTGCACATCGACCACTCGGTCACCGTCATCGACAACGGGCGCGGCATTCCCGTCGATCAGCACACCAGCGGAAAGTCGGCGGCGGAGGTGGTGCTGACGGTCCTCCACGCTGGCGGCAAGTTCGACAACGAAAGCTACAAGGTCTCCGGTGGCCTGCACGGCGTCGGTGTGTCGGTCGTCAACGCGTTGTCGGAGACGCTCGATCTCGAGATCTGGCGCAACGGACAGGTCTACCGGCAAAGTTACGAGCGTGGCACGCCGGCCGCGGATCTCGAGGTCACCGGCACCACCAAGAAACGCGGCACCAAGATCACGTTCAAGCCGGATTCGCAGATCTTCGAGACCGTCGAGTACAGCTTCGACACGCTGGCCCAGCGGCTGCGTGAGCTGGCGTTCCTCAATGGCGGAGTCACGATCACGCTTGATGATGAACGCGATGGCAAGTCGCACAAGTTCCTCTACGAGGGCGGGATCATTTCCTTCGTCGAGTATCTGAACCAGAACAAGGCGACGGTCAACGACAAGCCGATCTACATGCACGGCGAGCGCGACGGCATCGACGTCGAGATCGCGCTGCAGTGGAACGACGGCTACGCCGAAACCGTCTATTCGTTTGCCAACAACATCAACACGCACGAGGGTGGGACACACCTCTCGGGCTTCCGCTCGGCGCTGACGCGAACGATCAACTTCTACGCCGGCAAGAACAACCTCGCGAAAGATCTCAAGGACTCGAGCATCGGTGGCGACGACATCCGCGAAGGCCTGATTGCGGTGGTCAGCGTCAAGATTCCGCGGCCTCAGTTCGAAGGGCAGACAAAAACCAAGCTTGGCAACACTGAAGTCAAGGGTATCGTTGAAGCCATCCTCAACGACAAGCTGGGCGCGTACCTCGAGGAGAATCCGTCGGTCGCGAAACGGGTGGTCGCCAAGGCGGTTGACGCGGCGCGGGCGCGCGAAGCGGCGCGGAAAGCGCGCGATCTCGTCAGGCGGAAGGGCGCGCTCGACAACAGCTCGCTGCCGGGCAAGCTGGCGGACTGCCAGGAGCGCGATCCGGCACAGAGCGAAATCTACATCGTCGAAGGCGAGTCGGCCGGCGGTTCGGCCAAGCAGGGACGGGACCGGCGGTTTCAGGCCATTCTCCCGATCAAGGGCAAGATTCTGAACGTCGAAAAGGCCCGCTTCGACAAGATGCTGGGGAGCGACGAAATCAAGACGATGATCGCGGCGCTCGGATGCGGCATTGGCGCCGAGGACTTCGATCTGTCGAAGCTCCGGTATCACCGCGTCATCATCATGACCGACGCGGACGTCGATGGCTCGCACATCCGTACGCTGCTGCTGACGTTCTTCTACCGTCAGATGCGGCAGCTGGTCGAGCACGGATACGTCTATATCGCGCAGCCGCCGCTGTTCCGCGCCAAGCGGGGACGGAGCGAAGTGTTCATCCGCGACGAGCGCGCGCTCGAGACGTGGTTGATGAAGCGCGCGGTCGAATCACGGGTCGTGGTCCTGCCCGACGGAACCGAGATGTCCGGCGAACAGCTCGAACATCGCCTGGAGCGGCTGATCGCGTTCCGAAAGCTCATGCAGATCGTCGAGCGTCGCGGCCCTTCGCGTGAAGTGGTGCTCGGCCTGCTCGAGCGCGACGCCAGGGACAAGGGGTTCTTTGCCGACCGCGCACGGATGGATGCCCTGGCCACTGCGCTGAGCACGCCAGCGCGGACTGTGACGGTGCAGGAGGACGAGGAGCATCAGGCGTTCGCCCTCGCGATCGAGGATCGGAGCGGCGGGTATCCACGCCATCACCGCGTCGACCAGGACTTCGTCACCACCGGCGAGTTCCGCACGCTCGCGTCGAGCTACCAGGATGTGAAGGGGATCCGCGGCACCATGGTGGTCAAAACCACCGCGGCTGTGACGCCGGACGATGGCGCAGACGCCGTCGAGGGGGCGGCAGCCGCCAACGAGACGTTGATCGGCGGAGCGCCGATCGATGAGGCGACGCGCCTGGCGGCGGAACCCAAGCCGCTGGATTCCTCTTCGGGCCCGAAACAACCGCACAAGGCAGTCCGCGACGCGGACGTCCGTGTCGAATCGCTCGACGAGCTCGTCGAATTCTTCACCGCGGCGGGCAAGAAGGGTGTCGCCGTCAACCGCTACAAGGGTCTTGGCGAGATGAACCCCGGCACGCTGTGGGAGACGACGATGGATCCCGACCGGCGGTCGCTGGCACAGGTGCGCGCAGAAGATCACATGGAAGCGGACCTGATGTTCACGACGCTGATGGGCGATCAGGTCGAGCCGCGCCGGAAGTTCATCGAGGACAATGCGCTCGATGTGAAGAACCTTGATATTTGATCGTTGCAATTGGTGAATTGGTGAATTGGTGAATTAGTGAATTCGCATCGCGCGGCTACCGCCGCGCGTTAACCGGACGCGCGGTAGCGCGTCCGATGCCAAGTCACCAGTTCACCGATTCCAGAATTCACCAACTCACCAATTCACCAAATCACCAATTGTCATGACCGACTCCGCTCTCACTCGCTTCCCCGTCAACATCGAAGACGAAATGAAGCGCTCGTACATGGATTACGCGATGAGCGTAATCATCGGGCGCGCGCTCCCCGACGTGCGCGACGGGTTGAAGCCGGCGCACCGCCGCGTGCTCTACGGCATGCGGACGATGGGGCTCGCGTCGAATCGCGCCTACCGCAAGTGCGCGAAGATCGTCGGTGAGGTGATGGGGAACTATCACCCGCACGGCGACGCGTCGATCTACGACACGCTGGTCCGTCTGGCGCAGGAATTCAACATGCGCTACACCCTGGTCGAAGGCCAGGGGAACTTCGGATCCGTCGACGGCGATCCGCCGGCGGCGATGCGGTACACGGAAGCACGACCGCGCCCGCTCGCCGAGGCGATGATGACGGATCTCGACAAAGAGACCGTCGACTTCGTTCCCAACTACGACGAGACCACCGAAGAACCGACGGTTCTTCCCACCACCTTCCCCAACCTGCTGGTCAATGGATCGTCGGGCATTGCGGTCGGGATGGCGACCAACATCCCGCCGCACAACATGCGCGAGGTGATCGATGGCGTGATCGCGGTCATCGACCAGCGCGGGCAGTCGAAGGAATCACGACTCAAGGCGGTGCTGAAGTCCATCCCCGGCCCCGATCTTCCCACCGGTGGTTTCATCGTCGGCCGTCACGGAATCTTCCAGGCATATACGACCGGGCGGGGCGCGATTACGCTGCGCGCCAAAGCGACGACCGAAGAGTCCAAGAAGGGCGACAAGGTTTCGCTCGTCGTCACTGAGATCCCGTACCAGGTCAACAAGAAGCGGCTGCTCGAAAACATCGCGGATCTGGTCCGCGAGAAGACGATCGAAGGGATCTCCGATTTACGCGACGAATCCGACCGGGACGGGATGCGGATCGTCATCGAGTTGAAACGCGGCGAGGTGCCCGAGGTGGTGCTGAACAATCTCTACAAGCACACCCAACTGCAAACGACCTTCGGCATCATCATGCTCGCCATCGTCGGCGGCCGGCCGAAAGTGCTGCCGATCGTCGAGATCCTCGAGCACTTCGTCGAGTTCAGGCGCGAAATCGTCCGCCGGCGGACAGAGTTCGAGCTGCGCAAGGCCGAGGCGCGCGCGCACATCGTTGAAGGCCTGAAGATCGCGCTCGATCACCTCGATGAAGTGATCAAGCTGATTCGCGGCTCGAAGAGCCCGGCCGAGGCGCGCGAAGGCTTGATGACGAACTTCAAGCTCTCGCAGATCCAGGCGCAAGCCATCCTCGACATGCAGCTGCAGCGGTTGACCGGCCTCGAGCGACAGAAGATCGTCGACGAGCTCGTCGAGCTGCTCAAGACGATCGAGCGCCTCCGCGCGATTCTGTCGAGTGACGAGCTGCTGATGCAGGTCGTGCTCAATGAGCTGAAGGACGTTCGCGAGAAGTACACCGACCCGCGGCGGACCGTGATCGTCGAAGAGAGCGGCGAGCTGCGGATCGAGGATTTGATCGCCGACGAAGACATGGCGATCACCGTCACCAACACGGGCTACATCAAGCGCACGGCGATTTCGACCTATCGCGCCCAGCGTCGCGGCGGGAAGGGGCGCATCGGCATGCGCACCCGCGAAGAGGACTTCGTCAGCCATCTCTTCATTGCCTCGACCCACGCCTACATCATGATCTTCTCGGACCGCGGTCGCGCCTACTGGCTCAAGGTCCACGAGATCCCCGACGTCGGACCGGGAGGAAAAGGCAAGGCGATCGCGAACCTTGTCGCGATGGAAGAAGGCGAGCACATTGCCGCGCTCCTGGCGGTCAAAGAATTCCCCGAGCAGGAAAGCCAGCAGTTCGTCGTCATGGGCAGCCGCCAGGGCGTGATCAAGAAGACGGATCTCTCGTTGTTCCGCAACCCGCGCGCCGGCGGCATCATCGCCATGGGCGTGGAAGAAGGGGACGCGGTCATTGCCGTCGAGATGTCGGACGGCACGGAGCAGATTTTCCTGGGGACCCGCGACGGCATGGCGATTCGGTTCGAGGAAACCGACGTGCGCCCGATGGGACGGACGGCCTATGGCGTCCGTGGCATCTCGCTGCGCGACGATGACCAGGTCGTGGCTATGGAGGTGGTGCGGCAGGGCGGCACGTTGCTGACCGTGGCGCAGAACGGCTACGGCAAGCGCACCGAACTGGACGAGTACCGGCTCCAGTCGCGCGGCGGCGTCGGCATCATTAACATCCAGACCTCCGACCGTAACGGCAAGGTCGTCGGCATCACCTACGTCAGCGAAGACGACGAGCTGATGATCATCAGTCAGCAGGGCATGATCCTGCGGATGCGTGCGGGCGACGTCAGAGCGATCGGCCGCGCCACGCAGGGCGTGCGTCTCATCGAGATGGAGGAAGGGGACGCGGTCGTCGCGATCGCCAAGCTCGCGGAGAAGGAAGAGGGGAACGGGGAACCGGAAGAGTCGGTGAATTAGTGAATTGGTGGGTTGGTGAATTGGGCTTCGCACGCCCTACCGCGCGTGCGGTAACAGCGCGGCGGTAGCCGCGCGATGCAAATCCACTAATTCACCGACTCACCAATCCACCAATTCACCAATCAGGCTGGTTCGAGCTTCGCGTACTTCGCCAGCAGCTTCTTCACGCCGACGAGATTGAATCGGACCGTGATCTTCAAGTCGTCGTTGTGTTCTTCGACCGACACGACGGTCCCGACACCGAACTGGGCATGCCTGACGCGCATGCCCGCCCGCAGTCCCTGGGTTGACTGATCCTCGTCTTCGTACCGATAACCGTCTTCAGCTTCCCTGACCCGTGGCGCCTTGCCCTTTCGTCCGTACGGGTTCGTCCGGAACTCGTAGTGCCCGTGGGTGAATGAGCTCTGATAAGCGGACGCGTAGGTTGGGGCCATGCGTTCGACCAGTTCGGAAGGGATTTCATCGAGGAAGCGCGACGGCTCCGTCGATTGGTACTCGCCAAATACCCGGCGCCGGGCGGCGCTCGTCAGGACGAGCTGAGATTGCGCTCGCGTCATGCCGACGTAGCAGAGCCGCCGCTCTTCTTCGAGCTCCTCCAGGTCTTCCTTTGACCTGGAATGTGGGAAGAGCCCTTCCTCAAGCCCGGCGATGATCACGAGCGGAAACTCGAGTCCCTTGGCCGCATGCATCGTCATCAGCCAGACCTTGGCGTCGCGCGAGCCTGATTCCTCATCGGCCTCGGACAGCAGCGAGAGGCGATCGACGAAGCCGCCGAGCGACGCCTCGGGGTCGCGCGTTTCATATTCGCGCGCGGCCGACACGAGCTCCATCAGGTTCTCGATTCGCTCGTCGGATTCCTCGCTGTTGTCGTCGCGCAGATCCTTCAGGTATCCCGTCTGATCGAGCATCTTGCCGATCGCGATCGAGACGGAGTCTTTGCGGGCGACGTTGGCCAGGGCGGTCATCAGGTCTCGAAACACGACAAGCGAGGCAGTCGCCCGCGGTGTCAATCTGCCATCGTCGATGGCGAATACGAGCCTGGCCCAGAGCGATCGGGCCGAGCTGATTTCTTGGAGTCCGGCTGCGAGCAGCGGCGGCGCGTCCTCGATCACCGCGGTTGGACTGATCGCTTGCAGGGAATCCATCACCCCTTTGCCGATGCCCCGGGCGGGCACGTTGATGACGCGGCGCAGGCTGACGTCGTCGTGCGGGTTGATGATGAGTTTGAGATAGGCCAGCGCATCCTTGATTTCCTTGCGCTCGTAGAAACGGACGCCGCCGATGATTTTGTAGGGAATGTTTTCCCGCATCAGCGAGTCTTCTACCGCCCTCGACTGCGCGTTAGTGCGATAGAGAACCGCCATCGTCGCATCGACGTCTTGCGATCGGTACTGCTTCAGCGAGCGGGTGATGAAGTCCGCCTCTTCGAGCTCGTCGTTGCCGCGGAAGTAGACGATCCGGGCGCCGCCCTTTCGATCGGTCCACAGCCGCTTGTCCTTCCGGTTGCGATTCTGGCTGATGACGGCGCTCGCGGCGTCGAGGATCATCTGCGTCGAACGGTAGTTCTGCTCGAGCCTGACAACGCAGGCGTCGGGGAAGTCGTGCTCGAAGTCGAGGATGTTCTTAAGATCGGCGCCGCGCCACTTGTAGATGGACTGATCCGGATCGCCGACGACCGCAATGTTGCGATGGGCCTCGGCCAGCCGACGGATGAGCAAGTACTGAGGGCGATTGGTATCCTGATACTCGTCCACCATCACGTACTTGAACTTCCGCGCGTAAAACTCCCGCACCTGTTGCGATTTCTCGAAGAGCTCGACGGTCTTCAACAACAGGTCGTCAAAATCGAGCGCGTTCGCATCTTCCAGCGCGACGAGGTAGCGCTCGTAGATCTTTGCCGTCTGCTCGTCCCGAATGTTCCATCCGCCGCGAAGGCTGTCCGGTCCTTCCATCCGGTTCTTCGCCTGGCTGATCCGTCCGAGCGCCATCCGCGGCGGCACGAGCTTCTCGTCGATCCCGAGCTCGCGCTCCGCCTGCTTGACGACGGCAACCTGGTCAGACGAGTCGTAGATGACGAAGTCGCGCGACAGCCCGATCTTCGGCGCCTCGCGCCGGAGCAACCGGGCACAAAGCGAGTGGAACGTGGACAGCCAGACGCCCTCAGCCGTCGAGCCGATCAACGACTCCACGCGCTCTCGCATCTCCTGCGACGCTTTGTTGGTAAACGTCACTGCCAACACTTCGTCAGGATTCGCATGGCCGTCACCGATGAGGTATGCGATTCGAAACGTGATCACGCGCGTTTTCCCCGAGCCGGCTCCTGCGAGAATCAGCAGGGGGCCGTCACGGTGCAGGACTGCTTCTTTTTGCGCGGGATTCAATTTTTCGAGGAAGTGCATGGGGGAAGCCCATTATATCCGTCGCGGCTCGCGGCTCGCGGCTCGCGGCTCGCGGCTCGCGGCTCGCGGCTCGCGGCTCGCAATTCGCAGTTCGCAGCTCGCAATTCGCAGTTCGCAGTTCGCAGTTCGCAATTCACAGTTCGCAGCTCGTGACTCGTCCACCGCCGATCACGAGACTGCCGACGACAACAGCCATCCCACAAACAGCACGACTCCTAAGCCCTTTGCCATAGCTCTGCGTTTCAGCGACCGATGAAGACCGTGCAGAAGCCGCCCGGTTTTCTCAAGTTGTGCCTCAAACTCGGGTAGCGCCGCCGGCGCCAGCAGCTTGAGCAATTTCACAAGCTCGAGGTGCGTTACGAGTTCTGCCCACGAACCCAGGGCGATCCGGACGTGATATCGATACCGACGCCCAAAGCCATGTGCCTGACCCTCGGCAACATTCGATGGAACTGAAACAGCGGCGCGCCTGATTTGAGCAGAGAGTTCAAGCCGCTCACTCGCCGGCATTGCTTCGCCACGGTGTGTGCCTCAAGCGCCAGTTTCATGGATGCTTTCCAAGCGTCCAGGTCACGAAAGCTTTGGATACTGGTCATTGCCACTCCTGTCGTTTCTGCCTCGCGATGCGAAGCCGAAGGACGCAGTTTCTGCGTCGTCTGTCCGTAAACCACTGAGTTTGAGTGCTCTGCCCGACTAGGTAGGCAAGCAGCAAACCGTCGCCTTCAGCCCGGATGCGCGAATCGCGAATTGCGAACCGCGAACTGCGATACCATCGACTCTGCCCATGTCGCAGACGTTGTTAGAGAAAGTGTGGGACGCACACACCGTGCGGAAGCTCCCGAACGGGCAGACGCAGTTGTTTGTCGGGCTTCACCTCATCCACGAGGTGACGACGCCGCAGGCGTTTGACATGCTGCGCGCGCGCGGGTGGCGGGTGCGATTTCCCGAACGCACGATTGGGACGGTCGATCACATCGTCCCGACGCGCGATCAGCGGCGACCGTTCCTCGATGTGATGGCGGAGGACATGTTCGCGGCGCTCGAGCGGAATTGTCGTGACGAGGGCATTCGGCTGTTCGACATGTCGACCGGATCGCAGGGGATCGTGCATGTCATCGGTCCTGAGCTGGGCCTGACGCAGCCCGGGATGACGATCGCCTGCGGCGACAGTCATACCTCCACGCACGGAGCGCTGGGCGCGGTGGCGTTTGGAATCGGGACATCCCAGGTGCGGGATGTGCTCGCGTCGCAATGCCTGGCCATGGATCCGCTGCGCGTGCGGCGCATCCGCGTACGCGGCCGTCTCGGCCGCGGCGTCTACGCGAAGGACGTCATCCTCGAAATCATTCGCCGGCTCGGCGTCAAGGGAGGCGTCGGCTACGCCTACGAATACGCCGGCGACACGGTCGAGCGGATGTCCATGGACGAGCGGATGACGATCTGCAACATGTCGATCGAAGGTGGCGCGCGCGTCGGCTACGTCAACCCCGATCAAGCGACGTTCGATTACCTCCGCGGCCGCCGCTTCGCTCCGCAAGGAGATGACTTCGAGCAGGCCTGCCGCTGGTGGAGCAGCATGGCCTCTGATGCAAACGCCAGCTACGACGACGAGGTGGAGCTCGACGCCGCCTCCATCAGACCGACGGTGACCTGGGGCATCAATCCGGGTCAGTCCGTCTACGTCGACGAACCGCTCCCCAGCCCTACGAGCGCGCAGGGATCGGAGCGCGCCGCGATCGACGAAGCGCTGGACTTCATGGGGCTCAGCCCCGGGTCACGGATTCGAGGAACCCGAATCGATGTCGCGTTCGTCGGATCGTGCACCAACGGCCGTTTGTCCGATCTGCGTGAGGCCGCGAAAGTTGTTCGCGGGCGTCACGTGGCTCCGCACGTGCGCGCGCTCGTCGTGCCGGGATCCCAGCCGGTCAGGCTGGCGGCGGAACGGGAAGGGCTCGATCGCGTGTTCATCGACGCGGGGTTCGATTGGCGTGGCGCGGGCTGCTCGATGTGCCTCGCCATGAATCCCGACAAGCTCGAAGGGCGCGAGATCTGCGCGTCCTCGTCGAACCGGAACTTCAAAGGTCGCCAGGGCAGTCCGACGGGACGGACACTGCTGATGAGCCCGGCGATGGTGGCCGCGGCCGCGGTGGCTGGCGAAGTCGTCGACATCCGGGAGTTCGTCAGTGGCGATTGAACAGATCCGCCGCATCAGCGGCCGTGCACTGCCGGTTCGCGGCGACAACATCGACACCGATCGGATCATTCCGGCAAGATTCCTGCGTGCGATTACGTTCGAGGGACTCGAACGACATCTGTTCGAAGACGACCGAAAGCAGCTCGAGGCCGCGGGACGGCGTCATCCTCTGGACGAACCGCGGTATGCCGGCGCATCGATCCTGCTGGCGAACGCGAACTTCGGATGCGGATCGTCCCGGGAACACGCACCGCAGGCGATTCGACGGAACGGCATTCAGGCGGTGGTGGGTGAATCGTTCTCGGAGATTTTTTTCGGAAACTCCGTCGCGCTCGGCCTGCCCTGCGTCACTGCCGATGCGGCCACGATGTCGGCGCTGATGCAGATCGTCGAATCGCAACCAGCCACCGACGTCGTCGTTGATCTGGATCAGATGACAGTGGCCGCCGGCGGCGCCGCTCATACCATCACGCTTCCAGCTGCCGCGCGCGAATCGTTCCTCGACGGCACGTGGGACGCCACCGGTTTGCTGCTCGATCGGTTCGAGGAGGTGGAAGCCGTCGCGAAGAGGTTGCCGTACGTCGCAGGTTGGAGATGACGGAGATGACGGAGATGACGGAGAGAACGAAGAAGATTCACAACGAAGCAACGAAGTAAACGAAGACGAACGAAGGTATCTCGTCGAGGAAACCAGATCCAGACCAAGTCTTCTTCGTTCGTCTTCGTTGCTTCGTTGTGAATCTTCTCCGTTGCCTTCGTCACCTCAACACGCTCTTCGCCTCCTCCGCTCTCTCGCGCACCAGCTCCAGGAACGCGGTTGCCGCTCTCGACAACTCACCGGTCTTCCGGAACACGAACCTGATCGAACGGGGTGAACTGAGCTCCGGTACTTTGACCGCGACGAGATGACCGCGCGCGATCTCGCCGAGCGCGCATCGGCGGGGCAGCACTGCAACGCCGAGCCCCATCTCCACGGCGCGTTTGATGCCGTCGAGGCTGGGCAGCGCGATTTGAATGTTGATTGGCGCGTGACGCCGCTCGTAGACGCGGAGCACACGGTCGCGGGCGGGCGAGGGATCGTTGTGAGCGATCACGATCTCGCTGCCGACCTCTTCGATCGTCACGCGCTTTTTCAGCGCCAGGCGGTGGGTGGGATTTGCGAGCATCACGAGCTCGTCGCTGCCCAGCGAGATCGACTGCAGTCCCTTGTCGGGCGGCTGGAATGTCAGGACCCCGAAGTCCAGGCTGCGTTCGAGCAGTTCGGTCGCGATCTGACGGGAGGCGACGCGGCGCACCTCGACCCGCGCCTGCGGGTGCTCCCGGGTGAAGCGTTCGACGACCGGCAGGAGGGAATGGACCGCCGCCTCGTTCGCGCCGATGACGACGCGCCCGCGCCGCACTTGCTGGAGCTCGCGCACGGCCGCCTCGGCTTCGGCGGCCAAGCGTAACAAACGGGTGGCGTGCTGCTGCAGCAGGGTTCCCGCTTCGGTCAGCGCGCCGTTTCGTGAGGTCCGATCGAACAGCTTGTCGCCGAGCTCGTCCTCGAGCCGGCGGATCGCCTGACTGATGGCCGGCTGGGTGCGGTGGAGCTTTTTTGCCGCCTTCGAGAAGCTGCGATCCGACGCCACCGCGATGAAAGCATTGAGGTCCTGCAGTTGCACGGGGCTATCATAAGAAATTCTGATATAAAGTCAAAAACTATAACTTTGACGACAGCTGCTGCCCCGGGTTCTACTGTCATGGGAGGACTTATGTCTGCCGATCGGCTCACCATATTCGACACGACGCTGCGCGACGGCGAACAGGCGCCGGGCTTTTCCATGCGGATCGACGAGAAGCTCAAGCTTGCGCGACAGCTTGCGGTGCTCGGGGTGGACCTCATCGAGGCCGGGTTCCCCATTGCGTCGGAGGCCGATGCTGAGTCGGTCCGCATCATCTCTGCCCAGGTGCGTGGTCCCGTGATCGCGGCGCTCGCGCGCTGCAGCCCCGCCGACATCGATCGCGCCGGCGAAGCGCTCACCGCAGCGCCCCGTCGTCGCATTCACACGTTCATCGCGACCTCCGATTTGCACCTCGAACGGAAGCTTCGCATGACGCGCGAGGCCTGTCTCGATGCCGCCGTCGCCGCGATTCATCGCGCCCGCCGCTACACGGATGATGTGCAGTTCTCGGCGGAGGACGCCACGCGCAGCGACATGGATTTTCTCTGCCGGGTCATCCAGGAGGTGATTTCCGCCGGATGCACGACGGTGAACCTGCCGGACACGGTCGGGTATTCGACGCCGGACGAGATCGGCGAATTCTTCCGCACCGTGCTGAGCCGCGTGCCCAATGCCGGCCATGCGGTGTTCAGCGCGCACTGTCACGATGATCTGGGTCTGGCGGTGGCCAACACGCTCGCCGCCGTCCGTGCAGGCGCGCGGCAGGTTGAATGCACGGTGAACGGGATTGGCGAGCGCGCCGGCAACGCGTCGCTCGAAGAAATCGTCATGGCGACACGGGTGCGCGCGGACCTGCTGCCGTACTCGACCGGCATCGACCCGCGTGAGATCTATCCGTCAAGCCAGCTGCTGACCGCGCTCACTGGCGAAGCCGTCCAGGCGAACAAGGCCATCGTCGGACGCAACGCCTTCGCGCACGAAGCCGGGATTCACCAGGACGGCATGCTCAAGGATCGACGGACCTACGAGATCATGCGGCCCGAGGAAGTCGGCGTTCCGCAGGCGACGCTCGTGCTCGGCAAGCACTCCGGACGGCACGCCGTCCAGCGCCGCTGTGAACAGATCGGCCTCAAGCTCGAACGGCAGGAGGTCGAAACGGTCTACTGGGACATCATGTCGATTGCGGATCGAGAGAAGGTCGTCAGCGATCGCGATCTCGCGGACGTAATTGCCAGGATTCGCGGCAAGCGAGCCGCCGGCACACCTGCCAGCGTATCCGACTTCAACGGAACCCCTGCCGAAGTCGGATACGGACACGGGGTCTAACGGATGGGATCGGGTTCTGCTAGGTTCTACTGGGTTCCACAGGGTTCTACAAGGCTCGTTCAGGGTTCCGCAGGGTTCTACGGTTTTCGGCGGACTCTGAGCGTGACCTGACAGAATCCAACGAACCCCGCAGAACCTGGAACGAACCTGGTAGAACCCGCAGAACCCCGTAGAACCTGAATGAGAGCGTCGTTTCTGTTGTTGCCGGGAGACGGCATCGGTCCCGAGGTCGTTTCCGCCGCTGCGGCGGTATTGCGCGCTGTTGCCGCACGTTTTTCCCACGACTTCGACCTGCACGAAGCGCACATTGGTGCGGCGGCGCTTCGACGCGGACTGCCGCCGCTGCCGGACGACACGCTTGCCGCCGCTCGTGCATCGAGCGCGATCCTGCTCGGCGCGGTCGGCGATCCGGAATTCGACAAAGGCGAC
The DNA here is from genome assembly GCA_046732715.1 of Acidobacteriota bacterium. Lineage (GTDB taxonomy): Bacteria > Acidobacteriota > Vicinamibacteria > Vicinamibacterales > 2-12-FULL-66-21 > JALZOC01. The sequence goes on along the minus strand of JBKPNQ010000198.1, from coordinate 1,229 downwards.
TCGAGCCGCCGGCCGGAGACGGCGTTGCTGCAGATTCGGCGCGAGCTGAAACTCTACGCGAATCTCCGGCCCGCCCGAGTGTGGCCTGGGCTCGAAGACTCTGGTCCGCTCAAGTCGGCGGTCCTCACGGGGACAGACATGCTGGTGGTTCGCGAACTGACCGGCGGGCTGTATTACGGTGAGCCGCGCGGCATCGCCTCTGACGGCAGCTCAGCGCACAACACGATGCGGTATTCGCGAGGCGAGATCGAACGGATCGCGCGCCGCGCGTTCGACGCCGCGCGTCTCCGCCGCAAGCGCGTGACGTCCGTGGACAAGATGAATGTACTCGAGACGTCTCGTCTCTGGCGGCAGGTTGTCAGTGAAGTCGCGTCGAATTATCCCGATGTGACGCTCGACCACATGCTCGTGGATTCGTGCGCGATGCGCATCGCGCTCGCGCCGTCGAGTTTCGATGTCATCCTCACCGAGAACATGTTCGGCGACATCCTGTCGGATGAAGCGGGAGCAATCGTGGGATCGCTGGGACTGCTGCCGTCCGCGAGCCTGGGCGACGGAACAGGGCTCTTCGAGCCTGTCCACGGCTCGGCACCAGACATCGCTGGAAAGAACATCGCCAACCCGATCGGCGCAATCGGATCAGCGGCGATGCTGCTTCGTCATGCGCTCGGCCTGGACACCGAGGCGCTCGCGGTCGAACGGGCCATCGGCGACACGCTCAATGCTGGATATCGAACTGCCGATCTTGCAGAGGGCACCGACCAACGCGTCGGTACAAGAGAGATGGCCGCAGCCATCGAATCGCGAATCGCGAATCGCTGATCGCTGATGCTGAATCCCTGAATCGCTTGTCAGCCGGGAGCGGCTGAGGCGGACGAACCGCGAATTGCACATTGCGAATAACGAATGGCGAGCCGCGAACCGCGAATGGCGAACCGCGAATGGTGAATGGCGAATTGCGAATTATTCAACCGTCACGCTCTTCGCAAGGTTCCTCGGCTGATCGACGTCGCAGCCTCTGCGGATCGCGATGTGATATGCGAGTAGCTGCAGGGGGACCACCATCAGCACTGGCGTCAGCAACGGGTGGGTTTCGGGTACTTCAATCAGGAAATCCTGAGCCGGATCCAGCAAGCGTTGGATGCTTTGATGTCCGGCGGTCGTCAGCGCGATGACCGACCCGCCGCGCGCTTTGGCCTCCTGAATGTTCCCGATCATCTTCTCGAACA
>JBKPNQ010000197.1:0-28892 GCA_046732715.1 Acidobacteriota bacterium | reverse complement strand
GATCGAGACGGTGGTCTGCCGGTGGTCCAGGTGACGGTCGCCGACACCGGCCGTGGAGTGTCGGCCGACGAGGCCGGACGAATCTTCAACGATTTCTATACGACGAAGCCGGGCGGTACTGGTCTGGGACTCTCTATCGTTCGACGACTGGTGATGGATCTTCACGGCACGCTCGGCGTCGACAGTGCGCCTGGCCGGGGCACGCGGGTCATCATCGATATTCCGGCCGGCGGCCCTTCGACGTCGCTCAGGCCAGGGCCTTCGACGCCCAGGCGAGGTCCGGAGCGCACATGACGTTGCAGGTTCTGGTGGTCGACGACGTGCCGGCGATGGCCGAACAATACGCCTACGATCTGAAACGGGTCGGCAGGTACCAGACGATAGTCGCCGCGGCCGGCGATGAGGCGATCGACATCCTTGCACGGGAGCCGATCGATTGCGTTGTCCTCGATCTCGAAATGCCCGGAACCGACGGCTTCGAGGTCCTCCGGCGGTTGCACCAACGCGGCATCGACACGCCGGTCATCGTTTACACCGGCACCGGCAGCTACGACCGTTGCGTCCAGGCCGTGCGGCTCGGCGCGTACGGCTTCGTCGACAAAGCCGAGCCCATCGAGCGCGTCGTTCAGGAGATCGAGAACGCAGTCTCGCGCGGGCGGCTGGTGCAGGAGCTTCGAACGCTGCGGTCCCGGTTCGATGGTGAGACGCTGCTCATCGGCAGCAGTGCGCCGATGCGGTCGCTCGGTGCGGCGATCGCGCGCGTGGCGCCGATTCCAAGCGGCGTGCTGATCGTGGGTGAGAGCGGCACGGGCAAGGAACTGGTCGCGCGCGAACTGCATCGGAGAGGACCTGGCGAGAAGACCCCGCTGGTGGCCGTGAACAGCGCCGCGCTGCCCGAGCAGCTTGTGGAGAGCGAGCTGTTCGGCCACGAGCGCGGCGCGTTTACCGGTGCCGATCGCCTGCGCAAGGGCGCGTTCGAGAACGCGGGCGGGGGAACGCTGTTTCTCGACGAGGTCGGAGAGCTGCCGCTGCCGGCGCAGGCGAAATTGCTTCGGGTGCTCGAAGAACGAAAGGTGATGCGAGTCGGCGGCGACCGGGCGATCCAGGTGACCGCGCGCGTGATCGCGGCCACCAACCGCGATCTCGAGCGCGAGGTCGACGCGGGCCGCTTTCGACAGGACCTCTACTATCGCCTCAACGTCCACACGCTGCGGGTCCCGCCGCTGCGCGAGCGGTTGTCCGACGTTCCCGAGCTGGTCGATTATCTGGTTCGATCGATCGCGTCGCACCTTGGCATGCGGTCGAAGACGATCGCGGCGGAGGCCGTCGCGCTGCTCGCCGCTTACGACTGGCGGAGAAACAACGTCCGCGAGCTGCGTAACTGCCTGGAGCGGATGATCATTGCGTCCGATGCCGACGTGATCGGCGCGGCCGATGTTCCATCGGAGATCCGCGGCGAGGAACGCGACGAGGCCACTGACGCGGGCGCTCCACCTGGAACACTCAAGGCGCTGAAGGCGGAGGCCGAGCGGCACATCGTGCTGAGCGCGCTCGACAGACACGATTGGCACGTCACCCGGACGGCCGAGGCGCTCGGCCTTTCGGATCACTCCAGCCTGTTGAAGATCATGCGTCGCCACGGATTGAGCAAGGGGATGCACCGCGACTAGTCTTCTCCGAGGGACTTCGCCCTCGGACTCCCCTACACACTCTCTCGCCCTTCGACGTTGCTCAGGGCGTCCCGAGCGTTAGTCGAGGGACGTTCGCGTGGCTCACTCGCTGTCGCTCGCTCGCGTCGCCGGTATGTGTTTACCGAGCCAATTTGGGCTGATGAGACAGGTCTTAGCCTGCCGCGCCAAAGCTCGCCGCAACTGACCTGGCGCGCGACGGCGGGGGCCTGTGTTCGCCGGGACACGTGCAGCCCGGGATCCGGTGGTCGCAAGGACACGACCGCCGCGAATATTTCCTGCCTGACAATTCCACAACTCGCGTAGTTCGGGGCAGTTAGAAGCACCTGTCATCTCTCGCCGACGCTGGCCGCGGGCTTGCCCTGAAGGCTGGCGAACGTCGGACCGCCCTGGCCCGAGCACAGTCAAGGCCTTGAAGCGGTCGGCGAACCAAAGGGAGAGACAGATGAAACCCACACGACACGTCACGGCGGTGCTGCTCCTGGCAGGGTTCGCGGCCGGCGGCTGTTCGCAGCCCAGCGAAACCGTAGAGGCGAAGGCGCGGTCGGCAGCTTCCGCGGCCGTAAAGCCTGTTGCGACAGCCGGCAAGAAGCGGACCGATGGAGAGGGATCGTTGCCGACTGCGGCGCCGAAGATCACCGCCCCGGCGTCATTCGACGATGGCCAGGCGGCATACCAGGCCAGGAAGTACAGCGACGCGATCGCGATATTCGATCGCTACACTACTGAGCGCCCCGCCAACGCGTGGGGGCACTACATGCTCGGCCTGTCAGCGTGGAAGAGCGGCGACCTCGCGAAGTCCGAGCAAGCCTTCGAGAGGGCGCTGAGCGTCGACCCACAGCACGTCAAGAGCCTCGTGAACTTGAGCCGCGTCTTCATCGAACAGAAGCGGCACGTTGAAGCCGTCGAACGACTCTCGAGTGCGGCTGAAATCGATCCCGAATCGACCGAGATCTATCGGCTGCTCGGCCGTACCTACCGCACGCAGGGGAAGACGGACGAGGCCGTGGCTGCCTATCGCCGTGCGATCGAATTGAACCAGCTTGACGCGTGGTCGATGAACAACCTCGGACTGATGTTCCTCGAGACCGGGCGCGCCGACGAGGCGTTGCCTCTGTTGACCAAGGCCACGGAGTTGCGGCCGGAGGTGCCAGTGTTTCACAACAACCTGGGCATGGCACTCGAGCACACGGGTCGCTTCAGGGCGGCAGCTACGGCGTATAGAGCCGCACTGGCTGCCGATCCTGGATACGACAAGGCCAAGCGGAACCTGGCGCGCGTCGAAGCAGTCCAGGGGAATTCTGAAGAAACAAAGATGCCGCACGACGGGAGTGGCAACTAGGAACACTTTGGTCTCGGGTCCTGGCGGCGGGGGTCGGCACGCCAGACGTGTCACTCAGGTCAGGGCTCGAGACCGCCGCGCTTCATATCTTCCAGATAACCGAGGGCCACAGACATGAGACTCTCATCGCGCTCCATCGTCGTTGCCGCCACCTGTGCGTTGCTCGTGCCACTCGTCGCTGCGGCGCAGGGCGATCGAGCCCCTGCTGACAAAACGCTCTCCCCATTCTTCTTCGTCGAAGGCGGCGATCCCGCTATCGATCGTCTACCGTTGAAGGACACTCGAGTCGACGTCGCGATCACCGGTGTGATTGCGGACGTGACCGTTCGTCAGGTGTACGAGAATCTTGGAACGCGACCCATTCATGCCCGCTACGTCTTTCCGGCGTCCACGCGGGCAGCGGTGTACGGCATGACGATGACCGTCGGCGACGTACGCACCGTGGCCAGAATCAGGGAGCGCAAGCAGGCCGCACGTGAATTCGAAGCGGCAAAAAAGGAAGGAAAGAGCGCATCGCTGTTGGAACAGAGTCGTCCCAATGTGTTCACGATGAAAATCGCCAATGTGCTTCCGGGCGACACGATCTCGGTGGAGCTCAAATACACGGAGCTGCTGGTGCCGGCCGATGGGGTCTACGAGTTCGTGTACCCCACCGTCGTCGGACCGCGCTACTCCGAGAAGCCCGAAAGCCAGGCGTCGCCCGGAGACGAGTTCGTCAAGGCGCCGTACACCCCCCAGACCGAGGCGCCGCGCAGCGAGTTCCACCTATCGGGGGTGGTCTCCACCGGCGTGCCGCTCCAGGATCTCGCGTCACCCTCGCACCAGCTGGACGTCCGCTGGAGCAGCGCGGGACGCTCGGAGATCACGCTCGCCGAGTCCGACCGATTAGCGGGCAATCGGGACTTCATACTTCGCTACCGATTGGCCGGTGACGAGATTACCTCGGGCCTTCTGCTGTATCAGAGCCGGAACGAAAACTTCTTCCTGCTCATGGCGGAACCGCCGCGGGTGGTCGAGCCCGCCGAAGTGCCGCCGCGCGAGTACATCTTCGTCCTCGATGTGTCGGGATCGATGAACGGCTTCCCGCTAGAAACGGCGAAGAAACTGATGGGCGACCTGGCGAACGTTCTTCGACCCTCCGACACCTTCAACATCGTCGTGTTTGCCGACGGCTCCGAAACGTTCTCGTCAGTATCTGTGCCAGCGACGCCGCACAATCTGAGACGTGCCCTCCAGTTCATCGGGCAGAAGAAGGGTGGTGGTGGAACGCGGCTGCTCGCTGCGCTTGAACGGGCGGTGGCGGTCCCGCGCCAACGAGATGCGTCGCGCAGCATCGTCCTGGTGACCGATGGCTACATCGAGGCGGAATCGGACGTGTTCGACTACGTCCGCGCTCAACTGGACGATGTCAATTTTTTTGCCTTCGGTATCGGGAGCAGCGTGAATCGATTCCTCATTGAGGGCATCGCGCGTGCGGGGCTCGGGGAGCCCTTCATCGTGACAGAACCGGCTGAGGCGACGGCGGCGGCGGCGCGGCTCCGACGCTACATCGACACGCCCGTGCTCACCGGCATCGACGTGACGTTCAACGGATTCGACGCCTACGATGTGGAGCCAGGGAAAGTCCCGGATCTGTTCGCCAGCCGGCCGATTGTCGTCTTCGGAAAGTGGCGAGGCAGCGCCGCTGGATCGATCGATATCTCGGGCAAGACCGGCCGCGGCGTGTACCGGACGTCGATTGTGGTCTCGCCGTCGAGCGCAGACACACGCCACGCCGCCCTTCGGCATCTGTGGGCACGAACTCGCATCGCGGACCTGTCGGATTTTGGTCCCAGTGCTGCCAGTGAGGAACGTATGGCCGAGATCACCTCACTCGGCCTCAGCTACGGCTTGCTTACCCGTTACACGTCGTTCGTCGCGGTGCAGGAGATCGTGCGGCGCACGACCGAGGGCGCCGATGACGTCGACCAGCCGCTGCCGCTTCCAGAAGGCGTGTCCGATCTCGCCGTCGGCGTCACCGCAGGCCCCGAGCCGGAGATCGTGTGGCTGTGCGCAATCCTCGTGTCGTTGTTCTGTTGGGTGAGCCGGCAGCGCCGGCGACGCCACGCTTCGATTGTCGCTCAGGGCGCCCCGAGCGACGTCGAGGGGCGACGGTCGGGAGTCGTCGCGTGAAGACGAAGATCTGCGTGATCGCCGGTGCAGTGCTGATTGCCTGGGGTCTGAAGCGACACTACGCTGCCGCACGTGCGGACGATCTGTGGTGGATCTTGAGTCCAGTGGCGCGGTTGGTTGGCGTCATGACCCGAACAAGCTTCGCGCTTCAGCCAGGAGAGGGATATTTCTCGCGCGACCGCCTGTTCCTGATCGAGAAATCGTGTGCCGGGATCAACTTCATGATCGCCGCGTTCGGCATGCTGATGCTCGCTCTCCTTCATCGTGTCGGATCCAGATTCTCGGCGGCGCGAGTGCTGAGTGTGAGTCTGCTGGCCAGCTACTCGGCCGCCGTGCTGGTCAACGCGGTGCGGATTGCGATCGCGATGTGGCTCGGCGCACATCCGTCTGCGTTGTCGGCCTTCAGCGCTAGCGATGTCCATCGCGTCGAAGGGATCACGGTGTATTTCGGCGGCCTCGTGCTGCTCTACGAGCTCGTGCAGCGGCTCGATCGTGGCGTGATCGTGGCTGGGCGCGACTTGGGCGCCAAAGCGCGACGTGTGGAGGCGGCGCCATGAGCGATGTGCGCCGGGCGACGGTCGCTCGCGCGTTTCGCCGCGTGGCGCTGCCGCTCGCCTCGTACTACGCCGTCACGCTCGCGCTTCCGCTGGCCAACCGCGCGGCGCCATCTGACGCTTTCATGGGGCACGCGTTGGTCGTACTGGTCGTCCCTCCGATTGCAATCATTCTCGGGTGCGCGGTCCACACAATGGCGCACGCACTCGCACGGCTCTGGAACACGACGAGCAGACACTGCTGCGAGCATGGCCCTCGACGCCGCTTTTTCCCCGTCGTGCGCGACCGAGCCTGCGCGTGCCGTCGGCCGTGTGGGTTTCCGCCACGAGACTCATCGAACACGCGGAGGGGCAAAAAGGCTACGTGAGGTACGATGTGTGGACGGCGCTGATTGCGCTGACGCACCGCAGTGGTGCGGCGGCGTCGGGCTGGAGGTGACGCAGAAGAAATGGCAAACGTCGCGTCGGCGGATAGGTCCGGCTCACGCGCCGCCACTCCACAACTGCAAGTGCCGCTTGCCCAAACGCAAACAACTGCGAAATCGAATTGGCTGCAAGAATCTTTCGATCCTTCACTGACCACGTTGCCGACCGGGTTTGCGGGTCACGACGTGCAAGCGCTTTGCGTTGGCTTGCAGCAGGGAACGGCAGTGAAGGGCGAGTTCGATCACGGAGTGCCCATGAATTTGTCTCGCGTCTTCCCGGCCTTCAGGCGTCGCTTGCCAGTCGCCGGGAGCCTCGCGGTTGCAGCCACCTGCGTCGTCGCCTCGGCCAACGCTCAGACGCCATTGCTCTGGGGAAGTCTCAAACCCGGCCCGCATGCAGTTGGCTTCCGGCTGCAGTACAAATCGGATCATTCCCGAGAATACGATCCTGAATTTGTCACCGACACGACCCGTTTTCCGGTTCATCGGCCCAGACCGATCATGATTGGTATCTGGTATCCGGCTCAGAAGACCAACGCGAGCCGGATGACGTATCGGCAATACCTCGATATCTCGCCCGGACCCGGACCGCTCGCTCCGTTTGCGAGTCGCCTTGAATCAGCCATGCGCAATGTGGTGGCGGAAGAAACAACGGGACACCGACCCGAAGCGATGACCCCCGCCGAAACAACGGCGTTCGAGCAGTTGCTGGCCACTAGAACTTTCGCGGCGAAAGATGCGCCAGCGGCGAGCGGAAAATTTCCGGTCATCCTGTATCATCCCGGAGCCGCCGGGACATACGAAGATAATTCCGTGCTGTTCGAATACCTGGCGAGCCGCGGCTACATCGTCGTGAGCAGCGCATATCCCGATCCCGATGCGCACAGTGTGCTCATCGGTGGAGACATTGCCGGTTCATTTGCCGATCTGGATTTCCTGGCGACCTTCGCCAGAACATTGCCGAACGCAGACGCTGATCGCCTGGGCGTGATGGGACATAGCTACGGCGCGTGGGCGTCTTTCGCGTGGACGGCGAAGGTAGGTTCACCCGTCCGCGCGCTCATCACACTCGACTCGGGCTTCGAGTATGACAGTCTGTCCGCGGGCCCCGAATTCCTTCAGCTTCACATGAAGTTGAACAAGGACAACATTCGCGCGGCCACCTTTCGCGTCGCATCAACCGAACGAAAGCCACACTTCGAATATCTCGATCCGTATTTGACATTCGTGCCGCGTTACGAGGCGTCCATTACGTCGCTGACGCACAACGACTATCTGACCCACGGAGCAATCCGCCCCGATCTGCTGCCCGAGAAATGGCCCGATGCCCGGAAAGACAGACGCGCAAGCTATGATCGATTGTCCGAAGTCATATTCAGTTTCCTGGATGCCAGTCTGAAACAAAGACCGGAGGCCAGAGTCTTCCTGTCGCAGAGTGTCGAACGGAGCGCCTCGGACAGCCGATTGAATTTGCAATTCAAGGCCGCCACCCCGGTCCCACCAACGCAACGGCAAATGGCGGTGTACCTTCGGCAATACGGAGCGGAAAAAGCCATCGCCATGCTGCGTGCCTTCCCGAATCTGGCCGAATCGAAAATGGTTGGCGGGATCATCACGTTGTTAAGTGACGACGATATCAAGACGGCGCTCCCCTCACTGCTGGTCGCCGAAAAGACGTATCCGAAAAACGCGGGCATCCAGGTAATGTTTGGCAAAGTACTGGCTCGCACGGGTGACAAGACCGGCGCAGAAAGGGCGTATCGGAAAGCGCTGCTGCTATTGCCAGATGACGACACCGTAGGTGGATTGCGCCCGTATTGGAAGTCTCAGATTGAACACGGCTTAAAGGAGTTGGGGGTGCAATAATTCACTCTGCGCGCAATGACGCCGTCGGATACGCGCGCAGCCTGCTGCGCTGGCAATACGGCGCCACAAGCGCATACGCACAAAACCCGACACGGTGCTGGCCTTCGCGTAGATTGCCACCTTCCCTCAGCAGCACCGCACCGCGAACCCCACGCGGGCCTTACTGCGGCAGTGAGCGCACGGCTGACCAGGGGCGCCTGTCGATCTTCGGCCCGCGCCTCAGTCCCTCTGACGCTTGTCCGAAGTTGTATTGCATATTTCGGACAGCCACCATCCTTCGCGGGCGTCTGAGATCTCGCTGTCAGGAGAAGCTATGCGCTGAATCATGTCGCATGCTGAGCCAGATTTTCACCAGTTGGAACCAGATGGTGAGCTGCCTACGCGAACTCCAGGGGCCCTCGAGGCACGCAAGGTCTACCAGGTGGTGCCCGACCGCGAACGCGCAAGATCGGGATGGGCACATTACCGCCTTCATCGAGGTCGAGAATGTGAAAGCGCTCCACGCTGAGTACGTCACGGCGGGGGCGATGTTCGACCAGAAGCTCAGGAAGCAGGCGTGGGGCGGACGAGACTTCATCGTCCGCGACCTTGACGGCAACGGCATATGCTTCGTCGGCCCGGCCGCCTGAGAAGCCATGGGCCCTGGTCCAGGTTAGGCTGGAGGAGGATGGCGTTACTCGCCACAGGGGGCCGACAGTGTGTTGGCGTATTGTCCAGCCGTCGGCCGCTGCCCTCGCCCCGCTCGGCGCAGGTGCGCTTGCCATGCGCCGCGAGCCGTCGTCGCGACGGCGGTGCCGGCGGTACGTGCCTCCACGATGCAGGTTATGCAGGCCCTGCGCGGTGAATAAGCTCCGTGTTCCCCGTCGAGCCCTAGTGGCGGGCTAACTCACGCCGCGCGCACCGGCAGGTAATCGGGCTCGCTCAGCGGCGTCTCACCGAGATAGCGACGCGGAGAGACTGAAGCCGCATCAGGTTTATGCGAACGAAATCCTCATCCTCTCTTTGCCTCCGATCTCGGCAGCCGTTTCGTCTTGACGTCAGTGACTGATCGCCATGAACCAGGCCGCGATGATCGGCCCCTGCGGTCCTCGCCCACGCTGACCGGGCACTGCTGCGGGTGCGTCGGCCGGTGGTGGAGGCGCGGGTCCGCGTTCAGGCTGAAACAGATACGCTCGATGCGTCTTCGGATCGACGGTGATCGTTTTCGCGCCAGCGAACGTCGCGACGGTGGCGACGACGCTGTACTTGTCGGCGGCGTCTTGGTGAACAACCGTAACGTTGCCTTCGCCGCCATTCGGAATGTAGATCAGCTTTTCTGACGGATCCCAGCCCAACGCATCGACCCGCGTCCCGTTGGCAATCGTCGCCACCACCTTTCCGCTGCTTGCGTCGACGACGACCGAAGTCTTACTGCACCCGGAAAAAACACGATTCGTCGCGCCGTCGTACGCAATACCGGTCGGCCCGTCGCATGGTGCCAGGGACCATGATGCGGTCGCCTTCCAGGTCTTGACGTCGATGACCTGAATCGTGCTCTTGCCTTCGTTGTTGACGAAGATGTGACCTTTGCCGTCGGCGGCGGCTCCTTCGGGCGCGTTGTCTTCGAGTTCTACCGTCGCGACAACGTCGCCGCTGTCGGGATCGATCGCGGTGAGGGTGCCGGGGCGACTGTGATTCGTCAGGATGATCTTATTGTCAGCTTCGTCGTACATGATGCCGTCGAGGCCCGGGCCAATCTTGATCTTCTTGATCGGTGCCAGCGTCTTGAGGTCGAACATGGTGACTGTTTGATCGCCGCTATTCGTCGTGAATCCGCGGCCAATCTTGGTAACGAGGCCTGCGCCGTGGACCCCGGGAGTATCCGGAATGTCTCCGACGACCTTGCCGGTGGCCCCATCGACCACCATCATGTGCGTGCTGCGCGAAACGAACACGCGGCCGGTCGCGGATTCGACGGTCACGTAGTCGGTGCCACCCTCACCTTTAATGTCGTACTTGTCCACCTTGAATACCGGCGCGGCCGTTGGGTGTGCAGTGGCCGCGGCCAGCAAGACAATGACCGCAATGCCGAGCGCATGCACCGCAAGACGTATGTGATTCACGCGTATCATGACGACTCCTTGCTGTTCAGGAACGGACGCGAGTGTAGCCCTCGGCAATTTCGGCCGCAATCCGTTCATCACATTGTCATGTAGTGAAGATATCTCATCAACTCGGAGGTCGTTCGAAGACGCGAGCGAGCACCGCGAGCGAGCCACGCGGCCTTCGCGCCGCAGGCGCTTCGGCGAGGGTCTCGCCGTAGCTGGAGCGGAGGCGGAAACGGAGCGCGCCGGCGCGTCGGCGCGAGAGAGCGTGTCGGGGAGTTCCGCCTTCGCCAAGGCTACGGCGGACATCGCCGAAGCTTCAGCGGCGGCGTGCTGAGGGCGAAGTCCCTCGGTCTAACTACGCCGCGCGCGAGAGTGCGCGATAGGCCAGCGGAACGAGATAGAGCGTCACGAACGTCGAGAGCGTCAGGCCGCCGATGACGGCGACAGCAAGCGGCCGCTGCAGCTCGGCGCCGGCGCCGAGACCGAGCGCCAACGGCAAGAGCCCGAACAACGTGCACAGCGTGGTCATCAGGATGGGCCGCAGGCGGACTCGTCCCGCGATCTCGAGCGCCTCGGTAAACGGGTGCCCGTCGTCGCGCAGCCGGTGAGCGTAATCGAGGAGGACGATGCCGTTCTTCACGACCAGGCCGACCAACAGGATCAACCCCATCGCTGACGAGACGTTCAGCACGATCCCCGTGAGAAGCAGCAGCGCGAACGCGCCGGCCAGTGACAGCGGCGCGGCGAGCAGGATCAGCACGGCCGGCAGGAAGTGACGGAATTGGATGACCAGAATGATGAACACGAGCGACGCCGCCACCGCGAAGACCATCAGCAGCTCACGGAACGACTGTCGCTGCGCTTCATATTGACCCCCAACATCCGTCGTGTAGCCGACCGGAAGCTTGAGCGTTGCCAACTTCTGCTGGATCTCGCCGACGGCGCTGCCCAGATCGCGGTTCTCCAAACGGCCGGTGATGAGCGCCACCTGCCGCAGGTTCTCGCGCTGCAGGATAATCTCCCCTTCACTGGTTGTTGGCTGCGCGACGGCGCTGAGCGGCGCCGAGCGTCCATCGTCGGCACGGATCGGCGTGGACGCCATTCGCACCGGATCGAGCCGATACGCGTCAGGGTAACGCACGCGCACTGGAATGGTGCGATCGGCGAGCCGTAACTCCGTCTTGACGTCCCCCAGCCATGCATCCGAGAGCTGTTCGGACGCTTGGGGGATCGAAAGGCCAAGGCGGCCGAGCGCTGCGCGATCGAACTCCCATGTGGTTTCCGGGTTGCCTCGTCGCACGCCCACCACGTCAACGACACCTTGGGTGCCCTCGAGCAGTTTTTCGACCTGCTCGGAAATGTCAGCGAGTGTCTCGGTGTCATCGCCGAACACTTTGACCTCGACTGGCTCCGCTGCGCCTTCGAGGTCACCGAGCATATCCTGGAGCAATTGCACGAACTCGATGTCGAAGGTGGGGACAGTTTCCTCGAATTTGCCGCGCAGATCTTCAATCACTGCCTCGGCACGACGGCGTCTCTCTGGCGGTTTCAGACGCACCAGAATGTCGCCTTTCGTTTGCTGCGTCGCGAACAGGCCGAGCTCGGTGCCGGTCCGGCGAGTGAACGCGGCGATATCCGGCGTCTCTCGAAGGATAGCCTCGATCTTCTTCGCCTCGCGGTCGATCTCATCCAGCGCGGAGCCGGCCGGTGCGTTGTAGTCAATGACGAAGCCGCCTTCGTCCGCCTCCGGCAGGAATCCGGTTCCGATGCGCGCGAACAGCAGCGCTCCCGCGATCGCAAGGAGCACGGCGACGAGGACACCGAGGGTCGGGCGTCGCATCGTCGAATCGAGCGTGCGCGAGTACAGCCGCTCGAGCACGCCGGTTTCGTGTTCCTCCGCGCTGGCGCCGGTGCGTTCGTGATGGCGCGCCGCTGCGCGCGCGAGCAACGGAATAAGCGTCAACGCCTGCACCAGGGAGATCAGTACGGCCGCGGCCAGCGTCACCGACAGTGACTTGAAGAACTGGCCGACGACCCCCGACAGCATGCCGAGAGGGACGAAGACGACGACGGTCGTGAGTGTCGATCCAATGACCGGCGCCATGATCTCGCGCATCGCCGACGCCACCGACTGCGCCGAGTTCTCGCCGCGGGCCAGGTGACGGTAGATGTTCTCCACGACGACGACGGCATCGTCGATGACCAGGCCGATCGCAACCGCAAGGCCACCCATCGACATCACGTTGACGGTCTGCCCCAGCCACCGCATGACCAGGAACGTCGTCATGATCGTGAGCGGCAGCGTGACGGAGGCGACGAGCGTCATCCGCCAATCGCGCAGGAACACCAGCAGCACGACGACCGCCAGGATCGCGCCGATCAGGATCGCATCGCGGACGTTGACGATGGCGGTGGTGACAAACTCGGCGAGGTCGTAGGTCTTGGACAATTTGAGTCCGCTCGGCAGCGATCGCGCGAGGTCGTTCAGCACGGTCTCAACGCCGGCGCGGACATCCAGGATGTTCGCGCCAATCTGTTGCGAGATGCTGATGTTTGCCGCGACCCGACCGTCGCCGCTCACCAGGGTCATGCGGTCGGGCGCGCCGCGCTCGACGGTGGCCACGTCGGTGACGCGGATCGTCGCGCCGCCCTTGACGGCGACGGGAGTCGGCGCGATGTCCTCCATCGCCTTCCACATGCCTGAGGCGAGCACGAGGTGGAACTTGCCTCCCTGGCTGTAGCGACCGACCGGGTTCAGCGTGTTGGCGGCCTGCAGCGCGTCAGCGACGTTTCCAATCGTCAGACCGGTTGCCGCCAGCCGCGCCGGATCCGCGATCACTTCGATCTCAGGCTGATCGCTCGAGATCACTTCGACGTTGCCAACCCCGGCCACGCGCGAAAGCGCCGGTCGCATGACGTAGTAGGCGTAGTCGTAGAGATTGGCCGACGACAATGCGCCGGTGAGATTCACGCTGAGGAATGGAAAGGCCGACGGCGTCAGGCGCTCGACCGTCAGATCCAGATCGCCTGTCAGCGACGACCGAATCTCGGCGATCCGCCCTTGTGCCTGCTGGAGCGCCACGATCATGTCGGTGACCGGATCAAATTGCGCCGAGATCTCGGTCGAACCGCGGAACGTTGTCGATCGCACACGCCGGATGCCCGGCACTTCCAGGAGCGCCTGCTCAATCGGGCGCGTCACGGTCAGCATCATCGTCTTGGCCGGTAGCGTGCCGGCGTGGCCGATGACGACGACGCGGGGAAAGACGAGCGGCGGATAGATGTCACTGGGCAGCTGGGTGGCCGAATAAAGACCAGCAGCGGCCAGCAACAGGGTAATCAAGACGACCGCGCGACCGTAGCGCTCGACGAAAGACGCGAGGCTCATTTGTCCTTGTCTTTGCCGCTGGCGTCGGTCTTGTCGGGGTTCTTGTCCTTCTCCCCATCGCCGCCGCCGACCGCGATGTCCGCGCCGTCGGGCAGCTCCTGCTGTCCCGTCACGATCACCGCGTCGCCAGGCTTGAGGCCCGTCACTTCAACCTGCTTCGGCGTCGTCAGCCCCAACGTGACTTTGCGCTTATGGGCCTTCTTGTCATTACCGGCAAGCATGACGAAGGCATCCTCGTCTTCATGGAGAATGGCCTCGATCGGCACGACCAGCGCGTTCGGGTGACGCTCGGCAACGATCTCCACCCGTACCGGCGTGCCGGCGGCAAGCCTGGTCCCGTGACTGAAAGAGATGCGAACATCGGCAGCGACACCGGTGGGATCCACAGCGACGGGTCGACTGAGCACGGTGCCGCTCTCCGGCTCGTCAGAGCCTGGCACGATGATTCGTGCGGGGTGTCCAACCTGCACCCGCGCGAGATCGGCGATGGCGACCGAGGCGACCACCTGCAGCTTGCTCGGGTCGATCACGCGCAGAATGACGTCCGTCGCGGCCGCGTCAACGATGTCGCCGGGATTGTGCGCGCGTTTGGCCACCACGCCGGGGAACGTGGCGCGCACGACCGTACGGCCTTCGATCGATTGAGCGCTGCGCAGCGCCGCTTGCGCCTGTTCGACCGCAGCTTTCGCCTCCGCGAGATCGCGCTCCGCATCCTCGAGTTCTTTTTGTGCCGCCACGCCGTGTTGCACCAGCGTGGTCAGGCGAGATACCGACGCCTGTGCGTTTCGCACGTGCGCCTCCGCCGTGGCGAGTTCCCCTCGCCGTGTGGCGACGTCAGTCTGCAGCGACGGGATATCGAAGCGGACCAGCAGATCGCCGGGCTTGACGCGATCGCCTTCCGCCTTCGGCAGCTCGACGATCCGGCCGTGTTCGGGGGCGGTGATCGCCCAGTCGGCGCCGGGCGCAGCGCTCACCACGCCAGTCGCGGCGACGATCCCCTCCATGATCTGCGGCGCCATGGTGATCGTCGTCACCGTCGCAGCCGCCTTGGTCTCGACTTCCTCGACCGTCGGTCGCGAGCAGCTCCAGACAAGGAGCGCCGGCGCCAGAATCGCAGCGATGCGTTTCATTTCAGCGGCGTCCCCATCGCCCGTTCGAGATCGGCAAGCGCGCGTTGATAATCGAGTCCGGCCTGCAGCGCGCGCGTGCGCATCTCGCGAGCCGCCTGTACTGTCTGCAGGTATGCCGGGAGTCCGGTCTGCCCGGCGCGGTACGACTCGTCCGCCATTTGTTCGATCTCCTGCAAGGCCGGCAGCAGCTCGCCGGTGTAGCGGTCGAGCGCTTGACGGGCCGCGGTGGCACGGGCGAGCGCGGCGGCGACTGCCCCCGTAATCTCGGCGAGCCGTGCCGAACGGTCGGCTTCCGCCCGTGCGACGGTGGCATCGGCGACCGCGACATCCGCCTTGCCGGTCGTGAAGACTGGCAGCGCGATGTTCGCGCCGAGGCGCCAGCCGGTCGTGAACTCACCGGGCGCGTCATAGGTCAGCGCACCCATGACGGACGGGTCGGGGTGGCGCAGGGCACGAGCGAGACCCGCGCGGGCCCTCGCCTCGTCAATCCGCTTCTGCAGGACGTTGAGCTCGGCATTCGACGCGATCGTCTGCTGCGTCACTGCATCCAGCGCCAGGGGCGGCCCGGTCTCGAGCGCATCGGCGAGTGACGGCGCGGCATCGGCCGGGTAGGCGAGGAGCGCGTTGAGCTCGGCCCGAGCCGCAGTAGCCTCGCCGCGCGCCACCGCCACTTCATTCTGCGCTTGCGCAAGAACGAGACCGGCCTGCAGCGCCTCCAAACGCGGGGCTGCCCCGGTCTGAAACCGTTCCTGCGCAGCGTCGCGCGCGCGGCTCGCGAGCGCCTCCAGCTCTTGTGCGATTGTGATCCGCCGATTCGCGGCAACGGCGGTGAAATAGGCGCGGCGCACGTCGGCACGCAGATCGGCAATGATGCGCGCCATCTCTGCGTCAGTGACCGCGAGGGTTGCGTTTGCGACATCGATGCGTCGTTGACGCTTCCCTGAAATCTCGATCGGGAGGGTGCCAACGAACGCCCAGTGTGGCGTTTCCTTGTCATACTCGAATCCGAAATCCGGGTTGGGTCGCTGACGGGCGACCGCAATGCCGCCAACGTCGATCGGTCGTGCCGTGCGCGCGGCAACAGCGGCCGGGCTGGCCTCCGTCGCACGTGCCAACGCTTCGGTCACCGAGAGCGTTGAGGGAGCCTGCGCTGAAAGGGCAGAAATCGACAACGCAGCCGCGAGAATCGCCAACGGTGCCGGCTGGATGCGGGCGAAGGCCCGTCGTCGTCGCGGCGTCATGTGGTGTGCGTCATCGTTGCTATGCTTGCTGGAGAAGGATGAACATATGATGACAGCGTGAGATCGTCAACCGCCTGTCATCGAGACGCGGCATACCGCCGCGGAGGCCAATTGCCAGGATGCGGATCCTGCGAGTCGAGGACGAGCCCGCTTCATCGGCCGCACGAATCGGGTGATGGTGGTGGACGAACAGACGGGAAAACTCCAGTATCTCGCGGAACGGATGAACTATCCATGACAGGCAGGCGCTGCTGATCGTGCGTTAACGCCCATCCTTTGCTCGCCGATACGATGACAGCCAGTGCCGCGAGGGCGGCCCACGGTCCGCGTAAAGGGTTCGACCCACGACGCGGACTGCTCCAATGCGGGCGCCGATTCAAAGATTCGTGACAGCAAACATGATGGCGACGCGTTCGGGTGGAGTTCTTCAAGAAACCCGAAATTGTCCGGTGCTGAGAGACAGGGCTGCAGGCGAATAATGCGAGTGCGAGGGAAACGAATCTACCGTCAGCGTTCACGTAGCGCGGCGGTCGGCGCGAGCGCCGCGGCACGCCGCGCCGGCAGATACAACGACACCGCGGCGATGACGAAGAAGACGAGACCCATGATGACGTAGGTCGTCGGATCCGTCGGTCTCACGCCGACGAGCATCGACCGCATCGCGCGCGTGAGGACAAACGCGCTTGGCAACCCGATCACGATCCCCGCGACGCTGAGGCGCAACCCGTACACCATGATCAATCGCAGGATACGGCTCGGCGATGCACCGAGCGCCATGCGCACGCCAATCTCCGCGGTTCGTTGCCGCACCATCGTCGACAGCACGCCGGAGAGCCCGACGCCGACGAGCACCGCGGCGACGATCGCGAACACGCCCAGCAGCATCAGAGAGAATCGCGTCGTCGACTGTGCGCGGCTGACGAGAGCGCTCATCGGCTGCATCTCGTTGATGAGCCACTGCGGATCCGTCTCCGCGATGACCGCTCGCACCACAGCGGAGACGTTCGCGGGATCGCCAGCCGTGCGCACCGCCCAACGGGTCGCACCCCCGCCGCCGAGAAAGCGCTCCGCGAAGTAGACCTGCTCGCGCCCCGGATCCGACAGCGAGCTGACACGCTGGTGGCCGACGACACCTATGATCTCGACCCATTCCGGTTCGGCGGTGCGAATACGGATGAGGATTCGCTTGCCGACCGCCTCGTCGTTCGGAAACGCCTTCAACGCGAGCATCGTGTCGACGACCGCGAGATTGCGCTTCGCATCGTTGTCGGCGTCAGCGAACGTTCGTCCAGTGACGAGCGGGGTGCGCATCGTGTCGAAATAGCCGGGACGCACGATCTGCCAATCGACCGCCTGGTATTTCGTGTTGTCGGTGAGCGCATCTTCGAGTCCCCACCGGATGGTGCTGAAATTCCCGGCGAGCGGAAACGGATTCGCAGCGGTGACACCGATCACGCCGGGGATCGCTCGCAATCGCTCCTCGAGCTGACGCTGCACCGCGGTGCGTTCCTCGGCGGGACCGGGACGACCACCGAGAAGCTGGAACGTCATCAGCCCGTTCGGGTCGAAGCCTAGATTGACGCGGCGTATCTCGAGGAAGCTGCGGAACATCAGTCCCGAGCCGACGAGCAGAACGAAACACAGCGCCACTTCCAGCACGACGATGGCACCCCGGAACAGGCGGCCGCGACCGCCAAGGCCGGTACTGCGTCCGCCGCCGCTCAACACGCGCACGAGATCCACACGGAAGGCGCTCACCGCGGGCACGACAGCGAACACGACTGCGGCAGCCAGCGCAACGATCGCGGCGAAACTCACGACCACGAGGTCGATGGCGACGGTGTCGGCGCGCGGGATGTTATCCGGCGCAAGCGCCAGCAACTGCCGGACTCCAAACCACGCGAGCGCGACTCCGCCAATGGTGCCGAGACCGGTCAGCACGATCGCTTCGATCAGGAGTTGCCCAATGACACGCCAGCGTCCCGCACCGAGCGCCGAGCGCATGGCGATCTCCGGCGCGCGCAGCGAGGCGCGAACGAGAAGCAGATTGGCGACGTTGGCGCAGGCGATCAGCAACAGGAACGTCACCGCGCCCATCAATGCGAGGATCGCCGGACGCACTTCGCTGACCAGTGTCCTGTGCATCGGTTCGAGCCGCGCGTAAAAGCCGGACCCACGCGAGATCGCGTGGTCGGCGCGAATCTTCGCGGCGACCGCTTCCACATCCTGCTGCGCGCGCTCGAGCGTCGCCCCCTCGCGCAAGCGCCCGATCGGGCGCAGCCCGAACGTATTGCGGTTCGCGTTGTCGTAGCTGAGGCGGTTGGCGATCCAGATGTCCGGCCGCCGTTCCACGTTCGTCTGCGGCGGCAACAGCAGCTCCATGCCAGGTGCGAGCACGCCGACGATCTCGGGACGCGGGCCGGCAGGCAATCGCTGTCCAATGACCGTGCGATCGCCACCATAACGACGCTGCCAGTATTCGTGGCTCAGGATCGCGAACGTGGGAACCGGTGCGGTGGCCCCGCCAAACTGCGGCGTCGAGGAAAGCGGCTGCGGGATGCCGTCCGTGTCCTGGAAGTCACGTCCCAGGACAACGCGGTGTCCGAGCAATCGGAAGAAGTTCGTCGTGACGAGGGCGAGCCGGATCTGCTCCGGCGAGCCGTCCGCGCCCGGCAGCACCTGCCGCACCGTGCGGAATGCGGCCATGTCCTCGAACGATCCATTCGAGCCGTCGCGGATATCGAAGAAGTTCTCACTGGACAGCGGCAGGCCGAGATTATTGCGATTCCGCAAGTCCATGTACACGACAACGAGGCGATCGGGGTGATCGTAGGGGAGCGGGCGCAGCAGCACGGCGTTGGCGACGCTGAAGATGGCCGTACTCGCGCCGACGCCGAGCGCGATCGTTGCGACCGCAGCGATTGTGAAGACGGGGCTCCGGCGGAGCGTGCGCCAGGCGAACGAAAGATCGCGCAGGAGCATAGGAACCTTTGTTCGCGAACGTTACCGTCAGGTTCGGCGATTCGGGACTGCGAGTTTCAGGCGTTCACAGTCTAATGCGTCAGCCGTCACGCCTTTCCGCTCGATTGTTACCCGGGCGCGCAGACGTTCCTCGAAATAGAATCCCTTTATCGCCCCGGTCGTGGCGCGCTAGCCCGATTTGATTGAAACGGCGCGTATTAGGGGGTGTCCACAGAAGTCGACCTGGCCATGACGCTGTGGCGGGCACACCGTCACCAACAACGGCGCTGACCCTGTGGTTGCCGCGACGTCCCCGGGACCCGGGACGCTTCTCCTGATCGGTGCGGGCGCCGGAATTGGCGCCCTCGTGTGTCGACGCCGCCGGTCATTCATGTGACCGAGGGACTGCGAGATTCTCGAGTGCGGTTATCCGAACCACCCGGACCGCCGCGTCGTGTCCTAGGCGGACGCCTGCCGCTGACGCCTGCGCGCAGCCGCCTGGCGAGCCTGTGACGACAGCGCCTTTTTCGATGCAGCTCGACGCGGTTCACGCTTGAGCGCGCGCGACGTCGCACGCGAACGTTTGGCCGACGGTTTTCGTCGCGCTCCGCGCTGACCGGCTCGATACGCCCGCGCGGCGCTCTTGCGCGTGCGCGCCGACGCCTGACCCTTTCTTGGCGGCTTGAGCTTCACGCCAGCGCGACGGGCCTTCGACAGACCAATCGCGATGGCTTGCTTGGTCGAACGCGCACCATGCTTTCCCTGACGCACATGTTCGATTTCTTCGTGTACGAACTCGCCCGCCTGCGTCGACGGCGCTTTTCCCTCACGCTTGTCCTTCCGTGCTCGCTCTATCGTTCTTCTTTCTGGCATTACGCACCTCTGCTAATGAACCCCGGTCACGACAGTTCGATGCACGGATGCTGCCAGGCGAGAGTTCTGACCTCATTCGTTACCCGCGTCCACGAGGTGTCGTGGGGCGTTGCGGCGTCCGACCTCAGCAACGGAGATCTGCGACAAACGTCGCCAAAGATCGATTGAGACCGCTCCCCGGCAGCGGTAGACTCGACGATCTGCGATGGGCCTGAGCGGCTCAAGGGAGGGCGATCCGATGCTGCAAGCGGCTCCTCACCGCGCCGCGCGCGAGCCGCGTCGTCTCGCGTTCATTCTTTTTCGCCGCACATCTCGAGGATCGTCTGTTCCAATCTCCTCGGCACTCAGATCGCGCAGTCATTGAAAAGTCGACCGATTACGCTCGGAGGACACACCCGTCGTGGCCGCGATGATGATGGGAACGATGAGCAAGAGACTGAACCAGCAGCAAGCGGACAGGCGGGCGCAAACAGCGGAGCTGATGCGCTGCTCGGCATGCCGGCGCCCATGCTGAGCTCGAGCACGGGCTCCATGGTAGATGGGGGTCGCTGGCCTTCGTAGGCCGCCTGTTTGCAAGTCGCTGATAGTTGCTTGCACAGAAACCAAT
Source organism: Acidobacteriota bacterium (assembly GCA_046732715.1). GTDB lineage: Bacteria > Acidobacteriota > Vicinamibacteria > Vicinamibacterales > 2-12-FULL-66-21 > JALZOC01. The sequence goes on along the minus strand of JBKPNQ010000197.1, from coordinate 8,558 downwards.
GCACAGACGTGGAGGCACCTCATGGGACTGAGAGATACGTACGCGTACGCGATTTCAACGGCGAAAGGAAAGTTCCAGGGCAACGCAGAGGAACGCGACGGAAAACTCTATTTCAAAGGAAGTGTCGCGACTGAAGCTGAGAAAAACGAAATCTGGAATGCAATCAAGACCATTCCAACCTGGCAGAAAGACGTCGTCGCCGAGATTCAGGTGACAGGCGGACCGGGAGGCGGAACCGCAACCGCCACCGCGACGGCAGCGAAGACTTACACCGTCCAGGCTGGCGACACGCTCAGCAAGATCGCCAAGGAGCACCTCGGCAACGCCAGCGCGTACATGAAAATTTTCGATTTGAACAAGGATCAGCTGAGTGACCCGGACAAGATCAAGCCGGGTCAGGTCCTGCGACTACCGTAACAGCCCGTATCGCTTCGCATCGCGACGGGGTCGGACATCCATTCCGGCCCCGTCGACCTCGTGGTGCGAGATCCGATCTGGAATTCCTCGCCCGCCAGCCTCTCTCGCCCTCTCTCTCTCGGCCGCCGCCAGAGAGTTTCACATCTCGCCATCGAATCGTCACAGCCGCGGGTGCATACCTTGCACCAGACTGGTATGTCGGCACTCCTGGTCAGTCGATTCGTACTGGAAACAGAACAACAGCGTATCGGCAGTGATCTCGATCGCGCACACGGAAGGAATCGCAGCATGAAGAGCATCAAGAGAATTGGACGACGTGAAGCCCTCGGTGTCATGGGAGCGGCCGCCAGCGCGGCCATCGCAATCGGGTGCGGCAGTTCTCCCACGAGCCCGACGGACACAACATCCTCGGGCACGACTACTACCGGGTCGACCAACGCCGCGTGCGCCGTCACCCCCAGCGAAACAGCGGGCCCTTACCCATCAGTGACCGACATCTTCAGGAGCGACATTCGCGAGGGCAAGGCGGGAACAGCGTTGACGCTGACAGTGAGAGTCGTGAACGTGAACGCAGGATGCGCTCCGGCTGCGAACGCCAACGTCGAGATCTGGCATTGCGACTCGTCGGGCAACTACTCGGAGTACGGCACGCAGACCACGCAGAATTACTTGCGCGGTATTCAAACCACCAACAGCAATGGCGAGGTGACATTCACGACGATCTATCCGGGATGGTACCAGGGGCGGGCCACCCACATCCACCTCGAGGTCAGCACCGGCGGCGTGTCGCGGAAGATTACGCAGATTGCATTTCCGGAAAGCATCAACAACACGGTCTACCGAACCGGTGTGTATGCGTCGAGGGGATCGAATCCGACGTCGAATCTCTCAGATGGAATCTTCGCGGACAGCCTGGCGTCAGAGCTCGTCACCCCATCGGGCGATCCAACGTCGGGCTACACCGCCAGCTGTCAGGTGGCCGTCTAATTTCAACCGATGGGCTTCGCCCCTCGGACTCCCCTGCACGCTCTCTCGCGCGGCGCGCGCCGTTCGCGTGGGCTCACTCGCCGCACGCGTTCGCCTCTCCAATGGGCGACGAGGTGGACACGGCGAGGCTTGACGGCACTGGCGCACGGCCGGTAGTGTTGCCCCTTTGCCCTTGAGGTGCAACCGCGTGATCCACGTTCACGATCTGGTCAAGACGTTTGGCGAAGTCAAGGCGGTCGACCACATCTCGTTCGACGTGCCCGAGGGTGAAATCTTCGCGTTCCTTGGTCCAAATGGCGCCGGCAAGACGACAACGATTCAGATGCTGACGACGCTGGTCGCGCCGACCAGCGGGACCATCGCGCTCGACGGCATCGATCCTCGTCAGCATCCACACGACGTGCGTCGTCGGTTCGGCATCGTCTTTCAGGATCCGAGCCTTGACAACGAATTGACCGCGTACGAGAACCTCGAGCTGCACGGCGTCCTGTATCACGTGCCCAGGCGGACCCGAGTCGAGCGAATCGAGCGCCTTCTCAAGCTGTTCGAACTCTGGGATCGGCGCGACGCCCTCGTCAAGACGTTCTCTGGCGGCATGAAACGACGGCTCGAAATCGCGCGCGGCTTTTTGCACACGCCTAAGATCCTCTTCCTCGATGAACCGACGCTCGGACTTGATCCGCAGAGCCGAAATCAGTTGTGGACGCACGTCAAGAACCTGAACGAAACCGAGCGCGTGACGGTGTTTCTGACCACGCACTACATGGACGAGGCCGATCGCGTCGCGCACCGGATTGCGATCATCGACCACGGACGAATCGTGGCGCAGGGTTCCTCTCAGGAGCTCAAGGCGCAGACGAAGTCCGATTCTCTCGAGGCGGCCTTCCTCGCGCTGACCGGGTCGACGATTCGCGACGAGCGTGCGGACGCGGCCGATCAGATGCGACAGGTCGCGAAAATGTGGAGGCGATAGAGGTGGTGACAAAACCGAACAGGGACACAAGCCGAACGAGTGTGCGCGTGAGCCGACGCGAGCGGAGCGGGGATCGTGGGGCCCCCGCGAGCCACCGTGTAAGGGAGTCCGAGGGGCGAAGCCCCACGGAGTAATTATGAGCGCGATTTACATCCTCTGGCTCAGAGAGGTCAAGCGCTACTCTCGGTCGCGCGCGCAGGTGATCGCATCGCTCGGGCAGCCGCTCCTGTATCTGCTGGCGCTCGGATTCGGCCTCGGGCCGGTATTCGAAAAGGCCGGACAGGGCAGCTACCTGCAGTTCGTCGCGCCGGGCGTCATCGGAATGTCGGTGCTGTTCTCATCAATCTTCTCCGGCATCGGCCTGTTGTGGGATCGGCAGTTCGGGTTCCTCAAGGAGACCCTGGTGGCGCCGGTGCCGCGGCTGTACATCATGATCGGCCGAACCTTCGGCGGCGCGACCGTATCGATGATTCAGGGGACGCTCGTGATCATCATCTGCCTCATCGCAGGTTTTCGACCGCAACACCTGTCGTCACTACCGATGGCCGTCCTGTTCATGACGTTCATCGCCATCGTTTTTGCTGCTTTGGGAACAACGATTGGATCGCGGCTGCAGAACATGCAGGGCTTCCAGCTCATCATGAATTTCCTGGTGATGCCGATCTACTTCCTCTCCGGAGCGCTGTTCCCCCTGAACAACCTGCCGGTTGGCCTCAGGATCGCCACCCGAATCAATCCGCTGACCTACGGCATCGACGGCCTTCGCGGCGCCTTCACCGGCACATCACACTTCAGCACCGGCACGAGCGTCGGAGTCATGTCAGTGGTGGCAGTGGTGTTCCTCGCCCTGGGGGCGCGTTCCTTCGCCAAAATACAGGTTTGAAGGTTGAAAGTTAAAAGTTAGAAGTGCCGATCCGTGCCGCCTCCACTTTTAACTTTTAACTTTTGACTTTTAACTTTTATTTGCCCGTCGCCAACGCGAACACCATGATGCTGTCGTCGCTCGTCGGCGCGCCGCCGACGAGCCCGCCTCCAGTAGACGTGATCACCACGTACTGACGACCGTCTTTGCCGAGATAGGTGCTCGGCGTCGCAAAAGCCGCGCCGCCAAGCTTGTAGGTCCACAGCTCTTTGCCCGTCTTCGCGTCGAACCCGCGAAACCGCGCATCATCTGTCGCGCCGACGAAGACGACACCGCCTGCGGTAGCGATCGTTCCGCCATTGCCAGGACGTCCCGTGTTCTGCTTGTCGGGCGGCAGGCTGTCGGTCACGCCGAGCGGCACCCGCCACGCGAACTCACCCGTGTTGACGTCAACCGCCGTCAGCTGTCCCCAGGGCGGCTGCTGACACATCATGTTCATAGCCGCAAACCGGCCGCCGCCCGGGATGCCCTCATAGGGGCCATTCGGGTGCAGGCGGTTGCCCTGCCCCGCCGCTTCCGCGGGGCCGGTCGCCTTCGGATCTCGATCGGTCATTCCGGCGATTTGTCCGAGCTCGTTCGTGTTGACGAATAGGTATCCGAGCTGCGGATTGAACGACGTGCCGCCCCAGTTCACGCCGCCGTGGTTGCCGGGAAACTGCACACGAAGCCGCTTGTATCCCTGCGGCAGATACGGGCCGCCCATCTGCAGTCCCTCCATCAATTTTCGACAGGCGCTCTCGAGCTCCGGCGTCACCGTCGCCACGTCTTCAAGCTTCATGGTCGTGCGCGACAGCGGGGCGGGTTTGAGCGGAAACGGCTGCGTCTTCGACGCCCGCTCGAGCGGCACCTCGCTCGGCGGCACCGGTCGTTCTTCCACGCCGTATATCGGCTTGCCGGTCACCCGATCGAGGAGAAACAGCAGGCCCGGCTTGTTGATGACGGCCACCGCAGGAATCGTCCGGCCTCCCTGCTTGACGTCGATCAGCGCGGGCGCTCCTGACAGATCACCGTCCCAGATATCGTGGTGCACCACCTGGAAGTGCCACAAATACTTTCCAGTGTTTGCGTCGGCTGCGACCAGGCTCGTGCCGAACAGATTGTCGCCGGCGCGGTCGCCCCCGTACTGATCAACCGAAGGCGCGCCAAATGGCATGTAGACGATGCCCCGTGCGACGTCGACGGTGATGAATCCCCAGACGTTGACCCCTGAACGATTCTTCCAGCTGTCTCCCTGCCAGCTGTCGTTGAACTTTTCTCCGGCGCGTGGAACTGAATGGAACGTCCACACGAGTTTTCCGGTGTGGATATCCCAGGCGCGCACGTCACCCGCCGGTCCCTGCGGGGGATTCTCCTGCGTGCGGCCGCCGGTAATGATCAGGTTTCTATAAACAGTTGGCGGGGAGCTGAGGCCGTTCGTCCCCGGCAGTCCCTGCAGGATCTGTGGCGTGTTCAGATCGACGCTCCCATGATCGCCAAAGGAGGCGTTCGGCTCGCCGGTCTTTGCATCAAGCGAGAACAGCCGGCCGCCACCCGTCCCGAATACGATCTGCGCCGGCGTCTGCGCATCGCCGGCCCAGTATTCGACGCCACGCGTCGACGCGTTACCGGCCGGAACGCGGAAGGTCCAGACTTCCTTTCCTGTTGTCGAATCCAACGCCACCACGCGCCCGTAGGGCGTCGTGATGTACATGAGCCCATCGGCAACGATCGGAGTCGTCTCGCTCGAGGCAAATCCGGAACCGCCTCGACCGCCGCGGCCCTGTCCACTACCAGATGGCGGGGCGGAATCTGGCGCGGGCGCAGGCCGCATGTGATAGACCCACGCGACCTGCAGTCGATCGACGTTGGCCGGCGTGATTTGCGTGAGCGGCGAGAAACGCTGTCCGCCCGAATCGTGACCGTAGGTCGGCCACTCATTCGACGCCGCTGTCCCCCGCGACGCGCCCGACTGCGCGACAAGGGCTGCGTACGCAAGAGCAGCAGACGCGGCAATAACCATCCCGATCGCGATTCGTCTCATTTGAATTCCCTCGTGATTACTCCCCTACACGCGCCCTCGCTCGCCGCCCCGACGGCTCGCTTCCGCCTTCGCGCGAAGCGCTACGGCGGGACCTCGCCGGAGCTTGGCGGAGGGGCGCCGGTCGCGTGCTTCGCTTCGCTGCGCTCGCTCGCGTCTTTTTTCGCCGCGCCGAGTTTCGCGTAGTCCTCCGGCGTATCGATATCGGCAATCACACCAGCATCATCAACGTCGACGTTGACGATGCCGTCCTCGTGCGCGCGGAGGACGGCTTTTGCACCGGTCGCTGGACTTGCGTGACGCAGGTCGTCGAACAGCTCGCGCGAAAAAATGACGGGATGGCCATTGCGACCCTGATACCGGGGGCGCACGATTGGGGCTGATGTGTTGCTGAACACACCGATCAGCCTCGAGACCGTTTCTGGTGTGACCATCGGTGCATCGACCGGGGTTACCATCAACCCGCGAATCCCGGGACGATCGGCCTTGTGAAGTCCGGCGAGGAGCGACGAGAGTTGACCGCCTGCATCGGCGTCGGGATTGGTCACAAACCGCGCGCCCGCTGAGTCCACTTCGCGCTGCAACTCCGCATCGTCCGATCGACCGACGACAATCGGGCCGTCCACGCCACCGCCGGCGAGCGCGTGTATCAGCCGTGCAACGAAGCTGATGCCACCGGGCGTCACCAATAGCGCCTTCGAACGGCCCATGCGGGTCGAGCGTCCGGCCGCCAGGATGATACCGGCCACCACGGGGGGATTGTAATTCGTGGGCCCGTCATACCGCGTGAAAGCGCGCGCCGAGCCTGTTTCCGAGTCGCCAAATCGCGCTCACGGCCGGAAGGGGCCAGAACAGGCCGGAAACGAGGGGTTCGGGGGGCAACCCTAACCCTTGTGGTTGTCTTGACTTCCAGATTGGAAGTCCCTACACTGGCCCCGCTTTCAAGCTCAGCGTGCGGCCCGGTGCCGCCGGCTGATGCGGGGTTTCGACCGGTCGTCGGCGCCTCCCAGCAGTTTCGGGCCGCCCTCCTCCGGCCCTTTTTCCGCGTCACAGCTTGAATAAAGCCCACGAGATGATCTCGGGGGCCCGTTTATCGGAGGACACGGGTATGCCGACCGGGACGATCGCTCGCCTTCTGATCGATAAGGGGTTCGGGTTCATCCGCGACGAAGGAGGAATCGAGCACTTCTTCCACCGCAGCTCGGTGCGCGGCGCGGTGTTCGAGCTGCTGCGCGAAGGCCAGCGCGTCGAATTCACCACGGAGGAGTCGGGAAAAGGACCTCGTGCCGGCGAAGTCCGGCTCATCGAAGGCTGACGCCACGCCTTGTCCCCGGGCGGCGGGGCGCTCCGCCCCGCCCCATCGGGATCCTCTTGACAACCAACGAGCCCACGAACGGCCGCGACTACGACGGTCGCCGGCATTCGTGAGCGAGGCTGGCGGAAGCGCCTGGGAGTCGAACCCAGCCCGTCCACGTAACGTGGGCAGCGACCGGTTTTGAAGACCGGGAGGGCCACCGGGCCCCGTTCACTTCCGATCGTCACATTCTACTCAATCGATTAGCTTCATGAATTCGGTGGGCACGCCAAGATTCTGGAACACGATCTCGGCGCCGCTCTCGCGCAGCGTGTCGGCGGTGAATCCACCGGTGGCGACGCCGACGGGAATCGCTCCTGCGGCGCGCGCGCAGGCGATGTCGTGCGGCGTATCGCCGACCACAAGAATGTCGGCCGCGTCGATATCCGGCAGGCCGCAGCGTCGCGCCCGTTCCACGGCAAACGGAACGAGATCGTTGCGATCCGCGGAATCATCGCCAAATGCGCCGCACCGGAAGTAGCGCCAGAGGTCGAAGTGTTCGAGCTTGATCTTCGCGCCAGCTTCGAAGTTTCCCGTGAGCAAGCCGAGGAACACATCTTGTCGTCGTTCGAGGATCTCGAGCAGCTCGCGGATGCCGGGCATCACCGCCTTGACGCCGCCGCGCGCGCCTAGAGATTCAAACGACTGGACTCGTCCCGGCTGTGCGATCTCGACGCGAAGGTTGTCGATGTATCGATCGCGGAGCCGCTCGAGCAGCCCATCGTCCAGCGTATGGCCGGCGCGCGTCACGACGTCGCTGAGAATGATGCGATCGGTGCGGCCGGCAACGGGAATGCCTTCGAGCGCGCGCGGGTGACCGACGAGCTCCTCGCACGCACGGTTCATCGCGCGAATCCCCGCACCGCCGGTCAGCACGAGCGTGCCATCAATGTCGAAAAGGACGAGTTTGCGCATCGGATTCATCAGCGATCTACAATCCCCGCATCAGGAGGCGTTGATATGACATTCTCGAAACTGGCTATCATTGCGGCCGCCGTGACGGTTGCGGGCACGGTCGCGATTGGCCAGGCACCAAAACCGGCGGCTCCCGCCGCCGCAGGGCCGGTCAAAGCGCATGCCGACATCAAAGGCGAAGGCATCACCGGAACGGCGGATTTCGTCGAGCACAGCACCGGGAACGGCAAGATGGTGGACGTCACCGTCACCGTTGCGGGCGCCAAACCCGGCATGCATGGCGTCCACCTTCATGCGATCGGCAAGTGTGAGCCCGACTTCACCGCCGCGGGCGGACACTTCGACCCGGGTCCGTCCGGCAACATGGATCCTGACGCCAATCATCCGTTCCACATGGGAGACATCCCGAATCTGCAGATCGGCGCGAACGGCCGCGGCACCATGAGGGTATCGACCACGCGCGTGACGCTGTCCGACGGACCGCTGTCGCTTTTCGACGCTGATGGAAGCGCGATCATCATTCACGGCAACCCCGACCAGGGCATCACGGGCGAACCCAAGTCTGGCGTCAGCGGTGGACCGAGGATCGCGTGCGGGGTCATCAACAAACAGTGAGACGTATTCGTGGTTCGCAGTTTGCCGTTCGCACGCCCGCCTTTTGTACCGTCAGATCGACCGGTGCGACGGCGGGGCAAGGCTCTGCGCAAGCAGACGCGAGCGAGCGCAGCGACGCGAGCGACGCGAACGGCCCGCCTCCGCCAAGGCTACGGCGGACATCGCCGAAGCTTCCAGCGGAGGCGCGCCGAGCGGCGAAGCCCCTCGGCGTCATTAACGCCGCCACCATGAGCGCCGGACCGCGGTGAGTCGCCCGCTGGCCGCCTGAAGCGACAACGTCTCCTGCGCCGCAGCCGATGCAAACGTCAGATCCTGGGTCACGACCAGCATCGTCAACGCTCGCGCCTCGCAGACCCGG
>JBKPNQ010000196.1:0-54670 GCA_046732715.1 Acidobacteriota bacterium | reverse complement strand
GCTTCATGCCGTTCGGCGTCAAACATCCATCCGGTGTCTGTCTGCTCCACGACGCGGCGGTGCCCGAGGCGGCCGTCGCCTACGACGAGGATTTCGTGCGCCGGCTGCACGACCGGGCCGGGCTGCGGATTCATGACCTGCGCCGCGGCCGATGGTGGACTGGGGAGCAGCACGATCAAGATGTGGTCACATCGATGTTGACCGGACGCACATGACGACTTCCGCTTCGCGCGCCGTCTGTCGCGCGCCCGTCGCCAGGCGGACGCAGCGGCCCTCGCCACGCCCATCCTGGCTGGTGGACCGACGACCCCGATCCCGCTTCGGCCGAAGGTGTTCATCCGGGCGCGAAGAGCGTCAGCCGTCAGGATTTCCTGCGGGACTTCGCCGAGCGGATGCGGCACCCAACCAAACTAGTGGCCTGTCCACTAGTCAGCGCGCTTCGGTCAACTTGATCGACTGGCCGATCTTCTGGAACGCTTCCCGAAAGGCCTGCGCGTCTTTCTCCTGCGCGACGGTCAAGTAGTAGAAGAGATTTCCATCAGCCAGAAACGTCGTGTAGAGGCCGATCTGTTCGGTGCCGCCAAGCGGCGACGGGTTGATGAGCGGCGTCGCCAGCGCGGAACGCTGTGACATCTTGATCGGCTGCTGCTGGCCGCCCAGTTTCAGCTCGGGGTTGCCCTCGGCAACGCTCTTCAGCCACGCGTTGGTCGCCTCCTGAAGATCGCGCGACGACGCTTTCACGACGCCGAACTCCACGCCATGGGTGAATATCGTTTGCCCATTGAGCTGTCCGTATCCATTCTGCGGGACAATTTTGATCGAGCTGTTGGATTGGACGGGCGTCCAATCGCTGGGGACGGCCGCTTGAAAGATCTTTCCACCGTTAATCTCTCGGAACTGCGTGGACGCCGACGGCGGCGTCACCGGCTGACCGGGAGTGCCGACGTTGGCGGGCCCCTCCTTCCCGCCTCCTTTGGCCAGATCGCCGGTGCCCTTCGCAGGTGGCAGCGATGCGAACGTCGACTTGATCGGTTCGAACTCGCTCGTGTCGGCCGCTTGCGTGATCGTCAGCGAGTCGGCCTCCTTGTTGATGTAGACCGTCCGATTTCCCGGATTGGGATGGCTGCTCATCCACTGCGGATTGCCGCTGCCGCCGCTCTCTTGCGATTCCCGCTCGATCGTCTGGAACATGTGCGCCAGCGCACGTGGGTCATACCCGGCCTTAGCCATGATCTGCGCACCGAGAAGATCCGCCTGCTTCTCGAAGTCCCGGCTGTATCGCAGCATCAGGGTGCCCAAACCAAACTGGCTGCCCTGTGCGATATACGATCCCGCGGCTCCACCAACGACGGCGCCACCAATCTGGCCGGCAAGCTGGCCAAGTTGAAGCCAGGGATTCGACGCTTTCGACGCGTTGGCGGTCCCATGCCGGAGCAGCACGTGTGACAGTTCGTGCGCCATCACCCCGACAACCTCCCCCTCCGAGTCTGCGGCGTCGAACATGCCGCGCTGCACGAACATCGGTCCGCCCGGCAGGGCAAAGGCGTTGATCTCTTTCAGGTTCACCGGAGTGAACGAATATTGGTAGACCGGCTGCTTGAGTTCGGCTGGTGCGGCCGCGACGAGTCGGTCGCCCAGTTTCGTGAGATACGTCGCAATCTTCTCGTTCTCGATGACTGGATACTGCTGCCGCACTTCGGCGGCGGCTTCCAGACCGAGCTTCACGTCCTGATCTGGCGTGAATTTGTTTTTCGGAACTTTGATCGCGGTCTGCGCGACGAGGCCGGTCGCACAGGCCGACACGACCAGTGCGAATACCGTCGCGGGCATTGAGGCGGTCTTCATCGCCATTGACTGCTCTCCTTCAGTCCTGCCTGAGTACGAACGAATGTTCCCTGGAGAACAGGATACATTCCCGTTGAGATCTGAGACTCGATCGTAACATCGGTCCGGAGCCCTCTTCATGAAACCGCGGTTGCGCCGGGGCTTGACCTCTGTGAAGATGCCCGGCGCGGGAGGAACGCAACAAACGGCCACGACATGCCGTGGCTGACTCCGAACCTGACCATCTGGTTCCAAGCGACGATGCACACGTTTCCCGAAGTCTTCAACGCCGCGACCTATTTCATCGATCGCCATCTCGAGGAAGGCCGCGCCGATTCGGTAGCAATCGAGTGCGGTGACCGGCGCATCACATACGGGACGCTGCAAGAAAAGGTCAACCGCGCCGGTTCGGCGCTCCGGGCTGAACTGGGTGTCCGCCGCGAAGAGCGCGTCGTGTTGCTGACACTCGACGTCCCCGAGATGATCTACGCATTCTTCGGGACCATCAAGATTGGCGCTGTGCCGATCCCCACCAATACACTCTGGACCACCGAGGATTACAAACATGTTCTGACGGACAGCGGCGCCAGAGTCATCATCGTGAACGCCTCACTCTGGACGCGAGTCGCTGATGCCGTCCACGCGTCCCCCACCATCGAGCACGTTGTCGTCGTCGGTCAGGAAGCGGCGGAAGCGGTCGGCGACGCCGTCGATTTCGAGGCGCTTCTCGCGCGTGGATCGACCACGTTGGAGGCGGAACCAACGAATCGGGATGCGCCGGCATTCTGGCTCTATTCATCCGGCAGTACCGGACGTCCCAAGGGCTGTGTCCATCTCCAGCACGACATGTCGGTCTGCGCGGAGGCTTACGCGGGCGGAGTACTCGGCATCCACCAACGCGATCGGTGCTTCAGTGTGGCCAAATTGTTTTTCGCCTACGGTCTGGGCAACAGCATGTACTTTCCGTTTGCGATCGGCGCCACGAGCATCCTCTGGCCGGGGCCCGTCACGCCTTCGCATATCTACGAAGTCATCGAGCGGCATCGCCCGACCTTGTTCTTTTCGGTGCCGACGCATTACGCCATGTTGCTGGCGCATCCGTCGGCGGCACGCGAGTTCGACCTGTCGTGCATCCGGTGGGCGATATCTGCTGGCGAGGCGCTGCCGGCGGCGATCTTCACGCGTTTCTACGAGCGGTTCGGCGTCGAGATCCTGGACGGCATCGGTTCAACCGAAGTGCTGCACATCTTCATTTCCAACCAGCCAGGACAGATCCGACCAGGGTCGAGCGGCTTGACGGTGCCTGGTTATGACGCACAGCTCGTCGATGACGACGGAGTGCCTGTGCCGGCGGGGGAAATCGGAAACCTGCTGGTGCGCGGGGACTCGACCTGCGCGTTCTACTGGAACCGGCACGAGCAGACCAAGGACACCATTGCCGGTCATTGGATCCGGACCGGCGACAAGTATCGTCAGGACGAGGACGGCTATTTCTGGTTCGCTGGGCGGTCCGACGACATGCTCAAGGTCGGCGGAATCTGGGTCAGTCCTGCCGAACTCGAGCACACGATGATCGAGCACCCGGCCGTGCAGGCATGCGGGGTCGCCGGCCGCGCGGATCACGATGCCCTGATCAAGCCGATTGCTTACGTCGTTCTGCGCGGGGGGGTCTCACCCAGTTCTGAGCTGGCCGCCGATCTGCAGCAATTCGCGCGTGAACGGCTTGCCGAATACAAACGCCCTCGCTGGGTCGAGTTCATCGATGCGCTTCCGACCACGGCGACCGGAAAGATTCAGCGATTCAAACTTCGGGAGATGGCCGCCGTGCAACGCGATTGAGCCTGGCGACTACACTTTCCTGCCGTAGTACACGTGGCTGACGAGCTCACCGTCGATCATCGCCGCATCCGGCAGCCTTCCCCACAACTCGAAACCGCACTTCTTCAGCAGATTGATGCTCGCGGTGTTCTTCTCGAGGAGAATTCCGAACAACACACGCTTTCCCAACCGCTTTGCATCGTCCAGGGCATGGTGGACGAGGGCGGTGCCGATGCCGCATCCGCGCGAGTCGGCTCGAACGTAGTACGAGATCTCTGACGTCCCGGCCAGCGCGGCGCGTCCGGGGCGGTGCGCACTCAGTGAACACCAGCCGACGATGGCACCGTCGCGCTCGGCGACGTAAATGGGCAACGTTGCCGGGTCGTGCTCGTGAAACCAGGCCAGTCGCTGCTCAACCGTCACCGGATCGAGATCGGCCGTCGCGAATCGCTGCTCGACCGCTTCGTTGTAAATCGCCACGATCGCGGGCAGGTCGCTGATCGACGCCCGGCGAATCGCGAGTGGATTGAAATGCACGGCAGCGTTCACGGCAAGAGTCGAGTGTATGTCAGCGATTGAATGCGCGGCGTCGGTGTGGGCGCCAGCAGCACCTGCCCCCTGACTCGCCCGTTCTCACAGCGCCAGGTGAACTCGCCGGACAGCGCCCCCGATGGCACGATCGGCGCGGTCGTATCGCAGGTGCCGACTTGCGCCTTGAGTGCCGAGAGCTCTCGCGCCCAGTGATCAACGTCGCGATCCATCAGAAAGTTCATCGCGAATACGTCGCCTGCTGACGCCACCGACCCCGCGTTGAACACCTTGGCGGCCACCGCATACGAAGCGGTCAGCGCACCGGAAGGCGGCGATAACCGTGGTTTCAAACGACCTGCTCGGAGCAATGTGACCGCTGCATCCCATACCGGCGCACGCGGGCCTGCGTAGGTGCGATTGGCCAGCGCGAAAATGCCGACCCCGTAGTCGGGCAGGAGCAACACGTGCGAACCGTAGCCAGGGTATCCGCCGCCATGATTCAACGTCAGGCCGAGGTCGCAGTCGCTCGCCGAATAGAACCCCATCGCGTAGGTGGCGGCTTCGCGGCACGCCTCCGGCCCGCTCGACCCCGGTCGCAGCCGCACCGAGGGAAAGTTGGCGCCCTGCGCCAGTTCGCGCACGCTCGAACGTTTCACCGGTCCGGTGTCGGCCCCGTCGCGTGGCGGCCACGCCGACAGCAGATACGCAACCCACCTGGCGTAGTCGTTCGCGCTTGTCTGAATCCCGCCCATCGCCCCGAACGCGCCGTGCGCCATGGTCGGCTCGAGTTTCCACGCGTTGTCCTCCCAGCGATAGCCGAGGGCGCGGCGTTCGGCCGGAGAGGACGCGACGTCATAGGTCGTAGACGTCATGCCGAGACGCGTGAACAACAAGCGATGGACGAAGTCGTTGTACGGCCCGCCCGAGACGTTGCCGATTACGCGGCCGAGCAGCGCGTAGCCAAGATTCGAGTACTCCATCGCCATCGCCGGCGGGCGCGTGAAGGGCACGCCGTCGTGCAGCACACGTGTGAACTCTTCCTCTGGCAGAGGTGTCTGCCGATCGCCCCACGGATCGTCGGTGACAAACCCTGCGGTGTGGGTCAGCAGCTCGCGCACGCGGATCTTCGGCGAGTCCTCGGTGGGATACTTCCAGCCTCGCAGCTCTGGAACGTAGGTTTCGACCGGGGCATCCAGCGTCAGCTTGCCGTCGTCTCTCAGCTTCAAAATCGACAACGCCGTGAAGGCTTTGGTCATCGACGCAATCCGAAACAGCGTGTCGGCAGTAACCGGACGCCGGGTGTTGATGTCCTGCACGCCCGCGGCCTTCACATGAATCACCTGGCCATCCTGCACCACTGCCCACACCATGCCGGGGATGTGCGCGTCGAGTCGATAGTTCTCCATCGTTCGATCGATCTCGAGCAGCGTGGCGTCCTGTGCCAATGCGGGTGGGGTGCAAAGGCCGAGGACGGTCACGGTCTGAATCGCGATGGGAACGAAGGCGCGCATACGCCTCAGCCAACTGATGGATGACATTGGAGACTCTCGATCTGTGAAAAATGCCGGCGCCGGCCGCGTAGCGTAACAGACTTCCAGGACTTGCGTTTACGTCGCGGCGAATCGCACGAATGAACCGTCGGGACCTGGATGAACTAGGATATTGCCTTTAAGCATGACGATCACCGATTCGCTGAGACGTGCAATCATCGACGATGATGACGATGTTCGAGCTCGTTACGCCGCTGCTCACCACGCCGTTTGACGCCGGATTGCTGCCATCCGCGATCGCACGCGCCCGTACGATCCGCAAGGTCCACCATGCCCACTGACGATCGCTATCAGCGTGCCGCGTTTGCGAGTGACATCGGCGTATGGGACTGGAACCTGATCACCGGCGAGCTCTATGCCGATCCTCTTTTCAAGCAGTTGCTCGGCTTCAAGGACCACGAGCTCCGCGATCGCGCGGACGACTGGCTCAGCCTTCTGCACCCCGACGATGCGGCGCCGGTTCGCGAACGGATCGAGGCCCACCTTCGGGGGGAGACTCCGTTCTACGAGGCCGAGTACCGCCTGACGCACCGCGACGGCGGCGTCCGCTGGTTCCATGCGCGCGGCTCCGCGACGCGAGACGAACAGGGGACACCAGTGGTGCTGGCCGGCACCGCCGCTGATATCACCGAGCGCAAGCGCCACGAAGATGCCTTACGGCAGGCGCAGGAGATCAACCGCCGGATCGTCGACAGCACCGGCGACTGCGTCAAGATTCTGGACCTCGACGGGCGGCTTCTCTATATGAATCCTGTGGGTCTGCGCCTGCTGGAGATCCCGGATCTTCGCGAGCTGCTGAGCCGTCCGGTTGCCGAGTTCTTCGACCGAGAGTTTCGACCGCCGGTGGAGGAAGCCATCGCGCAGGCGCGGAACGGAGGCCGCGGCAATTTTCAGTATTTGATGCGAATCGCATCCGGGGCGTCGAAGTGGTTCGATGCCGTGGTCACGCCGATCACCGACCTGAACGGTGCGGTGGTCCAGTTGCTCGTCATCTCGCGCGACATCACCGAACGACGGCGCGAAGATGCGTTTCGCGCCGCACAGCACCAGGTGCTCGAAATGATCGCCACCGGCCGGCCATTACCGGCGGTGCTCGATAGCCTGGTGCACCTGGTCGAAAACCACTCGGACGGCATGTTGTGCACGGTACTGCTGCTCGACGAAGACGGGACCACCGTCCGCCACGGCGCCGCTCCAAGCCTGCCCGCCGGATACATTGATGCCGTCAACGGTTTGCCGATCGGACCGAAGTCAGGTTCGTGCGGGACTGCGATGTACCTGGGTCAGCGAATCATCGTGACCGATATCATGACCGACCCGCTCTGGGAGAACTACCGCGACCTGGCGCGCCACTTCAGATTGCGTGCGTGCTGGTCGACGCCAATCTTTTCACCGCAGCGGAAGGTCCTCGGATCGTTTGCGATGTACTATTCCCAGCCGCGCGAGCCGCGCGACGACGAGCTGCAGTTAATCGAGACCGCTGCCGACATCGCGCGCATTGCGATCGAACAGCAGCGGTCGCATCAGGCCTTGCAGCACAGCGAGGCGCGCGTCCAGGCAATCCTGCGGGCCATTCCCGATTGGATGTTCCTGACGACGGTCGACGGTGTCTTTCTCGACTACCACGTCAAAGACGTCTCCAAGCTGCACGTTCCGCCGTCGGTATTTCTCAACAAGACGGTCAGCGAGGTGCTGCCGCCAGCGGTGGCACAGGCCCTGACCCAGGCCTTCACGCGCGCGACCGCGTCCGACGAGCCCCAAAAAGTCGAATACACGCTCGGCGCCGGCGGCAGCGATCTCTTCTACGAAGCCTGCATCGTCCGCTGTGACGGGGACAAGATCCTGAGCATTATCCGGAACATCACCGATCGAAAGCAGGCGGAGCTGGATGCCGACGGACAGAGACGGCAGCTGGCGCACCTCAGTCGGGTGGCGACGCTGGGCGAGCTTTCCGGGGCGCTGGCCCACGAATTGAGCCAGCCGCTGACCGCGGTTCTCACCAACGCCCAGGCGGCGCGGCATTTCCTCGGTCGCGATCAGTTGGACGTCGGCCAGTTGCGAGGAGCGCTCGACGACATCATCAGGAACGTCAAACGCGCAGGCACCGTCATCGATCGCCTCCGCGCCTTGTTGCGGAACGACGAGAGCCCGCGACAACCGGTCGACGTCAGCGACGTGGCTCGAGAAGTCATCGACCTGGCGTACGGGGAGCTCGTGTCGCGCCGGGTCAGCGTCCAGAGCGTGTTCACGTCGGCGGTTCCGCCCGTTCTGGGCGATCGCGTCCAGCTGCAACAGGTCGTCCTCAATCTCGTCCTGAACGCCTGCGACGCGATGAACAGTGAACACGCGGCCGACCGACTGATCGTGCTCTCGACGAGGGCGGATGACGGGTTCGTCGAGCTCGCCGTGTCCGATCACGGAGTCGGGATTCCTGACGGTCAGCTCGAGCGGGTGTTCGAGCCTTTCGTGACGTTTCGCAAACATGGACTCGGATTGGGACTCGCCATCAGCCGGTCGATTGTGACGGCTCACGGTGGATCGATCAGCGCGGAGAACAATGACGGCGGTGGAGCAACATTCCGCTGCCGCCTGCCAGTCGCGCCGGCAGCGGCGCTCAACCGCGCGAGCTGATCGCACAAGTATCAGGAGTGCTCGGGCCCGTCCTAGATCCTCTCTCCAAGCCACTCCCATGCCTCAGCCTGCATGGCGCGATTGAACTGATGCGGCGCGTCGTACACGCGGCATCGTT
Organism: Acidobacteriota bacterium; assembly: GCA_046732715.1. GTDB lineage: Bacteria > Acidobacteriota > Vicinamibacteria > Vicinamibacterales > 2-12-FULL-66-21 > JALZOC01. The sequence goes on along the minus strand of JBKPNQ010000196.1, from coordinate 46,198 downwards.
GGTGGTCGGCCACGGCCGCCTTGCGAAAACAGGCTTCGATCTTTCGATGCGCCTTCTCCACTCCATCGGGCGGGAACAGCGTGTCTTTGGACCCGTTGATGACGAACACGGATCGAGGCGCGATCAACGCCGCGAGATCCGGCAGATCGAGGTAGCGGTAGAGACCAGGAATATGGAACGTAAACCCGACGGTGTTGATGACGTGACGGCGGATGTTCGACGCGTACGACGTCATCCAGCCGACGTCGACGGCAGCCTTGATCCGAGGATCGAGCGCGGCGAGGAGAAAACTGCGATAGCCGCCGACCGACAGGCCGACGCAACCCAGGCGGCGTCGATCGACTTCAGGACGGCTGGCCAGGTAGTCGACCGTCCGCAGATCGTCCCACAACACGACGCCGGGCCACGTGATCCCTGCGGTCATCAGCGTGCGCGCGACCAGCGGCTCGTTCTGACTCGACCGGCGGTTGAAAGTACTGACGTCTTCTGACGTCATCCGCTGCGGATCGCGGTACGAGGGCGGATCGCCGTCGAGCAGCATGCGCCGTTCGCCCCAATAGAACATGTCGATCGTGATCACCACGTAGCCGCGCCGCGCGAGTTCGGTCGCGATGCTCGCCCCTTCGTACAGCTGGCCCTTGAATTCCGAGAGCGCCGGGTGCTCGTTTTCGACCGCGACAACCTTCTCTTTGCCCCACACGTATGCGCCACCGTGGCAATGCAAGACGACCACGCCCGGCGCAGGCAACGGCGCCTTCTTGGGAATCAGCAGATACGCCGGGACGCGCAGGTCCGGCGTCGTCTGGAACGTCAGCGATTCTTCGACGTAGTCGCCCCGATCGGTGCGACCGATGATCTCAACCGCCGACGGCGTTGCCGGCGGGGAATAACAAAGGCACTCGAGCACGCGCGCGCGCGCGATCTTCTGCCACGCTGCCAGGTTCTGATAGCGGGATTGCAGGAACGACAGCTCCAGTCGAGAGCGGTCGGCCTGCTTCTGCACGAACGGATAAAGATTCCCGATGTGCGGGCTGTCCGGTGTCGCCAAAGCCTGGCGCAGGGTGGCACCGGTGGGCGTGAATGACGCACGTGAAAGGAAACTGCCGGCCGCAAGTGATTGGCAGAACCCCCGCCGCGTCACGTTCGACATCGTGTCCTCACTCTTTGGTTTCGGCCGGGCCAGCCTCCGCTAAGGCTCAATGGTTCGTTCAGGTGGTCAACCCTGCATTCGCTCTGTCCGGCCGCTTGGATCCCGCTGCATGGTAGTTCGTCACCGCTTCCTCGATGGTGGCAAAAAACCGTCTTTCACCAAACCGCGTGAAGATCCCGAAACGCCTGAGCTTGTCCTTGACCCGCTCTTTCATCTCCGCGAAGCAAAGCTCGACGCCGGCCGCGTGAAGCGTGCTGTCGAGTTCGACGATGGCGTCCGCTGCCGTGACGTCGATGCTGGTGACCGGTTCCGCGGTGACCACGAGCCACCGCACCGGCGTCGATGATTTCGACACCGCTTCGAGAACGCGGTCATTAAAGAACTCCGCGTTGGCGAAGAAGAGCGGCGCATCCCAACGGAAGAGCACCAGGCCCGGGATTAGACGAGCCTGCGGGTAGCGGACGATGTCGTGATAACCCTCCACACCGTCGACGCGGCCCAGCACGGCACAATGAGGGCGCCATCCGTCCCAGAGAAACTCGATGACCGCCATGACGATCGCGAGGACGATGCCAGGAATGGCGCCGAATACGGCGACGCCCGCAAAACAGGCGATTGACAGCCAGAACTCCCAGCGCTGGATCCGATAGATACGGCGAAGGTCAGACACCTCGATCAACCCGATCGCGGACGCGATCACGATCGCGGCAAGTGCAGCGTTCGGCAGGTCCTGGAGCAGCGACGGCGTGAACAGGAGCAAGAGCGCGATCGCCAGCGCACCCACGACACCCGTCAGCTGTGTCTTCGCCCCAGCTGCTTCCGCCACCGGTGTACGGGAAGAGCTGCTGCTGATCGGGAAGCCCTGAAAGAAGCCGGCCGCCACATTTGCAAGACCAAGCCCCAGCATTTCCTGGTTTGGGTCAACAGGCGTTCGAAGACGTGCCGCATATGTTCGTGACAGCACGCTGGTATCGGCGAAGGACACGAGCGCGACCGCGAGGCCGCCCGTCAGGATCGGTCCGAGGCTGTCGAGAGGGACCAGGGGCAAACGAGGCACCGGCAGTCCCTGCGGCAGAGGACCGACGACCGAGATCCCCGTGCGGGTTGCGAGATCGAAAGCCGCGACGACGAGCGTCGCCACCGCGACGGCGACCAACATCCCGGGAATGCGCGGCCACCGCTTCAGGACGAGGATCAGCACAAGAGCTCCGCCGCCGACGGCGAATGCGACCACGTGGGCGCCTCCGCTCGAAACTTTTTCCGCGATCCCCAGAATCTGGCGCATGGGTCCATCCGCCTTGACGGAAAAGCCGAGGAGCTTCGGGATCTGACTGAGGATCACCGTCAGCGCGATGCCATTCATGTAACCGTAGCGGATCGGTTTCGAGAGCAACTCGGTGATGAACCCGAGGCGCGCCAGCCCGGCGGCGACGCACACCATGCCGGAAACGATCGCCATCATCCCGCCCGTCGACACTGCGCGCTGCGGATCGCCCGATGACAGGGGCAAGATAACCGAGAGAATTACGGCGGCCAGCGCCGAGTCGGGTCCCAGCACGAGAATGCGGCTGGGCCCGAACAGCGCGTACGCGACCAGCGGCACCATCGTCGCGTAGAGACCGTTGATGCCCGGGATGCCGGACGCTTCGGCGTAAGCGATGCCTACCGGCACCAGCATTGTCGTCATGACAAGACCGGCGACGATGTCGTGCCGCAGCCAGGACGATTCGTACGAGCGAAGCGTATCGAGTCCCGGGACCCATCGGGTCCGCCTCGATTGATCGGTCTTCATTGTTGTGAGCCGGTTCGCTATCCCTCTCTGCTCCGTGACCCTTAACTTCTCACTGTGGTTTGACTTCCCGGTCTTCAGCGTCGCGACGTAGCTCGACCAACGCATCCTGCGTGCTCTCGACGTCGGGCGCGCCCTCTGGGGGAACCCAGTCGAGCGGCGAGCCAGCAGCGATGAGCTCTCGCGCGACACCGACGTGGTCGCCGGCATGATGCCTCGCGTTGCGACGGCCCTCGACTGCCCACACGAGTGGTGAAGCCGCAAACATTCCGTCGCGCGCGTTCACGTCGGCGCCATGCTCGAGCAGCACGCGAACCGCTTCGACGTGCCCGCCCATTGCCGCGCGGTGCAGCGGAGTGACGTGATCCTTGTCCTTTGCCTCCGGATTGAAGCCGCATGCCAGCATCGCGTCGAGGACGGCGGCGTTGCCGCTCTCGGCCGGGCGATGCAGCATGAGATGATGCTCGGGCCGCAGTTCGGATCGGAGTGCCGGGTTGGTTGTCAGGAGCGCATCGGCGGCTCGACGATCCCCTCGGGCGCACGCCGCAATGAAGCGCTCGAGCGGCGACAGCTCGTCAGCCGCGCCGTGCGCGAGCAACCAGGCAGCGATCTCTGGATTCCCGTAGAGCTCCGCCAGCGCATGCGGCGTCGCTCCGTCCGCGCGACGGCGTGAGACGTCGGCACCGTGCTCGACAAGCCGCTCGACCATGGCGACGTCCCAGCGACGCGCGGCAACATGCAGTGGCGCCTCGCCGTCCGCTCCCCATCCGAGGTTCGCGTCCGCACCATGATCGAGCAGCCAATACGGACCTGCCGGATTATCTCCCCAGCCCATCATGTAGACGAGCGGTGGAACGCCACCGGGAATGCCGTTCACGTTCATGCCGTATCGGTTCAGCAGTTCGAGCGCGGCGAGATTGCCGCCGCCGCCCGCGATGTGCGCGGTGACACCGTCAGTCGGGTCCGCTCCAGCCTCGAGCAGCGCTTCGGCGAGGGGCAGATGACCGACAGCGCACACCGATGCCCACAACGCCGTCCGCGGTAGCTCGGGATGCCAGTTCCAGTGGTATTCGGCGTCCGGGTTTGCGCCGAGCGCGCAGAGGCGACGCGCAATCGCGACGAGCCCGTCGAGGCGGGCCGGATCACTCTTGTGCAACGAGGTGTGGCAGACGTAAAGCAGGGGCTGCCAGTTCTGCGGCCCCGCTGGTCGATCGACAAGCTCCGGATGATCCTTGAGTCGACCCTCGACCGCCACCGCGTCGCCGAGAACGAGCGCGGTGTGAAGGTTCGCGGACGCGATTCGCGGATGCAACGCCAGAAGCCGCTCCGCTCGGCCCGCAGCGCCACCGGTCGCGCAACGGATGAACTCGTCGACCGCGGCGTCGAACGACATCGTGCGCGACTCGACTTCTTCGCGGAGCGCATTCCAGGACGTGAATCCGTGCTCGCGCGCAATCACCGATTGTGCGTCGTGCAACGCGAGGTCGGACGCAGCGATTTGGTCGCCGGTCTTACCTAAGAGCGAGGGCAGAACCTTAAATCGGCTCAGCGCCTCCGGATTCCGTGCCTTCGCGTCGTCGAGCAAGGTCTTCGCTTGCTTTTTCAGTTGTTCGAGGTTCGGTCGTGCGGGGAGCTCTCGGGACGGCATACAACCTCCATGCTTTGACCCTGTGGTTCGCAGACAGGCAGCACGGCGGTGTGGTAGCCGTTGGTCGAAGACTGTGACGGTGGGCTTGGCCCTTCGCGCGAACCCGCTGGCGCCCTTTCAGCGCACAGCCTCACACTAGTCCGGGGTGCTCGTGGGTGTCAATCAGGAACGCGAAGGGAAGATGCTACCTGTCGAGTCGTGAACATGAAACTACAGTCGACGCATTGTCTGATCGCGGACGCCGCGCTTCCTTGTGTGCGATCGGCTCCGCTGGGCGGCGGACCCGCCGCAGCCACGGTGACGAGCCACCAAGAACAAAAGACACTGCGCCACGGGACGCGGCCGGGGCTATCATGCTGACCGAACGCGCTCACCTTCGAAAGGGGGTTCCATGAGAATAAAGGGACTCTTCGCCTCGGTACTCGGACTCGTCGCCGCAACGGCATCGGCGCAGACCGCGCCTGATGCGACCGGAAGCAAACCGGGAATCGCGGTCAGCTCGTTCGAGTACTACATACCCGGGATTCTCGACACCGACGTCGCACCCATCCCGATCGATCTTTGGGCGCGCGTTTATATGCCGTCCGGTTACAGCGGCCGTCTGCCGCTGGTCGTGCTTCTTCACGGCAACCATGCGACCTGCGGCACCGACGACGGGTTGGGTCCCGCGCGTCGCGACGACAACATTCAGTACACGCTCACCGGTACATGCCCACAGCGATACGTCGTGATCCCGAATCATGCGGGTTACGACTATCTCGCACGGCCGCTCGCGAGCTGGGGATACATCGTCGTCTCGATCAACGCGAACCGAGGCGTGACGGCTGCGCCAGGCGAGCTCCTGGATCGCGGCCTGAATCTACGCCGCGGTCGACTCGTGCTGCGGCATTTGCAGCATCTCGTGCAGCTCGACGCGACAGTCGGCAGCCCGCTTCACCAGAAGATCGATTTCTCGCACGTGGGGTTGATGGGCCACTCGCGAGGCGGCGAGGGAATGCGGGCGGCTTATGAACAGTATCGGGCGCCAGGCAGCCCATGGCCGGCTCGCATCGGCTCGTCAATCGGTTTTCAGGCGCTGTTCGAGATCGGTCCCGTCGATGGGCAGACCGGGCCGAGGACCGATCCAAACCGTCTCAATGCCGACGGGCTTGCCTGGACCGTTTTGCTGCCCAATTGCGACGGCGATGTGTTCAATCTCCAGGGAGTGAAGCCCTTCGACCGGATGTTGCTGATTACCAACGAGAGCCCGGCACGGTTCAAAGCGACCTATACGGTGTGGGGCACGAACCACAACTTCTACAACACCGAGTGGCAGTTCAGCGACTCGCCGGGCTGCCTAGGACAGACGCGGTTATTCCCTCGGTTGTTGGGCTCGGTCGACGAGCGTATCGCCTCATCAGCGAGCTTCCTCGCTTTCATGCGCGGCAACGTGGGATCGACTCCTGTGACCGCGTTCAATCAGAACTTCGATCCGCAATTCGCCATTCCAGCGGTGGTCGCCGATGTAACGCGCGTCGACCGCGGATACACGGATTCCCCGAGCGGCACGATTACCAAGGTGTTCGACGATTTTCCGATTGTCCCAACGAATAGTTACACCGCTCACGGCGCTCAATTCACGCTCGGTCCCGTCTCTCAGCACGACAGCTCGCAACGGGCAGCTGCAATCGCCTGGAACACCGCGGGAGCGGATGTTTACTTCCAGAGCAACGCTCCGACTGCGGTCGATCTCTCGGCACAGCGGACGCTGGAATTTCGCGTATCCAGGGAATGTCACGATGACTTGTGTCATAACTCCGGCCCGGCTTCGCACACGGCAACGAACTTTTCGATCGAGCTCGTTACCGGCACCGGGCAAATGTCCTCACCAGTGCAGCTGCAGGACTACGTATCGCTCACCGGTCCCGTCGGGTCTCTCACCGAGTTCGCCGGGACGCTCGCACATCCGATTCTGATGACGGCACGCATTCCCTTGAGTGCCTTCGGCGGTGCCGATCTGTCGCAGGTGCGAGGAGTGCGCTTCACCTTCGATGACACAAACTCGGACGAGATCTATCTCGCCAACATCAGGGCGTCGTCGCTTGGTATCGGCGCCTCGTTCGTCGCGCCGGCAGCCCTGCCGACCGACGATACGGTCCTGACACAAGACACAACCGTTGATCAGAACGCTGTGAAGTCGATCGCCGCCGTTTCCTCGTCGGCGGGCCCACAGGCACTAGCGGCCGTCGAGATTGGCCTGACGAGTAATCGCCCATTTCTTCCGTCGGGCGAGATGCTCGTGCTGCGAATCGGTGATCGGGAGTTCGACGTCAGCCGCTACGCTGATGACGGATCGACCAACGGAGTGACGTTCGTCCTGACTCCGGGCGAGTTCGGTTCCCTGAAGCAAGGCGATCAGATCAGCATCCAGTACGGCTACGGTGACGCGGGCAGGAGCTGGCGGTTCGGCGGCATCGACAAGAAGATGTTGAAGTGATGAACCCCGGTCGACGAATTGACTTGAGCCGTTCCAGTTGGAGACGCCGGCTTCAGCGTTTCAAATACTGGTCTAGAAAGGCGAAGGTATCTGACTCCCAGGTGCGGTCGGGCGTCATCAATCGGTCCTACGACGTTCGGGTGAACGCCATTCTCTGTCCCTCAATGACGATCGTCAGCTGATTGCCGTTCAGAGTTGCATCGAGCGGCTCGAGCTTTCCTGACGCGTCGGTCAACAGCCTTCCGTTGACATCGATGGACCAGTGGCCGTCACGCCGTGTTCCGCCAAAAGCCATCGTTATCGTCGCGATTCCGTTCTTCATGAACGTGACCGTCAGGACCGGGTTCGTCCAGGTGCCGTACAAGTCGTCGGCTCGCAGACGAGAGGATGAGCGCTCGCTTCCATCCGCTGACGCGCGGGGCGGTGGTCCTTCAATGACGTGCTTCAAAGCCGCGACACGGGCGCTCGCCTCAGCAATCGTCGTGCGATCGCGGGTTAAGACCGCGCGCGCGAAGTCCTGAACCACCTCCTGGGCCGCGCCTGCCCCGCTTGGGATCGGCGGATCGGCCAGTTGTTCAAGGTTGACGACGCGCTGGCTGCGCGGGAAGTAGTAGACGCGGACGAAGCCGGCATCCGGCGCGGCATCATAGGACAGGCGGCTGAGTGCCTGCAGGCGGCGGCCGCCGACGTGCAAAAGGTAGAGCCGGCTGCCCGGTACCTTCGTCGTCGAACTGTAGCTTTTGGAGATCGCACCCTCGACCGATTCCACGCGGCCTTCGCGGACGTCGGCGTTGACCGGCTCCAGATTCGCCGCGACAACCAGGATTGCGGCGATTCCCAGAAAAATCCTGCCACCGTTGAGTCTCGCCGCCGCTTTCGCGGACGGACCATTCGCAAACAGTAGAAAGGCACCGATCGCAGCGAACGGAAGCGCCACCCCGCGGACAGCTTGTCGGCGCCCCTTTGCGATACGCGCCCAACGTTGGGATTGCTCGTCGGAGAGACGGCCACTTTGATTCGCTGGCAGGGCACTCTGGGAGAAGGGACTCCTCTGATCATCAGGCATGGTGAACCTTTCGATTCGTTCGAGCCCGGCGACTCCCCCATCATCGTAATCGAAAGGACTTGCGGAAGCAGCGTCGACTCGCGCTACCGCGCGGCACCAACGAGCTGTCGCACCAGGAAATCAACGACCCGTTCGAACGGATCGAAGCCCCACGCTGCAGCGACCGATGGTCTCAGGTTCGAGTTGGCGTTGATATCGTAGAAGACGCGGCGCCCGTCGGCCGTTTCCAGATACTCGATCCCGCCGACATCCAGACGTGCCGCGCGCACGATGCGCGTTCCGATTTCCACGGCCTCACGTGGCACCTCGAGGTAGGGATAGAACTCGACCGGGGGGGCGGCAATCGGCGGCGCATCAGGGATTTCACATGCGCCATCGCCGCTCTCCGGGTTGCAGACGGGTGACGGACACAGATTGAAGCGGCCGTGCGTTTTCACGCGCATCGCGTAGAGAAGATCGCCGCCCAGAAACTCCATGCGCACGATCCCCTGGTCGGGATCATGGGGCAACAATTCCTGCAGTAGGAACAGGTTGTCTGGAAGCCACACGTCAGGATTGTTCTTGAAGATGGCGTCAATCTCGTCCCACGACGAGACGACCTGAATGCGCGCGCCGCTGCCACCTTGATCCGGCTTGAGGAGCGCCGGCCAGCGGAGGTCGGTTCGTGCGTGTCGACGCAGCGCGCTGACGTCGTTGAACGTGATGGAGTACGGCGTGTCGATGCCAAGCGTCCTGAGCAGGGTGGCCTGAACGCTCTTGCTCAGCTCGAGCGCGAACACGTCGGCGCCGTTCAGCACCCGAGCGCCCTGACGCTCCAACGATCGCATGTAGGCGAGCGCGAGCGGCACCGCGCGGGCGTGACCGCGGATGTAGGCACTTGGACTTGCCTGGTTAAAATAGAGCGGCGCGGCCGGCGTGTCGTGATTGTTGAATGCTGCGGCGACGATGTTGAAGCGTCCGTACGACACACCGCGACGGTCAAGCGCGGCAAACAGCGGTTTCTGCCACTCGGGATGTTCGTAAAGGACAACCAGGTCTGCTGCTGATGTCGTCATCAATGACCGACCGCGCTCTCTCTCAGTGGGTCATTGCGTACAACACAATGTCGATTCCGACGGCGTACGCGTCCGGCGAGAACCTGTAGAAGTAGTCCGTGTCCTCGCCTTCGCGCTCCCAGGGATCTGGAATATCGGAGTTGTGGATCATGACGACCATCAGGCGGCCGTGGTCGTCGGTAATGCCGTGCGCGTCGGGCGGAGCCCCCTCGACGTTCCAGCGCTCGATCGTACTGCCACCGGTTCGGCGCCACGTCTGAATCGAGGCGATCTGCGGCAGGTGCGACACGTTGAACATCGTGTGCCACAGCGGATGGTCTGGCGGCGTCAGGTCGACGATCGGATACTGGGCATGCGGTAGCACGCGGCCGATTTCTTCATCGAACTGTTCTTGTGCCGGAACACCGTGATAGTCCGATACGAATAGGAAGCCCCCCTTGAGGAGGTACTCTCGAAGCCGCTTTACCTCGAGGTCGCTGAACTGCGCCGTCCCGGCATCTTCCATGAGCGCAAACGGGCATTGAAACAGCGCATCATCGGTCAGCCGGACCACGACGGTATCGGGGACCTCTCCTTCCCCTCCTTCGTCGTCGTGCGTCATCGTCACACGCATCTTCGTGAGTTCGGAAAGCCGCACGCTGATGTTGATGTCGGCCCCCGGATAGTCCGTGCTCCAGCCCTGTTTTTCGCGGCGGTCGCTCGCGAACATCACGCGGCAGAAGTGGAAATTACCGTCGAAGGTCGTGGCGGTGGGAAACTTCGGGGGCGTACGCCCGTAGTAGCCAGCCCAGATCCGCTGGGCGTACACCGCGGTGACGGTTGCACCGAGTACCCCGATGATGGCGGCGAATGTCCAGACCAGTCGCCTGATGTTCCTCTTCATGGAACCCTCTCGTCCGGCCTTCTTGATCGTAGTCGATCTGCGAACCCAAAGAATAGCCCTCAGGAAGGGGATGCGCCGTGCGAGGTCAGGACCGAGATGAGCCGTCAGCGCTGCTTCGGCGGGACGAGGACGAAATCCGTCCAGGTCAAGCTCTCGAAGACCGCGGCGGCAAACTTGGGATCGGTCAGAGCCGAGCCCTCGACGAGGTAGGTGCTCAGCTCCTTGGTCAGCGGCTGCACCGGCTTGAGCGCCGTCCGCAAGTCGTCAGAATCGGCGCCGCCGGGCCAGTACTTGTCTCGTGATTCGCGCGTCAATGCAAACAGCGCGATGTAGTTGCCCGCCTCCGGACCTGCGACGGCCTTGTAATAAAGGAGCCGCAGATCCGGCCGGAGGTTGCCCACCGCCGGATGCAACGTCCGTCCGACGAATTGCTCGAACGCGGCCGCCCGTTCCGGTCGTACCTTGATGTAGTGGATGAAACGACGACGAACGAAGGTAACTGGTCCAGGAAACTCAACCAACGCTTCTGCGTTCGCCTCCGTTAGCTTCGCTCCTTCGTTGTGAATCGTCTCCGTACCTGCGCAACCTGTGAAGTCTGCGGAGTCGTTTCGTCGAAGTCAATTTCGTGAAGTTCACGCCGTTGTGCGAGCAATCGCATCCGCGAAACGGTCGGCCGCCCCTTTCGATGAGCCAATGTAGAGAAACGGTTCGTTGATCTCCAGTTCCATCAGCAGGAATCCGCCGTCACGCTCGATCCCGTCGACCCGGGCGTAGAGCAGCGGCGCGGCCGCATGTGACAATACTCGGCGCGCCTGCTCGACGATGGCCGGCGACGGTTCCCGTGGTTCTGCGTGGCCGCCGAGTTCCTCCTGAACGCGAAAATCGCCGGACGCGGGTTTCTTCACTACGGCGTGGCTGTACTCGCCATCGAAGAACACGATCGACCACTCGCCGGTCGTCACGATTTCGTCGGCGAACGGCTGCACCAGCAGCGACCGCTGCATCACTTCTTGATCGAATCGCTTCTGGTCTGTCGCAGCTGCGGGGAGCGATGTGCACCACGTACCAAAGGCGCTCGCCGAGATCGCAGGCTTGACGACGACGCGCGTCCAGTTCCGCCGCTTCAGCAACGTGTGCAGCGACTGTATCCGGCCGCGCTCGACGTATTCGATCGGAACGATCTCGACGCCAGCGTCCTCGAAGTCGAGGAGATATCGCTTGTCCATGTTCGCCACGACGGCCGCAGCCGGATTCCACAAGTTGACCTTTTGCGTCTCGCACTGGTGCAGCCACGCCGCGTAGCCGCTTTCGTTGACGTGATAGTCCCAGGCCGCTCGAATCACGACCGACGCGAACTGCCGCCAGTCGACAGCCGGATCGTTCCAGACAGCCGCCGTCACCTCGAGGCCACAACGCTCCAGCGCCTCGGCGATGAGTCGATCGTCAGAATGGAGATCAGGGCCTCGCTGGTACGTGACAAAGGCGATCGGTTGAGCGATCATCGGCGAATCGCTGACAACCGTTGCTGTGCCTGCCGCGCCAGCTGCAGGTACCAGTCGCTCGGTAATTGATCACCGTCTGCGTCGAGTGTGACCAGCGGCACGTCTGCGGGCACACTGTCGCGGGTCGGCGCCAACTTGAACATGGCGGTGCCTTCGTCCACCTCGTCGAACATCGCTCCATAGACCATCGTCGTGCCGGTCTCCAGCGCCCGCTCGATCTGGTGCCAGAAGAAACGCCCGCCGCGGCGTGGAATCGGATTCGTAGGAGCGGTTGGGTTCATGTTGTGCCATGAGAAACCGGGAAAGACGACCGGCATGTATCCGAGCCCAAGCCGACGGGTCTCCATCATGTCCGGTGCGACTTCATCGCGATAGAAGCGATCGATGCCCTCGTCGTCTCGAAACCGCCCGACCGTCCATGGACTGAGAATGTCGAAGGACCGATACACTTGCGTCCATGCTCCCGCCGTCTGCGAATCACGACTCAGAGTGCGCCAGCGCGCGGGAATCCCGCCCACCAGTGTCACGCGATACCGTTGCTCCGGGTTGTGCTTGAAAAAGTCGATCAACTCGGCCGCCTGTTCGGGTGTCGACGCCCGATCGCGGAACCCCAGGCCCCAGATCGCGACAACCGGGCGGCCATGATGCCGGAGATATTGCGGACTCTCGGTGATCCGCAGGGTGTCGACGAGATAAGTCCAGTCGCGCTCCACCGCCTGCACGACCGTGTCGCGAGAATGGCCTGAGATGTCATACATGATCGCGAAGACACGGCCATGCGCCTCCGCGGCAGCCCTGACGTTTCGCGCGACGCCATCGCGAAATCCCCGCACGGACGTCTCGTCGAGGCGAACGGTGAACCGTTGAAGAAAGACGCCCGGTAATTCGTAGTCCTGGAGCCAGGCAAAGTGACGATCCACGGTGCGCGGGTTGTACGCTGAGTAAAGTTGCGCCGGTTGGCCATCAGGCAGCATCAACGCTGTCGGGCACCGTTCGCTCTCGGATAATTCGGAGACGTCAGGCCACATGTCGACCCGCAGCGTGGCGGCCGTTGGCGCGCCGCGCCGGAACCAGTGCTCCCAGGTGTTGAGCGGCGACCCATCTCCCGGGCATCCGAACCAGCCCTGATATCCGAACATCAACTTGCCATCCAGCGTCGTCGGATCGATGGCCAACGCGGGCGGCGCAACCGCAGGTGCCGGCGCAATCGGAGCGGTGGCAACTGGCGGCCGCGGGGCGATGCTCGTGCTGCAACCGGCGATGATGGCACTCGTCAGCCAGAGAACCGGCACCAGTTGACGTGGTTTTAATTTATTCATACATTATATAGAAATGCCACGCCTCCTCACTGACTACGAACTGATGATCATGCTCGCCATTCTCCGTCTGCGCAATGACGGGTACGGCGTCACGATTGCGCGCGAGCTGGAAGTTACGGCCCGCCGCCCCACCACCCTGGGCGCCGTCTACTTAGCGCTCGACCGCCTGGAACGGCATGGCCTCGTCACATCAGAACTCGGCGAGTCGACGGCTCAGCGCGGCGGCCGGGCAAAGAAATACTTCCGCGTGACGACCAAAGGCCTGCAGGCCGTGCGCACGACGCAACGAGCCTTTATCGCGCTCTGGACAGGAATTCCGCAACTTCAGGGAGGCACGAGATGAAACCGGCCCCAGCGCTCGCCATCGTCCTGTTGAACCGGCTCGGACCTCGCGATCAGTCGCTCGTCGGCGACGTCTACGAGGAGCACGAGGCTGGCCGTTCGAGAGCCTGGTTCTGGCGTCAGGTCATTGCTGCAGTCGCCTGCGCCGCCGTCGTTGATATTCGTTCCGCTCCCCGCCGCACTGCCGCCGCTGTCACGATCGGCTGGGCGGTTGCCGCCGCAGTTTTCCTGTTCGGCGATCGAATCGCGGGCGGGTTGGCAAGCTTCTTCTGGCAGTGGAGCCGGGAGGCAGCCTATGCTGGCGGCGCTTGGTGGCCCTTTTATGTCGCCGCGACGTTCGTGACCTATGCCGGATTCGGGCTTAGCGCCGTGATCGTCGCTCGAGCGAACGATCACCGACCCGCAATGCTGCTGGCGTACGTGGCGTCGACGTTTACGGTGCTAGCGATCGCGGGACTGGTGCTGGAGATTTTGGTCGTCCGACAGGTCGCGATTCCACTTCCGCACCCATTGTTCTATGTCGTGTTTACGACGCTCCCCTTCTTCTGGCACTCAGGCATTCTGCTTGTGCCGCTGACGATGCTGTCGTGCGGGACGATCGCAATGCGGAACGCTCGACGTACCGCATAAAGCCGGGCGGCGGTGTTATCATCCGCCGCCATGAAACTATCGACGCGACTTCGTTGCACTGACCGCCGCCGGCGCGGTCGCCTCTCCCTCCTTGTTCGATGATGCGCTGGCCAAGGTCCTGCGCGTAGGTCGCCGATTCCCATTCCTGGACTGCACCGGCAACGATAATCGGGCTGTTGCCGGGCCACAATATTGTCGTGTTCCGGATCCACGATCACATGCACCGGCAGCGACCCGACTTCACCTTCTCCGGTACCAAGGGCTGGATCATCCTCGGACACAACATGTCCGAGGAGTCTGGCATGCAGGAGATGGCCGACTGGCTGCGGCCGATCGTGCCCGAGGTGAAGGTGCTGCACGTTCGCGCCGGCACTGTGTCTTGGGTGCCGAAGTAGCAGATTCCTGAGCCCAGCGCGGTTCACTGGTTGGTCCTATTCGGACCTAGCAGCTGCAGGTATGCCACGATGTCGTCAACGTCGTCGTCGGTCAGCGTGATGCGACCGCCCAGTGATGCGGAGCCAACCGGGTCCTGTTCCTCCGTGAAGTTGAAGAACCGCTTGTAGTGAGCGACGGCGTCGCGGAGCGTCCTGGCACCGTTGTCATGGAAATACGGCGCGGTGTCCTTGACGCCCCAGAGCGTCGGGATCTTGAAGTTCTGCGCCAAGACCACGCGCGGCAGCCTCTCCGGCGGCGGCAGCGGAGGATGGCTCGGGTCCAGGATAAGCGACGGGTGCAAGAGAATCCCCAAATCGGGCGACTCGATCGACACCGCCGGGTTCACACCGTCGTTGATGATCCACGTTCGTATGGGATTATTGGGCGTATTGACGATGTTCACACCTATGTTGAAGAAGCGAACCCCCGGGCGCGGAACGCCACCGGTGAAGTCCGAATGCGCCTGGTTGATCGTGTTCAGCATCGGACCGCTGTGACACAGAGCGCAAATGCCTCTCTTGGAAGGTGGGTCGAAGGGAGCGTCGACAAGGAATGTCCGTCCCCGCTTCTCCGCCGGAGTGATTCCAGGAGGCAACTCGGGCGGCGCTCCGCCCGCGGCGAACCTTCTGAGCTCGTCCGAGGAAAAGAAGATGGGATCGGTTCGCTGGAATGCTGCGATCGCATCAAGTTGCCCGGGCGTCGGTTCGAAGGTGTTCACGGCGTGGTCGTGAATGGCGTCAAGTGCCTGTTGCTGGAGCGTGGGCTCGCGTCCGTCGTACATCAGAATCGGATCGAGCGCGGGCGTGTTTCGGGTCGATGGGATCCCGCGGAACAAGGTGACGTGCGTGGCACCTGGATCATCGCCCATCGTGACCCACGGAGGCAGCTTGATGGTGATGCGGATGGTCGCGTTCGCTTCCACTCGGGTCGTCCCGACCCCGTCGTCGTCGAGCGCGTCGCCGACCAGGAACGACTCGGGATCACCCTTGGCGATGATCTGCTGAAGGTCCGCTAAGCCGAGCGTACCTGTGGCCTTGCTGTGGCAGCTGCGGCACGTGCGGCCATTGCCGCCGAAGGTTTCCTTTTCAAAAAGCTTCTTGCCATTCAACGCCGCAAGCTCAACCTGACCAGGCGCGGTTGAGAGTATTCCGCTGCTGCCAGCTCCACTTGCGCCGGCAATGATGATGGCCACCCCGATAAGTCGACGTACGGTTCGAGCCATGGTGCCTCCTCGCGGATTGGGACGCGGGCGAGCTCAGCAGTCGGACGGGCGCTAGTGAACTCGCCAGCGACAACGCACACTGAGGCACATTCTTGGGAGGCACCAGATCTCTACCGTGTTTTACCTCTGATATTTGCTCGGTGAAGTGTCGCGTCACACCGGTGTACACTGCGTTCATTCACCCGGATGCGTCCGATGCCCTCCGAACTTGGCACACGCGCCCAAGCACGAAGCGACCTGACGGATGCCGAGATTCGCGCCGAACTCGGGCAGATCCTCGCCAGCGAAGTCTTTTCCCGATCGCCGCAACTGCGGCGGTTCCTTTCGTTCGTAGTTGAACAGAAACTGTCCGCGCAGGGTCACACGCTCAAGGAGTCGGTCCTCGCTCACGAGCTGTACGGAAAGGGAACAGACTTCGATGGCGGGACCGATCCAATAGTTCGTGTCGACGCCCGGCGCCTCCGCGACAAACTGCGCGAGTACTACGAAGGGAGATCCGACCCCGTCATCATCGCTCTGCCGAAAGGCAGTTACGTGCCTGTCTTCGAAAGCAATTCAACTTCACCCGCTGAGACAGATCGCGCGGCTGCTCTCGCGGGATTGTCGGAAAGACAACCATTCATCCATCGACGCCTCTCGGCTTTGCTCGCTGGGGCTCTTGCGTTAGCGGTTACGGTGACAGCGGTGATCGCGTGGCGCGCACGGCATGACTCGACGTACGCCCCGGCCCTGTTACTTCCGCTTGCCTCGTACCCCGGTGTGGAGGGACCACCTGCGCTGTCGCCAGACGGCAGTCTGGTCGCGTTCGCATGGTCAGGAACCGATGCTGCTGGCCCCTCCGACATCTATGTCAAAGCCATCGGAAGTGAAGCACTCCGCCAGCTGACCCAGACGACGAACTCGGAAAGTAACCCGGCATGGTCCCCGGATGGACACAGCATCGCATTCGTCCGCGATGGGGAAGGTGTATTCATCATGTCGCAGCTCGGCGGAACCGAACAGCGGGTATCCGCGTCAGGCACTCACGTTGCCTGGGCTGGTGACTCGAAGTCGGTGCTGATTCGCGACCGCGATGCGAACGTTGGTCCACGTGGTATTTACCAGCTTTCTCTCGAAACCTTGGAGCGTCGCCGACTGACACAGGCTCCCGTTGGCGACGGCGACTGGCGGTTTGAAGTCTCGCCTGACGGCACGAGCCTGGCGTTCATCCGCTATGGGCGTTCGGGGATCGCAGACCTGTATGTCGTACCGATACGAGGTGGTGAGCCACGGCGGCTGACGGATTGGAACGCGGCCCTCACAGGCTTATCGTGGACTCCCGACGGTCGAGAGCTTATCTACTCTGTCGAGGATGGGGCGACTAGCCGCCTGTGGCGAATCCTTGCGAACAGTGCGCAGCCCGGTCGAGGGTTGCCGATTGGAGACATCCCCGCAGCGGCCGGCTATCCGTCGATTTCGCGACCGAGATCAGGACAACAGGCACGCCTCGCGTTTCAGACAGTCACACGTGACGTCGACCTTCATCTGATCGACCTCGAGGCCCATCTGGTGAATGAGACCATTGAGTCGAAGCTCTTTGCGAATTCGACTCGCATCGAGGCTTCGATGCGGTTCTCGCCAGACGGCAAGCGGATTGCGTTCGTGTCTCACCGTTCAGGGAATCCTGAGATCTGGGTGGGTGGACGCGATGCGAGCGGACTTCAACAGATCACCTCTCTCAGAGCGACTCAACTTGTCGTCGGTGGATGGTCACCCGACGGCGCAAACATCGTGTTCGATGCCGCGATCGCCGGCAACAGTGACGTCTATGTGGTCAGGTCAGACGGGGGCAGCGCGCGTCGGTTGACCTCGGAACCGTCCACGGACGGGATTCCGTCATGGTCGAGCGACGGGCGCTGGATCTATTTCTCGTCGACACGCGCAGGTGTGATTGCGGACGTTTGGCGGATGTCCGCCGAAGGGGGCGAAGCGACGCGGATCACGCGAAACGGAGGCTTCGGGCCGAAAGAATCGCCGGATGGCAAGTTTCTGTTTTACCTCGACCACTATCCGGGGCTGAACCGTCCCACCAAACTGATGCGGGGAGCTGTCGATGGCGGACAGGAGAGCGTGGTGCTCGAGCGCGTTCGGCCGTTCTTATGGTCGGTGACCGAGAGCGGGATCGTGTTCGTCACACGCGAGGCGGACTTCGATGCGATTGATTCGTACCGGTTCAGCGATCAACGGGTGACCCGAGTGGGCCGGCTCGGATTTCGGATACCGGGGACCTTCACACACATGACGGTGTCGCACGATGGGCGCTGGGCGCTGGCAACAGAGATGGTGCGGTTCGATTCCGACCTCATGCTGCTCGACAACTTCCGGTGATTCGTTCGCCTACTTCAACTTGAACTCACGCTCGGCAAACTCGATGAGCACCGGCCAGTTCGGCGCATCTGTGTGCGGACCTGCGTGTTGTCGGTAGGTCAGCTCGCCATCCATCAGGCCGTTTTCAATCTTCGGTTACTCCGCGGTGCAGTTTCGCACCCCCTCACCGGACGAGCTCACGTAGCCGATCGCGAAGCGCTCGTCGTAGGCCATCGTCACGAGCGTCGCCTTGCCCCAGCGCGAATGCCCCTCGACACCGACGCGTTTGGCGTCCACGGCGTTGCCTGTCTCGAAGATCGTCGGGCACGTCGACTCGTCGTATCCGGCGATCACGGTCAACATCGGGCTGACGTCGTGACTCCTGCTCGTGCGACGTGTCGTTGTACGGCCCTTCCACAATTCAGTCTGCCTTCTTTACGAGATCTATGGAGATGACGGTGCTGAGGTTGAAAACGATCGGCGGCGGCGCGTCGGGCGTAACGAACGCAGGGGACGTGCGCTTGCAGCTCACAAACGAACCATAAAAGCGGTCGATGACGCAGGTCCCCCTGGACTTCTCGTCCGCATATTGCAGGCGCACGGAGTCGCCAACGGTATACGGCAAGGTCAGGGTTTGCGCGCTGACTCTTGGTTCGCGACTCAAATACCCGATCAATACGGCTATTGCCAAGAACGAAATCGAAAGCAGTCGATACATCGGTCCTCCTGTCGTGCTGGCTGTGGTCGGTGCATTGCGGTCCTGCTGGATGCAGGGATTCTGACAGTGTTCAACCGCCGCCGGTTGGCTCGGATCGCGACAGCCACCGCTCCTCGTCATCGAGCGCGATCCTCCATGGCAGCCGAGAGATCTGGGTCCGTTCTGCTGTAAGCTCTACCGCATGGGAACCATCCGAATCGCACTCGTCCTCCTATTTGTCGCGAACCCGTGCCTGGCACAGGACGCGAAACGCATGGACGATGTCGTGCAGAGCTACGTCCGCAACAAGACGTTCATGGGGACGGTGCTGGTCGCTCGCGACAGCGATGTCATTTTCAGCAAAGGATACGGGTCGGCAAATCTCGAATGGGATATTCCCAACACCCCCACGACGAAGTTCCGGCTCGGCTCGATCACGAAGCAGTTCACTGCTGCATCAATTCTGCTGCTCGAGGAACGCGGAAAGTTGAAGCTCGATGATCCGATCAAGAAGTACGTACCCGAGACGCCCGCGGCATGGGAGACGATCACCATTTTTAACCTGCTGACACACACGTCCGGGATTCCCAATTTCACCAACCTGCCGGAATACAAATCCCTCAAGCTGGAGGCGACGCCGGTCGCGAAAACGATCGCGATCGTGCGCGACAAGCCGCTCGATTTCGCCCCCGGCGAAAGAATGAGTTACAGCAACTCCGGTTATCTCGTGCTCGGTTACGTGATTGAGCGGATTACCGGCACCAGTTACGAGAAGTTCGTAACCGACAATATCTTCACGCCGCTTGGCATGAAGGACTCCGGCTACGACTCGAATACCGCCATCATTCCTCGGCGCGCCGCCGGATACGCGCCGTCGCCGAACGGTCCGGTCAACGCCGACTACGTCCACATGAGCATCCCTCATGCGGCTGGCGCGCTCTACTCCACGACTGAGGATCTTCTCCGATGGGAGCAGGGCTTGTTCGGCGGCAAGCTGATCTCGGCGGCGTCGCTGGCGAAGATGACGACCCCATTCAAGAGCGACTATGCGTTCGGAGTGATGGTACAGACCGCAAGTGGCCGAAAAGCGATTCAGCATGGCGGTGGTATCGAGGGGTTCAACACGTTTCTGGCGTACTATCCGGATACCAAGATGACTGTGGCGGTCCTCGCCAATCTCAACGGCCAGGCACCCGACCGGATCGCCTCGATGCTGGCGGATCTGGCGCACGGCGGCACCGTGCAGCTCACGTCCGAGCGGAAAGAGATAACGCTGCCAGTGGCGACCCTCTCGAAGTATGTCGGGACGTACGAGCTCGCGCCAGGCGTCAACATGATGATGCGGCTGGTTGGCGACCATCTCACGACGCAATTGACCGGCCAGCAACAGATTCCCGTGTTCGCGGAGTCGGAGACGAAGTTCTTCCTGAAGGTCGTCGACGCGCAGATCGAATTCCTGATGGACGCGGGCGGCACCGTCACCCACGCCGTCATGTACCAGAACGGGCGCGAACGGAAAGTTCCGCGTGTCAGCACCACCGTCGCCGAGCTGACGCCGCACAAAGAAACGGCGCTGCCGGCGAGCACCCTGGCTCGCTATGTCGGCAAATATCAGATGCCCTCCAACGCCGAGTTGTCGGTCACGCTCGAGGGCACGCAGCTCATGGCGCAACTGAGCGGTCAGCCCGCAATTCCTATATTTGCGGAATCAGAAACCCTGTTTTTCTACAAGGTCGTCGAAGCGACACTGGAGTTCCAGAAGGACGCAAGCGGCGCCGTGACGGCGGTGCGACTGCGACAGGGGCCGATCGATTCACTGGCGCCGAGAAAGTAAAGCAGGCAGGTTGATCCGGGACAGGCTCTAATTGGTGTGGTCGATCCGCCGCGTCAGCGCCTTCTCGGCATCGATCGACTTTTCCTCGCGGCAGGCCACGTCCGTCGGGCGCGCAGACCGTGCCCACTCCGCGAGGGTCCCGCCATCGATGAACTCAGTGACGAGATAGGGGTGGCTGTCGGTTTCCCCGGTTTCGTGGACGGTCAGAATGTGTGGATGATTCAGGCCGGAGGCGGCGATCGCCTCCCGCTTGAAGCGGTGGCGCGCCATCGCGCTCGCCATATCGCTCGAAAGAAACTTGATCGCGACGGAGCGCTGCAGTCGGGTGTCGCGCGCCTAGTACACCCTGCCCATACCGCCAAATCCGATTTCCGATTCGATGATGTAGGGGCCAAGGTTGTCCCCAGGGGCGATGCGCATGAGGTTGCGGGTTGGATTATAGCCGCGAGCTCAGCAGCAATGTCGATCATCGAGACCGGGCCGTCCATCCTCGAAACGCGAGAGCCAATCACTTCGGACACCGCTGATTCACAATCTCCTCGCGCTTGCGCGTGAACGCGGCGACCCACTCAGCCGCCGCGTGTCCGGACCGTCGCTCGAAGTGTGCGACATCAACAAGGTCGCGCAGCTGCCTGTCCGACAGTTGAGCCAATCGATCTGCAAGAAACCTGCGGCCCTCCTCGCCAATCAGTGGATGGTCGAGCGTGCCCGTCAACGACTTCGAGATGTTCGCGACACACCGCATTGGATCGGACCACACGGGCGTACGCGACCACTCGTCAAAGTTCACGCTGCCGGGTCCAGCCCGATTGAATCGGTTGGCATGGCCGAAGGTTAACCCGACATCATTCAGCATGAGAAAAGGCTGCGCGCAGGCCTCGTCGGATTTCTCCGACGAAAGACACATCAGGCGTTGCTGCGCTGGTTTACTGTCCGTGTGCTGGATGAATGCCGCGATCAGGCGTAGGGCGTCGAGCTGCGCCCGCGGTGCGCCGCCGGCACGTTCGTCGACGGCCTCGAGTTCCGGCCATCCCCAGCCTGAATCCTCGTGCGTCTCGATCGCCCGTCCTGACATCTTGCGCTCGATTGTGGCCGCCTCGATGAGAACCGGCGCATGCCCAGGTTGGGGCGGCCCTCGAAATTCCGCTGGACAAGCGTCACACTCAATCCGAACCGGGTACATGCGATCGGCGCCAAAGCCGAGCGCCCAGAGCAGGCGCGTCGCGGCAACCTCGGCATACACCTCACCATTGTGCAGGCCGTATTTGACCTTGACCTCGTCGTGCTCTCCGAGCAGGCACGTGAATTTCGCCGATCGCCCCTTTTGCGGCTTGTCGACGTATTCGCACCGGACAAGCGCGTCCGGCGGGAACGCGTCCGCACCGGCCGGACCGGTGCGCA
Organism: Acidobacteriota bacterium; assembly: GCA_046732715.1. Lineage (GTDB taxonomy): Bacteria > Acidobacteriota > Vicinamibacteria > Vicinamibacterales > 2-12-FULL-66-21 > JALZOC01. Next base: position 24,403 of record JBKPNQ010000196.1, on the reverse strand, counting down.
GGTTCATGGAGGGTACGTCGGTCGGCATCCAGACCTGGGCGCGGCGAAGAGCCTCCATCCGTCTCGCCGGTGAAACCATTTGAGGTTTGTCGTGACGACTCGCGGCCGCGCCGCTGAGCGCAGTGCCAAATGACAGTCCAGCCAGCGCAACTGCCGCAGGCCATGCCTCGGATCGCATACCGGCAAGCCTGCAAGACGGGTGCTGGCTGGCGTTCCAACCTTTGCGCCGGCTCTACCTGTCTAAGAAGTGTCATGCAACCACTGAAACGGTCGCAGCTTCCGCGCACGGTCGCGCCAAGCCCGTCCATCGGATCCGTTTGTCGTGATCTCGGACAGGACCTACGTTACGCGGCACGCATCTTCAGGAAGCAGCCCGGCTTTGCTGCAGCCGCGGTCCTCACGCTGGCGCTTGGCATTGGCGCCACTACCGCGATCTTCAGCGTCGTCTACGGTGTAATGCTGAAACCTCTGCCGTTTGCAGAGCCCGATCGGTTGGTGAGCCTCCAACAAATCGCGCCGCACGGGGCCGGCACGAATCAAGGTCCCGCCACGTATCTGACCTATCGCGAGAACCAGCAGGTGTTCGAGGATGTCGGCGCGTGGGATCCCACCGAGGTATCGATCACGGGGGGCGGCAATCCGGAACGCGTCCAGGGTCTACTCGTCAGCTCGTCGACGTTGCCGCTGTTGCGCGTGCAACCGGTTCTTGGCCGGGGCTTCAGCGCCGTCGATGACGTGCCCGGCGCGCCGCTGCGGGTCATGCTGACGTACGGCTACTGGCAGCGCCGTTTCGGCGGCGCAGACAACGTCGTCGGTCAGCCACTGGTGATCGACGGCAAGGCGACGGAAGTGATTGGCGTGCTCCCCGCATCGTTCAAGTTCCTTCGGACGCGACCCGCAATCGTGCTGCCGATGCCGCTGGACGTGAATGCACCGCGCGTCATCAGTTTCGGGTTTCAGGCGCTCGCGCGGATGAAACCGGGCGTCACGCTCGCCCAGGCAAACGCGGATGTCGCGCGGATGATCTCGATCCTGCCGCCGATGTTCGCGCGATTGGAACTGCGGCCGAATGCGCGGCCGCTGGCGACCGACGTGATCCGCAACGTCGGCCAGATTCTGTGGATTCTGCTGGCAGCCGTCGGCGTGGTACTGCTGATTGCCTGCGGCAACGTCGCCAACCTGTTTTTGGTACGCGCGGAAGGGCGCCATCAGGAGCTCGCCGTGCGTGCGGCACTCGGCGCCAACAGCGGCCGGATCGCCCGCGCGCTGTTGTCCGAGAGCGTGGTGCTGGCGCTTGCCGGCGGCGTGCTGGCCGTTCTGCTGGCGCAGGCAGCAATTGGATTGTTGCGCACGATCGCGCCTGCGGAACTGCCACGTGTCGATGACATCGGCATTGATTGGATGGTGCTGCTGTTCACGCTATCCGTCTCGATGGTGAGCGGTGCGCTCTGCGGCGCCGTCGCCATGATCCGATTCGGCAAACCGAGCATCACGGCGCTCAAGGAGGGTGGGCGATCGACCAGCGACGCTCCCGGTCGCCGGCGCACGCAGCACGCACTCGTCGTCGGGCAAATCGCATTGGCGCTCACGCTGTTGATCGTGTCGGGGTTGATGATTCGAACCGCTATCGCGATGCGTCAGGTCGACCCCGGGTTCACACGTCCTGAGGAGCTGCAAACGTTCGTGCTCGCGATACCCGAAAGCGTGATCAGCGATCCACAACAGACGGTCCGCACGTTTGAGGGCGTCGCCGAACAACTCGCACGCGTGCCGGGCGTCACGTCTGTCGGTCTCTCGTCGTCGATCACGATGGACGGCGAAGACAATGGCAACTACGCCGCAATCGAGGAATTCCCCGACCCGGAGGGGGCCGTGGCCAAGCTGCGCCGATTCAAGAGCATCGGCCCGGGGTACTTCGAGACCATGGGCAACCGGCTGGTCGCGGGACGATCGCTCACATGGAACGACATCTACGACCAGCGGCCCGTCATCATCATTTCCGAGCCGCTCGCGCGCGAGTACTGGGGAGAGCCGGCGAAGGCGATCGGCAAGCGGCTCCGCGGCTGGTCGCCGCAGTTTCCGTGGCGCGAAGTCATCGGCGTGTCCGGCAATGAGCGAGACGACGGCCTGGCACAGCCGCCGACACAGATCGTCTACTGGCCGATGCTGAATGAGAACTATGAATGGCGGACGATGGCCTTCGCGGTGCGGTCAACGCGCGTCGGCACGCCAGGCTTTGTGCGCGAGCTCGAACGAGCGGTCTGGTCGGTCAATCCGGATCTGCCCCTCGCCAGTGTGCAGACCGTCGATGAAATTCAGGCAGCCTCGATGACGCAGACGTCTTTCGCGCTGGTGATGCTGGGCATCGCCGCAGGCGTCGCGCTGCTCATCGGCATGGTGGGGATCTACGCCGCGGTGGCCTACTCGGCGGCGCAGCGAACGCGTGAGATCGGCGTCCGCATGGCCCTCGGCGCCCAAACCGGGGATGTGCGGATCATGTTTCTCCGACATGGGCTATGGTTGACCCTCGTCGGCCTTGCGATCGGTATCAGCATCGCGCTCGCCCTCACCCGCTTGATGTCGGCGTTTCTGTTCGGTGTCGGCCCGATGGATCTGGTCACTTATGCCGCCGTGTCCATCGTTCTCGCGGGCATGACGCTCATGGCCACTTACGTTCCCGCACGGCGCGCGTCCCGTGTCGATCCCGTCGTCGCCCTGCGGGCGGAGGCGTAGTCGGATCTTTCCGCGAGCACATTCAAGCGGCCGAGCCATCTCCAGCCGTGACGACAAGACTGAGGTGACGCTGCGCCTCAGACCGTCGGAGACTTCAGTCGCAGTCGTGCCATCACTTTGCGCGGGTCCACGGACGGATGGAACCGACGTGCGGCGGGAAGCTGAAGGTACAGGATCGAGCCAACTGACAGGAGACCCAGGAGCGAGGAGTGGATCCGCACGGCACGCAGAATTTCGCACGATAGGAAAACGTAGACGGAGAATCGCGCCCGCTCGTGCCGACTGAGCATCAACCACCCGACCACCGGCGCAATGATGAAGTAGACGAACGAGTCCCAGGGGTGGTGACTGCCGAAGTTGAGCCAATGCGTGCCGAGAAACAGCGCCACCGCGTGAAACGCCGGACCGGCCAGGAGCACGACAGTCAGCACCCAGAGTCCGGCCGGTCGCCGGATTCCATACGCGGTTTCAGATTCCATCGGGCAAGTGTACGTCAGCCGGAGCAAAGACCTTGATGGCTTGCGCGCCGAGCCGCCGGGGAGCCGGTACGCCCTCGCCGCAAACGGCGTCAATCAGCAATCAGCAAGCGAGAATTGCATCGCTTCATTCTTCACGCAAGGCAATGAGCGGATCGAGCCGGGCCGCGCGACGGGCCGGTAGATAACTGGCGAGAAGCGCCACGGCGATCAGCACAAGCGATACCACTGCATACACGACGGGATCAGTCGGCTGGACGTTGTAAAGCAAGGTCGTCATCGACCTGCTGAGGAGCGCCGCGCCGATCAAACCCAGCACGACGCCGATGCCCCCTTTCCACAAACCCTGTTGCAGGATCAGACTGGCAATCTGTCCTCGCGACGCCCCGATCGCGCTGCGCACGCCAATCTCTCGTGTTCGCTGTGAAACGTCGTATGCCAGCACGCCATAGATGCCGAGGGCTGACAAGAACACGGCCAGCGCGGCAAACGCGACGAGCAGCAACATCACGGCACGGCGGTTGTCGAAGGACGAATCCACCGCTTCCTGCAGGACGCCGACGTCAAACAGCGGGCTCGCGGGATCGATGGCGCGCACTTTGTCGCGCAAGGCCGACACCGCATCGCCAGTCGGCCGGTTCGTCCGCAGGAACAACGTCAATCCGCCAGGCCGTCCTCCCGGTTGCAGGAGTTGATAAATGAAAGGATTGCCGCTCTTCTCCTCGACGCCATTGTGCGGCACGTCCTTCACGACGCCGATAATCACCGGCCATTCTTCAGGTTTTGCCGGACGACCGCCGAAAGAGAACCGTCCACCAATCGCAGAACCATTCGGGAAGAACTTCCGCGCGAAGCTCTGATCGACGACAAACAGTCGCCGGCCTGGAGCCAAATCCGCTTCTTCGTAGAAACGCCCTTCGACGACCTTCAGTCCGAGCGTCTGCGCATATCCTGGCGTCACGATCACCCGGTAGGCGCCCGGCTGCGGCGCACCCGGCGGCAACGTGTCGTTCTCCAAAGCGAATGCGTTGATCGGCAGTCCCCCCTGGAACGGTGTGGAAAACGACAGCGCCACCGACGTCACGCCCGGAATCTCTCTCATCGCCTGCAGCAGCCGTTCGCGAATCGAATTGGCGGCCTCGTCACTCGCGCGGTGTTCGCGCGTCAGCGCGATGCGCGCGGTCACCACGTTCGCCGCCTCGAGTCCGGTATCCACTTTCAAGGCCTCGGCGAAACTGTGGATAAGCAGGCCGGCGCCGATCAGCAGCACTAACGCCACCGAAACCTGGGCAACGACGAGGACGCCGCTCAGCGCGCGCACGCCACGGCTCGACGATGCGCTCCGTGAGCTGCTCTGGATCACCGACGCCAGATTCGTACGCAGGATGTGAAATACAGGGATGAGACCGATGAGCAGACCGACGACGCCGGTGAGTACCACGGCAAATGAGAGGACGCGCCAGTCGAGCGACGCCGGCAGCGACTGCGGAAGCATTTTTGCCAGGTAGTAATTCGTCAGCCGCAGCGCTCCCCAGGCCACTCCCAGTCCCAATACCGTCCCGAGAGAGGTCAACACCAGACTCTCCATGAGGAACTGCCGGGCAATCGCCACGCGCGAGGCGCCGAGCGCCGATCGAATGGCCAGCTCGGACTGCCGGGCATTGGAACGTACGAGCAGGAGATTGGCGACGTTGACGCAGCCGATGAGCAGGACGAATGCGACGCAGCCCTGCAGCATCAGCAGCGTCGGCCGCACTGGCCGGACGCGTTGCTCCTGCACGCCGCCGACATTCATCGTCATGCCGGAGCGCTCCACGAACTGCTTCAAGGGCGGTGGCCCGGCGTCGACGTAGCGCTTCTCGAGGAGCTTGGCCTCCGCGTCCGCCTGCCCGGCGGTGACGCCCGGCTTGAGGCGTCCGAACAACTGGATGCCGACGCCGTAGCGGCCTTGCGGATTCTCCTGGGTGGGGGGCCAGCTCATTGGCACGACAAACCTCATGCGCGCATCAAACGCCTCCAGCGTCCGCGGCGCCACGCCGATCACCTTGTACGTTTCATCGTCGATTCGAACGTCCTTGCCGATGACTTCTGGACTCTCCTGATACTGCGTCTGCCAATAGGACTGCGTAAGCACGACGACCTTGTCGGCGCCGGGCTTGTTCTGGTCCTTTGTAAAGAAGGACCCAAGCAAGGGTTGAATCCGCAGGATGTTGAAGATCTCGGCCGTCATCCGCACACCGGGCGTGCGGACGACAGCATCCTTTTCTCCGACCAGGCCGTAAAAGAACGCCCACAGCCCAAGGCTCTCGTAGGAGGTCCCATTCTTCGAATAGTCAATGTAGAACGGGACGTTGGCCGGCATGTGGTTCAGGCCAGCCTTCACCGCGGAGGTGTACAACTCCACAATCCGCTCCGGCTCCTGATACGGCAGCGGCTTCAACATCAGCGAGTACACCGACGAGAAGATCGCCGTCGTCGCGCCGATGCACAGCGCCAGCGTGAGGAGCGTCGTCGCCGTGATCCGTTTGGACTTCCAGAGGAGACGGAGAGTCTGACGAAAGTCCGTCAGCGAGCCGGTCAAGATGCCGGCAGACGGGGTGGTTGAGGCGCTGGGCGATGAAGTCATCGTGGAAGACTCATTTGATCGAGGAATTGGCAATGGCCGCCGCCGGCTTCGAACCTGACATCGGCGAACAGCCCATTTTAGACGGCCTCAGGGTTGGACGGGTTCCGCGGACCGTCGAGTAATGGGGCAGAATATGCGCAAATGAGGTTGGCGTGCATCGCTGCTTCACTCTGTGTCGCCGCCGGGCTTTCAATTCAAACCCAGGCGCAGGGCGGCGGAGCGCGGCCCGCGACGCCATTGGAAGTGATTCCAGCCATTCTCGACGCGTTTCGCACCCATCGAATCGTGTCGTACCCCGGCGGCCACACCGGCGGCAACGAAGTCCAGGCGCAGCTCAGGGCGCTCATTCGGGATCCCCGCTTTGCCTCCGCCGTTAACGACATCGTCGTGGAATTCGGTAGCTCGCGGTACCAGGATTTGATGGACCGCTACATTCGCGGCGATGACGTCTCGGACTCGGCGGTGCGGGTCGCGTGGCTCAATGCGGTGCAGGCTGGAACAGCGCTGGACAACGTCAACACGGCCGCGTTCTTCCGCAACGTCCGCGAGGTGAACGCGGCGCTGCCGCCGGGGCGGAAGCTGCGCGTGCTCCTCGGCGACCCGCCGATGGACTGGGACAACATTCGCAACGAGGCCGACTACCGCAAATGGGTCATCCAGCGTGACAGTTATCCCGCCGACCTGGTGCGGCGAGAAGTGCTCGCGCACAATCGCCGAGCCCTGATCGTGTGGGCCAACGGGCACCTGATGCGCCAGGAAATCCGGACCAACTACGACATGAGCACCTGGCAGGCGCAGACCATCGTCAGCCTGCTGGAAGCGGCCGGAACGCCGGTGTTCACGGTTCGGTCGGACGGCGACTTGACTCGATGGCAGGCGGACACCACATCGTGGAAGCCGATGACCCTGACGATTGTGCGAGGGACGACGGTCGGCGCCGCCGATTTCAGCGACTTCGACGGCGTCAGCGAGCGCTATCGTGTCCGAGGCGAAGAGGATTTCGTTCCGCTGCCGCGCGAGCAGTGGGTGTCGCGCCGGGTCGAGGACATCGTCGATGCGATCCTATACGTCGGCCCGGAGCGAGCGCGAACGTCTGCGCCGATCGCGCCTGACCTCTGCGCCGATCCGACCTACATCAAGATGCGCCTCGACCGTATCGCGCTGCTCGGTCTTCCAAACGGAGAGGCCGATCGCGTGAAGCGCCTGTGCAACGTGAAGTAGTCGTGCGTCGCTGTTTCGGAACCGAGTACATCGTGCTTCAATGCCACCAACATGCAGGCCCCGCCTCAGGACGTCGACGATTGCCTCGAATGGCGACATAATCGCTACCGCTTGATCCTTCAGGGCTGATTCGCCACGGGAGCGGCTGATGCGAAGACTCCGTCTGATACCTCTCATCGTTGTTGCCAGCGCGATCACCGGCTTGGCTGCTCAGCAGCCCACAGACCGTTCGTGGACACCCGGCGTTCAGAAGGCGTCCGACGCCTCTCCGGTTCTGTCACCCGAAGACGAAATGAAGCAGTTCTATCTGCCGCCTGGATTTCACGCCGAGCTCGTGGCGGCCGAACCGCTCATCCAGGATCCGATTGCCATCGACTGGGATGCGGACGGCCGCATGTGGGTGGTCGAGTATCCGGAGTACGTTCCGGATCTGCAAACGCCCGAGCCGAACCTCGATCCGATCGGACGCATCGCCGTTCTCGAAGACACGGACAACGACGGCAAGATGGACAAGCGCACGGTGTTCGCGGACGGCCTCGTTCAGGCGCGGGCGGTCAAGGCGCTCGACCACGGAACCCTGGTGCTCGAGCCTCCGAATGTGTGGCTGATGCACGACACCAACGGCGACCTCAAGATGGACACCAAGGAACTGGTCGGCGCCGACTACGGCCGCCGCGAGGGAGGCGTCGAGGGTAACGCCAACAGCTTCGAGTGGGGTCTCGACAACTATCTGCACTCCTCGGGATCCAATGTCACGTACTCGCTCCGTATGAAGGACGGGGTGTTCGATCGACGTCCAACGCTGTCGCGCGGTGAGTGGGGCGTCGGTCAGGATGATTTCGGGCGAATCTTCCGCAACGACAGCGAGTCGACACTCCGGGTTGACCTCGTTCCGACGCCGTACTACGCGCGCAATCCCGCGCTGGTTCGCACGCGCGGCAGCGAGGAGGTGATGACGAACGACGTCAACAACATCAACGAGGTCTGGCCGGTCCGGCCCAATCCTGGCACCAATCGATCGTACCAGTTCGGAGTGACGCGGCCATCCAACGGTACGCTCGTGCAGGTGACGGCCGCGTGCACACCCATGGTCTATCGCGGCGATCGATTGCCAGCCGACCTGTACGGCAATGTGTTCGTCGCCGAGCCCGCCGGCAATTTCGTCAGGCGCATCGTGCTCGAAGACGACGGGACGACCTTGCGGGCGCGGAACGCGTACGACAAAGCCGAGTTCTTCAGCTCCACCGACGAGCGGTTCCGACCGGTGTTTATCTCGAACGCCCCGGATGGCACGTTCATGGTGGTGGACTTCTACCGCGGCGTTCTCCAGGACCGGGCATCGACCACGCTCTACTTGAAGGACTACATCCAGAAGCGAAAGCTCGACGCGCCAACGGGCGTTGGCAGAGGCCGCGTCTTCCGCATCGTACACGAAGGCATGCAGCGCGACTCGGCAAGGCCGCAACTCTCGCGTGCAACCCCGGCGCAGCTCGTCGAGGCGCTGTCCCACCCCAACGGCTGGTGGCGCGACACGGCCCAGCGACTGCTGGTCGAACGCGGCGACGTCAAGGTCGCCCCGGAACTCAAAGCGCTCGCGGCCAGCACGGCGCCGCCCCGCATTCGCGTAAAGGCACTCTGGATCCTCGACGGCCTCGACAACATCGACATCGCCACCGTGACCAAAGCGTTGACGGATGCGTCGCGCGACGTCCGCACGTCCGCCGTCCGACTCGCCGAGCGGTGGCTGGGTGAGGCGAGCAGTCCGATGCAGGACGCGGTTGTGAAACTGATCGACGATCCGGACTGGCAGGTCCGTGAGCAGGTCGCCGCGTCCCTTGGTGCGATGCCGACGGGACAGAAAGAAACGGCGATCGCGTCGCTGCTGCAGAAGCATGCCGACGACCCGGTCGCGGCGGACGCAGCGCTGAGCGGAGCCCGCGGCAGCGAACCGGCCATTCTGGAGAAACTGTTGCAAACCAACGCGCCGCAAACAGTCGCGCACGAGGCCGCGATCGCGATGGTGAGCGCGACGATCGTTCGCGCCGGTCAGGACGCATCCATCCAGACGACGTTGGCGGCCGTCGCCGACGCAACGCGTCCGGGATGGCAGCGCTCGGCGGTGCTCCGCGGCGCAGAGGTGGCGGTGGTGCCCAACACGCCGATGCCAGGAAACGCGCCGCGCGGTGCCGCACCGTCGATCACGGCGACTGCCACCGCCACCCCGGGTGCGCCCTGCCCGACCTGTCCCGGCGGCCGCGCAGGCCCGGGAGGCGGCTATGCTTTCGATGATGCGCGCCCTCAAGCGGCAACGACGCCGCCGACAGCAGGAGGCGGGCGCGGAGGCGGGCCTGGAGGCCGTGGCGCTGGCGGCGGGCGCGGGCGTGGCGGCCCAAGACTCCAGATCGGCCGCGAACCGTCAGCCTTTGTAACGCTTGCCGGAGGCTCGGACCCGCTGGCGTCTCGCGCGGCCAACGTGCTGGCGAGGATCGAGTGGCCAGGAAAACCTGGCGCGGCAAGTCCGGTGACCCCGTTGACCGCCGCCGAGCAGCAGCGTTTCGACGCCGGGCGCGAGGTCTACCGCAACATCTGTCAGGCGTGCCATCAGCCCGACGGACGAGGACTGACGCGCGTCGCGCCACCGCTCGTCGGATCCGTGCTCGCGTTGGCGCCGGCGGAAATCACCGCGCGAATTGTTCTCAACGGCAAGGAAGGCACGGTTGGATTGATGCCGCCGATCGGCACGACACTCACCAACGATCAAATCGCGAGCGTGTTGACCTACGTGCGGCGCGAGTGGGGACAGACCGGCGATCCCGTCGACCCGGCGACGGTTGAAACCGTACGGACCCAGACCGCCACTCGCACGCGGCCGTGGACCGACGACGAACTGCTGAAGATGATGGGCGGTCGCGGCGGACAGTGATCGACTGCTAGGAATGCGTCCCGCGACCCGATCGGCAAGGTCTGTCCTGCGGACGAGTCCGTTATCGTCTGCGCTTGCCGACAGATTCGGCTAGACTTCGCCAGTCATCCTCAACCGGGAGTTTTGCAAGTGCCACACAAGACAGCTTCTCGATGGATCGGGCTTGCCGCGTCGTTGACGCTTGCCGCAATCGTGGCGCCACCCGGGGTGCACGGACAAGGCGGTACTCCACCGCCGTCACCCGCTGCCGGCGGAGCCCAAGGGCGCGGCGGCCGCGGCGGCGTAGCCTTCGGCCCGCCGACGACACAGACGCGCTACGACGACTACACCGGCTTCACCAAAATCTTCGACGGACAAACGTTTACCAACTGGAACGGCGAACGCGATGTGTGGTCGATCGTCGATGGGATGCTCCATGCCGACACCACCAAGACGCCGGGCCAGCATCACATCCACTACACCGGGCCGGGTGCGGTGATGCGCGATTTCACCGTGAAGGTGGAAGTGAAGCTGTCAGCGGCCGGTGCCAATGGCGGCATCCAGTACCGCAGCCGCCTGCTGCATCCGGCGCACGGCGGTTCGATTGCCGATCCGCTCGGCAAGCCGCTCCCGGCCAACATCACGACGTTGGCCGAGGCCGTGGCTGCCGGGATCACTGCAGCGCCCGCACCGAGAGGCGGCGGGCCGGGTGGTGGCGGCGGTGCGCGGGGCGGCAACCCTCCGGGTGGGGGCAATACACCACCGGGCGGCGGCGCCGTACCCGGCGCACCGGGCGCGGCCGCGGAGGCCACGCCGAACCCGTGCGTCGGCGAGGTCGGCAATCGTTCGGCGACTTCATCCACCGGCCGCGGGAACGCAGGCGCGACGGCCACGGGAAACCCGTGGCAGGTGAGCGGCTACCAGTTCGACATGGACTCGTCCAACCAGTACACGGGCCAGCTCTATGAAGGGCAGGGCAGAAACATCATCACCGTGCCAGGCACGATCGGCATGCTGCTGCCTGGCAACTGCAAGATCCTGCTTGGCAAGCTACCCGGCGACGCCAAGGCCGCCATCAAGCCGCATCAGGGACTCGAGGGCGAGTGGCAACAGATCGAGATCATCGTGCGCGGCAACACGATGATCCACATGATCAACGGTCAGGTCATGTCGGTCACCGTGGACGACGATCCGGTTGCGCGCGCGCCGCAAGGCATGCTGTCGCTGCAACTCGAGGGCAGCGGGCAGATCTGGTACCGGAACGTCTACCTCAAGCCACAGGACAAATCGCTGGACTTCCCGCGATAGGACTCCGATTCGTGCCTCACTAATGTCTTCCGTCTCCACGGCGGCGGTTCCTACCGACCGGCTGACTCGCTTTTCAGAGGCGATCGGCCGAGTCATTCCCGACGCCATGTCCACAGCGGTCGGCATGCTGCTGGTGCTTGGCGTCGGGGCGCGTGCGATCGGCAATCCGGGAGCGGCCGTCATGGACGCCTTCTATCGCGGCCTCTGGATGCTGCTCCCGTTCACGATGCAGATGACATTAATCCTGTTGCTGAGTTCGACGCTCGGCGCTGCGCCGGTGTTCAGGCACGCGGTTGCCCGGCTCTCTCGCCTACCACGGACCCAGGGCCAGGTGTTCGCGCTGTCCTGTCTCGTGGTCGCAGGCCTCGCGTATCTCTACTGGGGGCTCGCCATCGCGATTGGCCCGCTCGTGTCGATCTACTTTGCCCGCGAGGCGGAGAAAAAAGGGATCGCGGTTGATTTTCCATTCCTGCTGGCCACGACTTCGGCGGCCGGGTCGGTCTGGCAGTTCGGGCTCTCGGCGAGTGCCCCGCTGCTGATGAATACGCCGGGCCATTTCCTCGAGAAGCAGACCGGTCTGATGCCGCTGTCGACCACGATCTGGGCACCGGCCACGCTTGTGTTCATTGCGTCGTTCTTCCTCGCAATCATCGTCGCTGCGCGATTCCTGCACCCGGCCCGTCCGCAGCCGCTCTCCCGGTTTCCCGACGCGTCCAAGCTTGCCGAACCACTGCTCGTGATCGCTGAAGCGGAACCGATCGACCGTGGCGCGCCGCGACCGACGCTCTCGGACCGGGTCGAGCGGAGCTCGATACCGGTATCGATCCTTGTCGCGGCACTGGCGGCCTGGGTGTACTACCACTTTGCCGTCAAACGCCTCGGGCTGGATCTCAACTCGCTCAACACCGTCTTGTTCGGCCTCGCGCTGCTCGTGCACCGGAACGTATCCAACTTCAACCGCGCGCTTCAGACCGCGATCGTGTCATGCTGGCCGGTCGTCGTGATGTACCACCTCTACGGCGGTGTCGCCGGTCTGCTTCAGTTCACGACGCTCGGCAGCACGATCGGCGGGCTGATCGCGACAGTGTCCACCCGGCACACCCTCCCGTTCTTTACGGCGGTGATTTCCACGGTGGTGGCTTGTTTGGTTCCCTCGAGCGGCGGCCAATGGGTCATCCAAGGCTATGTGACGGTCACGGCTGCGGCTGCGGTCGGCGCGACGGCCCAACAGGGACTTCTGGCGCTCTCGATCGGCGACCAGATGGGGAATCTGCTGACTCCGTTCTGGGCAGCCGTGGGCGCGGGGATCGCCCGGATCGATTTCCGTCGGTTCATTGGGTACCAGTTTGTTTATGCGGCGATCTGGTTCGTGCTGGGCGTACTGACTTTCACGCTCGCGTTTTGAGAGAGGGCGGCCGTCACCAGCCGCGAACGGACGGGACTCGTTCGGCAACGGCAACGAGTTCATCACGCCGACGATCGTCAACGGTCACGTCCACGCCGGCACGCCGACGGGCGTGGCGGTGTTCGGCCTACGGATCATCCGCTGACTGGTTCCCGCTGACACGAACGCCGTGCGCTTCCATCTTTCGTTTTTCCTGAACGCGCACGACCGTTCTCCACGTCGTCACGGTTTTCTGGATGCCGTATAGGCGAGGATGTTGACGATGTCGTCGTTCGTCAACTTCTCCACCACCGGCTTCATCAGGGCGGCCATCGTGCCATTGCGAGCACCGGTCTTGAAATCCCAGAGCTGCCGGCCAAGGTAACTCGGTGAGCGATTCGCGAGTCCGGGTATCGTGGCTACTCCGCGGAGATCGGGACCATGACAAACCGCGCACGGTGTCGTCTTGCCGCCGCCGGTCGTGACCAGCTCCTCTCCTTTCTTTATTGCGCCAGTCGGCACGTAGGCCACAAACCCTGAGCGGGGTGCACGGAGCGCTTCGAGCGACTCATCTTCCGGCGCTTCGACGATGCGAACGCCGATTGGTTCGGTCGTGCCGTCATCGACCAGGTGATACATCTGCCCGGCGACGCGCGTCTTCTTGACGGTGTCGGTTTCAACGACCCGAATCCATTGCGTCCACGGCATCGACGAAAAGTACGCCGCCGCGTCGTCGATCTCCTTGTCGCTCATGAACGGTGCGAGATTGCCCATGTCATTCGGCTTGCGTAGTTCCGCGGTCTTCCGCGCGCCGCTCTTGAAATCGAGCAACTGTTGAACAATGTAGCCCTTCGGCAAGCCGGCGACAGGCGCGTTCTCCGGCCGGCCCTTTCCGTTGGGCATGTGGCAAAACCCGCACGCCCGGACGTCGGGCTGATGGCCGTGGGCGACGATGTCTGGCATCGACGGGTGATCTTCCGGAAACCAGTCCGCCGGCCCAAACCCGTTGCGGACTTCCGCCGCCGTAAACGTGAACTTCGATCCCGGCATTGAACGGGGCGTCGGATCGGGTGCGCGTCCTTGCCGGCCGCCGGGCTGGGCCGCGGCCGCAGCGCCGCCGGTTCCGCGATTGCCACGCGGTGCGCCCGCAATCCCGGCACCGGGCGCGACCGCGTAGGCCCACGTTGGTTTATCGGGCGGGTCAACGATCGGAGGCGCGGCTTCTGCCGTCGGCGCCTGCGTCTGTGGCTCCTGACCGGTAACTGTGAAGACCGGGGCACTACACACGATCGACAGAACCAACAACAACCTACCGTTCACACGCCCTCCTGGGTTCGCGCTCACCGGGAAATGATATGACGCGTGCCCTCATCGACGCGAGGTCGACGTCAGACCGGGAGGATTGGGACCGACATCCACACGGCTCTCCTATTCCTGCCGCAGGGCAACGATCGGATCGACGAGTGAGGCGCGGCGCGCCGGAACGAAAGATGCCAGGGCTGCGACCGCCGTCAGAATCAGCGATACCGCGGCGACAGTCGCGATGTAGTCGGGGCGAAAGCCGTAGAGCAGCGCGGTCAGCAGGCGGGACACGATCGCCGCCAGCAGCTGACCAATGGCGAGCCCGCAGAGCACCAACCCAAGGCCGCGTCTCCCAAACGAAAGCAGTATCTCGCCCGAGGTCGCCCCTAACGCCATACGCACGCCGATCTCGTTGGTGCGCTGCATCACGGCGTAGGAAAGCACACCGTAGATGCCAGTCGACGCCAACAACAACGCCAACACCGCGAATGCACCCAATAGCGCAGTGCTCTGCGTCGCGGTCGATAGTTGGCGGTGAAGAATGTCTTCCATCGTTCTGATGCGGGCGAGCGGCTGATTCTTGTCAACCGACCAGATGGCCTGACGGACTGCGGAAATAATGGTTGCAGGATCGACGCTGCTGCGGACCACGATGCTGCTCGGCACATCGTTGGTTTGGTCCGCCTGCTCGTGGACGCGATAAATCGCGGGCCTCGAGTCCTCAGCGACGCCACGTTCACGGATCTCTTTGACGACTCCGATGATCGTGTACCAGTGGCCTTGCTCATTGAGGCGCTCGAACTTGAGTCTCTCTCCGACTGGCGAGCGCCCCGGATAGTGGCGATTCGCAAACGATTCGTTGACAACGGCGACGGGGGATTCGGATTTTCGATCCGAGGTGTCGAAAAACCGGCCTTCTCGCAGCCGCGCGCCGACCGTCGTAAAGTAGCCCTGACTCACTACCCGTGTCAGCGCGATCTGTGCAGAGCTACGCTCTCGTGGCTGGCCCGCGAGAAGATAAAACCGCGAATTGTCAGTGACCGTCAGCGGAATTCGCGAGATCGCGCCTGCGTGTGTCACGCCGGGGATGGCGCGGACCTTCTCGAGCTCTGCGTTGACGAACGCCACGCGGCGGTCGAAGTCCTTGTAACGGAGTAGCGGCGTCTCGAACGTCAGTAACCGTTCGGTCCGGATTCCCAGGTCGGTGTTCCACAAGTGTTGAAAGGTCTGCAGGAGAAGACCGCCGCATATCAACAGTGCGACAGCAAGCGCCGTTTCAACCACGATGAGCGAATGTTGGACCCAATGGCTGCGCGCGCCGACCGTGCCTCGGCCTCCATCGCGCAGTTCATCCAGCGGACTGAGGCGTGAGCCACGCCATGCAGGTGCAAGCCCGAAGGCCAATGCCGCCGCAACGGCGCTGACGGTGGCGAACGCAAGCACGCGCCAATTGAGTGTAAGACGCTGAGCGTCCATGGCCTCGGGTACAAGCTGTTCAAGAAATCGCATGGCGGGAACAGCGAGCGCGAGTCCAGCGGCTGCGCCAAGTCCGGCAAGGACCAGGCTTTCCGTCAGGAACTGCGCGATCAGTCTTTCACGTCCAGCGCCCAGAGCCGCGCGCACCGCGACCTCCCGTCCGCGCGCTGCGCCGCGGGACAACAACAGGTTCGCGAGATTGACACAGGCAATGAGCAGCAGTGCCGCCGACGCCCAGAGCAGGACAATCAACGCGGTCCGGGTTTTACCCGCCATCTCTTCCCGCAGAGGGATCACGGTTACCGAGTGCGGCCCGCGGAAGTCCTTCGCAGTCACTTGCAAACTCAGCGTGGCCATGGACTGCCTCGCCTGTTGCAGCGTCACTCCTGGCTTGAGGCGCGCCACGATCTGGGCATCGTGCCACGTGAAATTCCCGCGCAAGCCGGGAGGAAACGAGGCCGGCATCCACATGTCGATGTCGCGCGAGGGCATGAAGTAAAAGCGCCGCGGCATGACGCCGATGACTTCGTAGGCCTCATCGTTGACAGAGATCGTGCGTCCGACGATGTCAGGGGCGCCGCCGAAACGACGCTGCCAGAGCCGGTGACTGATCACGATCACGCGCTCGCCCTTGTCGTCTTCGTTTTCGGTGAAGACGCGTCCGAGCGCCGGCGGCACACCAAGAACGCTCCACAGATTCCAGGTCACTTTCCGGGCCCGGACCTCTTCCGGTTCCCCGTCCCCCGACAAAATGGCGGTCCCCGGTTGGCTGCACGCGAGATCGGTGAAGACACTGTTGAGACGGCGCCACTCCGTCCACTCAGCCGGGGTTGAAAAGAACGTCGAATCGCCTTCGGACTTGCTCATGTCGTCCCAGACCATCAGCAGCCGGTCGGCGTCGGCATAAGGCAGCGGTCGGATCAGGATCGTGTCAAAGGCGCTGAAAATCGCTGTAATCCCACCGATGCTGAGCGCAAGTGTGGCGATTGCCACCGCAGCAAACCCTGGATTGCGTCGCAGCTGTCGCAATCCATAGCGGATGTCTCGGCCGGCCACATCGAGCCACGCGAGATGGCCACCTCGGTCACGACGCACATTCCAGCGCACGCTGGACACTACGCGATGCAGGAGTGTCATGCGGCCTCCAACACTTCTGACGGCGAATGCGACGTCAACGTTGACACCGCTCAGGACGAAATTCGCTCGGCCCTTTCCTTCCCTGGTCCCCTGCCACTCACGCCCTGCGGCCGGCCTGGCCAGAACGACACCTGATCAGTCTTGCCTGAGCGTCTGCATCGGATCGAGGTGTGCGGCGCGCGTGGCGGGGAGCCATGCGGCGAATAGGCACGCCGCGACAATCGCGAGGAGACTCGCTACATAGGCGATCGGATCGGTCACGTGCACGATTTCGGTGATCGGCGCCGCCGCAGGCGTCGCGATCAGGAATGTGGCCAGTGATGCCGCGAGTCCGACTCCGGCCAGCAGCCCGTAGACCACTGGGCGCGTGGTCTGCGCCAGGATGAGCTGCGTCACGTTCTGAGGCGACGCGCCGAGCGCCATCCGCACGCCGATCTCCCTGGTGCGCTGCTCGACGAGATACGACAACACACTGAACAGCCCGGACACGGTCAGCAACAGCGCAAGGCCGCCCAGCACGAGCGACACCCAGAACGCGATCTGCAGGAAGGACGTCTCGAGGCTCGCCAGCGTTCGCATGGTCACGATCATCCCGAGGTTCGGGTCGATCCCGGTCAGCCGATCGACGAGCGTACGATAGGCCAACGCGGAGTCCCCCTTGAGGCGAGCCGCGACGAAGGTCTTCGGCGCATTGACGCTGGTCGGCAGGAAGATGCCGGCATTCTTGGTATCGATGAAGCGAAACCCTGCCACATCGCGCGCCACGCCCACCACAGTCACCACGCGCGACGGCATCTGGGGTTCATCCGTCGGCTGCGTCCCGGGCCCGGAATCATTCTCGAGCCGGAACATTTCGCCGACGCCGCTGCCATTCGGCCACAGCTGCCGCGCGATCGATTCCGAGACGATGGCGACCGGCTGTTCGCCGTCGCGCTCCGTCGCCGTGAACGATCGGCCGCGCACGATGGGAATGTCGAACACGCCGAAGTACTCCGGCGACACGAACTTGTAAGCGACTGGGGTCCTGCTGCCGCCGATCGTCGCGATGGCCGCGAACGGCCAGGCCAGCATGCCGGGGCGTACAGCCGCAGATGCGGCCACGATCGGTTCGGACGCGATCGCGTGAACGATCGCCGCGCGTTTCGGCTCGTTGGCGACGTCGATAACCACGGTGTCAATCGTGCGAAAGCCCGGATCGAATCGCGACGAGGCGATCGCGCTGCGGAGAAAAATCGTCGAGCAGATCAACAACAGCGCCGATGCGAAGACCTGGATCCCGATCAGCACACTTCGGGCACGGCCGGGACGCCCCTCCTTCAGAAGCTGGCCGCGCATCGTCCGCACCGGCTCGATCCGGGTTGCCTGGAGCGCGGGCAGCAACGCGAAAAAAGCCGTGGCGGCCATGGCTGCCATGACCAGGAACACGGCCACGCGCCAGTCAGCAGCAGGTGCGGCGATGTCGAGATTCGGGTTACCGAGATCCACCGGCATCATCCGAATCGCCCAATGGACCATGGCTTCGAGCGCGGCCCGGGAAATGAGGTAGCCGCCGCCAGCCGCTGCCAGCGCGAGCAGCCAGCTCTCGGTCATGAGCTGGCGGATGATGCGCCCGCGCGAGGCTCCGAGCGACAAACGGATGCCGATCTCGCGCTGACGCGCCATGCCGCGCGCGAGCAACAGGTTGGCGACGTTCGCGCAGCCGATCATCAGGATCAATCCGAAGGCAAAGAATAACGGCGTGAAGACCGCGACCGCTTCCATGGGTCGTGGAATCGTGCCTCGCCTCGGCAGCAGCACGATCGTCCCGGCGCGGCCATCGGCGGTGGCGACTTGCCGGTTCGATTCCCATGCCCCAATCTGCGCGCGCGCACTTTCCATGGACACGCCAGGTTTCAGGCGGCCGATGATGTTGACGCCGGCCGCATCCTCGCGGCCGCGAGACGCTGGCTCGAACTGTGCCAGCTGCGCGAGTGGCGCCCAGAAGTCAGGTGCCTTGACCTCGAGACCGCGAAACCCTGCCGGCATCACTCCGATGATCTCGAACGGGACGCCGCTGACGAGCACGGTCCGTCCCAGCACGTTCGGATCGCGTTTGAAATGGCGGTTCCATCCCCTGTCGCTGAGCACGATGACCGGATTACCGCCTGAGTCCTCATCGACGGCAGTGAAGACACGTCCCATCACCGGATTGACACGGACGACGGGGAAGAAATCGCCGGTGACGAGCGTTGCCGCCATCATCCGGCTATCGACGCGCAGGTCGATGTCGAAGACGGCCGCATACACGTCGGTGAAGGCACTAGTCTCCCTGCGCAGGACCTCGAACGCCTGGCGCGTGAATAGCGGGCGATCACCATTGGCCAACTGCGACCGTTCGACCGCGTATAACTCGCCGATGTCGGGGACCGCGTCAATACGGAACAGGAACGCGTTCAGGATGGTAAACAGGGCCGACACGACGCCGAGTCCGATCGCGACGGTCGTGACAATCGTGAAGGCGGTCAACGGCGCGCGCCTGAACGAGCGCAGCGAGCAGCGAACGTCGCGGAGGGTGTTGTCGATGAACGCGGTTCCGCGCTGGTCACGGCATTCGTCGGCAACCGCGGTTGTCGACCCGAAACGAGCCTTTGCCCTGGCCCGCGCTTGATCCGGGTGCACGCCCTGACCGATCAGTTTCCTGGTTTCGAACTCGATGTGAAACGAGATCTCGTCGTGCAGATCCCGTTCGACACGACCGGGGCTGATCAATGCGCGAATGCGAAGCTTCAAGTCGCGAACACTCATTTGGGTTCTACGCCATGTTGATGAGCAGGTCGGACCGAGATGTGGCGTTCATGATGTCGACAATCGACACTAATCTCTCTTGGTGTCGACTGTCAACATCAACGGTCGATCGCATGAGACGAGGACGGCCGCGAACTCGTTCCCGGCGAGGCGCATTTCGTCCAATTGATTTCGCGCCTCGGGCGACGAATGAACACGGTGGAAGAGTCAACGAGGGGGCGCCGACTGTTCACGAACCGTCAGCGGCTGAAACGCCGCCTCAGGTCAGCTGGCCACGACGTCGTACGGCCCAAGCGTGCTCCCGATCATTGCGTTCTGCGAAGCCGGGCTACGGCGTGATCGCGCCGTAGCTCGTGAATCATCAGGCCGCAAGCGGAGGCGGACCCGCCGGCACCGGGGGACCCTGTCAATGTGTTGACGCCGAGGCGCATGCCGGGAACGAGGCGCAAGCCTGTGGATTATATGCGGGCTCGCTGAATTCGGCGAGCCGATCAAGGATCAAGTGCTGCGACCTGGAAAGCGCAAGAGGGCTGTGCGCGCGGAGATCACGACGGCCGAGCGAGCGGAAAGATCCGTCCAAGTGGGATCGCCGTGGCGGATGCCGCGTCTTGCTATAGCATTGGCCACCTCAGGGCTTCCCGAGTTCCACGCATTCACGCTACGAGGAGATGACAGCATGAAACGAATTGCTACGGTCGTCGTGTTCATGGTGGCTGCTGCAGGCATGGTCCTGGCGCAGCCCGCCGGCAAAAAGCCCTCGACCGGAACCCAAACATCGAGTCAGGGCACGGAAGCGACGCTGGAGAAGATGGAGAACGATGCCGCGACCGCGCTGATGAAAGGCGATGTGTCAGGCTTCGCCGGGATCTTCGCGGACGACGCCAGTTTGATTGCACCAGATGGCGCGGTTCAGACCAAGGCGCAACTGCTCGCGGACGTGAAGTCCGGCGCGCTGAAGATTCAGTCGACGGAGATCAGCGACATGAAGGTCCGTGTCTTCGGTGAATCGGCGATCGCCACATACTCGACGACCGACAAGGGCAAGTATAAGGATCGAGACATCAGCGGACGCTATCGGTGGACCGACGTATTTCTCCACCGCGCCGGCAAGTGGCAGATCGTCGCCAGCCAGGGTACTCAGATTCAGATTCAGTAGGCATCTCAGTCGCCCGTCGTTGCAGCCGGCCACGTATCCTTCTGCGTGGCCGGTTGCACGTCTGACCCACGTCACAGCCGCACGCCTGGGCCGTTTGTTTGGTGGTCGTGGCGGTTCTTCGCTACAATAAAGGGTCGTCTCTCCTCACGATGGGCCTGTAGCGCAGTTGGGAGCGCGCCTGAATGGCATTCAGGAGGTCACCGGTTCGATCCCGGTCAGGTCCACCAGCCTTCGCTCACGCGAGCTGACGCCGACGCGTGAGCTTCGGCTCGGCGAGCCAGCGCGAAGTTGGTCGCGCCTCTCTCGGGCAGCGCTTGTTGACACGAATCAGACGGCGCCCAGCCTCCCAGGTGCCCGGTACAGCCGGCGCGCGATCACGATTGGGCCGCATGCCACGTTTCGTGGCGTATCGACATTCGAAGGAACTCCTCCACGTCCATATCCTCAACACACGGCTCATCGAGACTTGTCACATCGAGTGCGGCAATCGACCGCCGGAATTCACCGCGTGACCCAGCCAGCGCCTCGCGCGAGCATCCCATCGCCAACAGGACGAAACTCAGGACGCCTGTCGCGAGTCCGTATTGTCGCGGGGTCCTGCGCTTGTGAATGCGCATCCGACATCCGCGAGAAGCTTCTGCAATGCAGAAACAACTCTTGTCGAAGAGGCGCCGCGCTGGTTGACTCTCGGCCATGGCGCCGGTCACCCGGGTGCGTCTAAGGACGGATGGCCACGAAGCTCGTGTCATGGCTCGTGCCAGCTGGCGGCGGATCTCGTGGCACCGGCGACTGGGGATGGCCCGGGATGATGCAGCGACCTGTCGCCCTGAGCTCTGTGGCGGCACCTTCCACGACATCCTGGATGGCGCCGTTGTGCGGGCAGCCGAGGCCGGCTACGGCGCCGAGGAGGAAGTGTACGCCGCTGCCTGTGATCAGTCCCTCAGCGACCGGCAAGGTATTCGGAAACGTAGCTGTTGGAAGCTCCAGTACACGACCGTCGCCGGTCTCGCAGCCGCCGGCGTTGCGGGTCGCCATCCCGCTGAAAGTTGCCCCGGTTTGCGACAGTTCCATCGTGCCGGTGGCCTCGCATCGCAGATGAGTGATGGGACCCTCTGGTGGGATTCCGAGAAGTCTCTCGACTTCAGTAGCAGGAACAGTCAAGTGTCCGGATCCGGACCAGTTCCAGGAGCCGCTCACGTCGGGAACCAGGCTGGTCGCAATCGCTGACGGCGCGGTTGGAGCAGCTGAGTTTGCCACCGGTTCGAATGCGCCGCGATCCGGCACGGAACAGGCAACAACGAACACAATCGCGGCACTGGACGAAATCCATAACGTCGCCCTCATGGTCGTTTCTCCTTTGTGTATCATGGGCGGCACATGGCTGCCCCTTACCTCAGAACACACCGATGGCGGCCAAACTGGCTCACGAGTGCTGTCAGGATCGGCGATGCGTGATCTAAACGAGAGCGCGAATCAGATCGACTGCGGGGCGCTCGCCGTCTGACCAATACGCAGCGGGCCAACGGTTCTTCCGACATGGCCGACTCGACTCAAGCGACCGTCACCAGAATGTTGCGCGAAGTGCAGGCAGGCAACAGGGCCGCCGTGAGCGACCTGTTTCCCTTGATCTACGACGAGTTGCGAGCGCTGGCACATCGGCAGCGACAGCGCTGGCGAGGCGATCTCACCTTGAACACCACTGCGCTCGTTCATGAGGCTTATCTGAAGCTCGTGGATCAGAAGCGGTTGGAGGCCAGGAGCCGAACGCACTTCTTCGCCGTGGCCGCCAAGGCGATGCGTCACATTCTCTGTAACTACGCCCGCGATCGCTTGCGGAAGAAGCGAGGCGGCGACCTCCACAGGCTGTCGCTCGAGGATATCGAAGCGATTCCCGCGAATCTCGTCGTCTCGGACGAACAGTCGGCGATGCTGGTAGCCCTGGACGATGCCCTGCGACACCTCGAGGAAGTGGACAAGGGCCTGAGCGATCTGGTCGAATGCCGGGTCTTCGGGGCCATGTCCATCGCGGACACCGCCACGTCTCTCGGTGTATCCCCTGCCACCGTGAAACGCCACTGGACGCTCGCGCGTTCATGGCTCTATCGCGAGATCCAAGCCCGAACGGCGGGCTAAGGCGGTAGACCATGGCACGACGCGATCCCGAGGTTCTTAGCACGCTGCTTGACCAGGCCCTGTCGCTCCCGCTCGAAGCGCGCGCGGCGTTCCTGGACGAGGAGTGCAGGAACGATCAGCCGCTGCGCGAGGAGATCCGCTCTCTCCTCATTGCGCACGACGCCTCGTCCGGGTATTTCGAGCGGCTCAGCGAGCAGATTGTGAGTCCCGCCCTGATGGCGCTGTCCTCGGACGTCGGTGACGAGCTGCTCGTCGGTCAGACGTTCGCCCAGTACCGCATCGTCGAAAAGCTCGCCACTGGAGGCATGGGCGTCGTTTTCAAGGCTCTCGATCAGCGGCTCGAGCGATTCGTTGCTCTGAAGTTCCTGCCTGCGCCTCTGAGCACCGACGCGGGCTCGAAACGGCGTCTTCTCACCGAAGCCAAGGCCGCATCGGCGCTCGACCACCCAAATATCGGCGTCGTTCACGACATTGGCGAAGCCGCAGCGGGCCGCCTTTTCATCGTAATGGCGTACTACGAAGGGGAGACGTTAGAGCGAAGGAACCAACGCGGTGGGCTATCGACTCAAGACGCGCTCGCGCTGACCAGACAGATCGCAGGTGCCCTGGCCGCCGCCCATCGGAATGGGATTGTCCATCGGGACATCAAACCGTCGAACATCCTCATTACCCGGGACGGCACGGCCAAGCTGCTCGATTTCGGAATCGCCATGCTCCTGGGGTCGACACCGGCGAGGGACGGCGCTGTCGTCGGCACCGTGGCGTACATGAGTCCCGAGCAAACACGCGCCGTCATCGTCGACCACAGAACCGACCTGTGGAGTCTGGGCGTCGTGCTCTACGAGATGCTCACCGGACTCCGCCCGTTCCGGGCTGACGACGACGCGCTTATCCACGCCATCCGTTATGGTGGATGGCAACCAGTCGATCGCGTGAATTCCGAAATGCCGCTCGCGATCACGCGAATCCTCGAGCACTGCCTCGCGAAGGATCCCAATGAGCGCTACGGCACGGCAGAGGAACTGCTCAGCGACTTGGACGCGCTCGAGCGTGCGGCATTCGTGCCCTCGAGCGCCGCCACTCGTGGCGATCGATGGCGCTCGTTGCGCTATGCGAGCGCCGCTGCCGTTCTGTGCGTGATCGCTGCCGGGACTCTCTATGTTCAAGACTACGGCACACCACGGCTGGATCAAGCGGTCGGCGTCCAGACTCGTGGGAACCGTCTGGCGGTGCTGCCGGTGACGCTCATTGATTCGGATAAAGACGAAAGCTATCTGGCAGACGGCATGACAGAGGAACTGATCGCGCAGCTCTCGAGAATCGGCGGGCTGCGTGTGATCGCCCGCTCATCGATCATCGGATACAGCGGTGCAAGCAAGAGCCCGACGGAGATCGGGCGTGAATTGGCGGTAGCGACAGTTCTTCACGGCAGCGTGCACAAAGCGGGCGGCCAGTTGCAGATCGCGATGCACCTCGTCGACACCAATACCCAAGAACAGCTGTGGACGAGGAACTACACCGCACCTGCCTCTGAACTCCAAAGCCTCCAGCGGGAGATCGCGTTCCGAGTCGCCGAAGTGCTCCGAGTGCAGGTGCACACTCCAGAGCAGCGTCAGCTAGCGAGGGTCGGCACATCGAGCGCGGCGGCATACCTGTTCTACCTGAAAGGCCTCCATTTCCTCGACAAGCGGAATGATCCAACAGTGAGACAGGCGAAGAACTATTTCGAGCGGGCCCTCGATCTGGACCCGACGTTCGCGCGAGC